>CAIPTD010000088.1 GCA_903867885.1 uncultured Ferrovum sp. | reverse complement strand
CTATTGCAAAAGTTATCCAACAACACCACTTCGTGACCGGCCTGCGATAGCACTACTGCGGTATGACTACCAATATACCCAGCACCACCGGTTAATAAAATTTTCACAAAGATTACTTTTGGTTATTAGATTGGAAACTACTTAATGAATGATTAAATAAAACTCAAGCCCGCTAATGCCCGATCTCGCCCCTGTCTCTCATCCATGCTGCTCTGCCTCTATGGCACGGATCTCGACACGTAATCTTTCGTATTCCGCTTTCTGTCGTTTAATAAAACGGGATGTGAGTTCGAGCTTATGCGAAAATCCCACAGGAGTGAGTAAATAGGCATACTGCAATTTATTTGGGTTTGTATTGAAGTTGTGCATTTTTACGAAACCTTTTTCTATAAGTGCCATTAAACAATAATGGGCTGCACCCACACTGATACCGATTTCTTTTGATAAGTCGCGTTGGGATAGCGAAGGGTTTTTATCTAAAGCGCGCAGCGCTTTAAATTCAATATCTTCTTTTTTGGTATGACTGGTTTGGCGTGTTGACATGTGTGTTAGGAAAGAAATGAGGCATTAGATGAGGCATTTAGGCATGCTACCGCCCTACTGTGTCACGATCAGCAAGCGCATGGATGTGTAAATGTATAAGCCTTATACGTCTAGCGTTCAATTTTGAACATCTTATCACGTGCAATATGACAAAATAGCCTTTTAGTTTTTTTACTCTTTGATTCAATCCAATCTGGGTTGGGGTGCGATGTGATCCATACGGAACTGAACTGGTATTTAATTCACACAAAACCCAGAGCCGAACGGCGTGCGGAAGAAAACCTCACTCGCCAGGGTTACAAGTGCTTTTTACCCCTTTTTGCCGCTGAAAAACTGCATCGCGGAAAGCGTACGGTGGTGTTCTTACCCTTGTTTGCGCGCTATCTGTTTCTTCAATTATCAGCCCAACAAGACGGCCATAACTGGGGCCCCATTCGTTCTACCTTGGGGGTGAGCCGTATCGTGTCCTTTGGTTCAGAGCCCGCCAAGGTGAGTGATGGGCTTATAGAAGTCTTGCAGAAGCAGACTTTTGCCTTGCAAGACCATCCGCAAGCTCTTTTTGAACCTCATCAACAAGTAATCATTACCAAGGGGCCGTATAATGGGTTATCGGCCATCTATCAGATGCCTGATGGAGAGCGTCGCGCCATGGTCTTGATCGACTTCCTGCACAAACAAGTCCCGCTTCAGGTAGACCTTACTTCACTCGTGGCGCTACCTAATTAAAAATACTCGAAATCATTGCATAAGCCTTGATGTAACTTGGGTCACGTGGAGTTGTCCCGCTTCAATTTCAGATGCCCTTCAAGAGCAACTTTAATTTTTTTGTACTCGCCTTTGTTTTGTAGTAGAAATGTCAAGTCAACTCAATAAGATATTGTTATGGACGGTTTACTCGTTTCTTTTTTTGTCTCTTTCATCCTCTGCCACATCTTTATTCGCTCGATTAAGTTGCATGGGGATCTGACGGGCGACCATGATGTATTGGGGCCACAAAAATTCCATACCGTTTCTGTACCACGAATTGGCGGCCTAGGCATTGCTGCAGGCATCACTTCGGCAATATTGTCACGCCAAATACTGCAACACACTGGAACAGGGTTCGACAGCACTCTGCTATTGTGCGCCGCACCCGTCTTTGCGGTGGGGTTGACTGAAGACTTCACTAAACGCGTAACGATAAGCCTTCGCGCAGGAGTCATTGCAATTGGTGCGCTCATGGCCGCAAGGTTGCTGGGGTGCACGATTAGCCATCTGGAGGTTCCTGGAGTCGATGCCCTACTGGCTGTGCCTGCGCTATCGCTTGCTTTTACAGTCTTTGCTGTCACAGGTTTAGCCAACGCCTATAACATCATCGATGGGTTCAATGGGCTCTCGAGCATGGTGGGGATGATCGCTCTTCTCGCTTTGGGGTATGTAGCGGTGACCGTACACGATAGTCAGATCACCTATCTCAGTTTTACTATGGCGTCTGCCATTCTGGGCTTTTTTGTGTGGAATTATCCCCGCGGACTCATTTTTTTAGGGGATGGGGGGGCCTACTTGATTGGTTTCTGGATTGCGGTCCTAAGCATACTGATTGTATTACGCCATGACGAAATATCCTCTTGGTTCGCTTTGTTGATCAATGGCTACCCCATCATCGAAACGCTATTTACCATTTATCGGCGCTGGATCCATCAAGGTAAAAACCCTGGCCATCCGGACGGGATTCATTTTCATTCGCTGATCTATCGGCGCTTACTGAATAATCGTTGTGCTCCGTTGACCTCGGATTCGTCTTTGAGCTCCACCAAACTGATTTTTAACTCTAACTCGCGCACTTCACCTTACCTGTGGGTGCTCTCCAGCCTGTCGGTTGTCCCCGCCGTACTATGGTGGCAAACCACTTGGTTACTGATGCTCTCTGCCTTGGTTTTCACGCTTTTCTACCTCTGGCTTTACGCTTCAATTGTTCGGTTTAAAACACCCCAGTGGATGCATCCCTTGTGGTGAACTGATTCCCACTCTATGGTGAACCTACGTGAATAATGGTATACGGCTTTTCATTGTGTTCACAGGCTTCTCCGCACGGAATCAGCAACGAAATTTGAAAACGTAGCTAGATCATCAACGACACTGGCTTTTTCAAGAGCAGCCATATAGGTCGCACGATCCTCGACTCGAATCACTGTCCAAGGATACCCTCCTGAGGCCAGCATCAGGTTCATTGTAAATCGCGCCATCCGTCCATTCCCATCCATGTAGGGATGGATAAACCCGAACAGCCAGTGACCCAATACGGCACGCACAAAAGCGTCGGTCTCCTCGGTCAAACATTCGCGTAATGCTTCCATTCCATCCCGCACATAGTCGAAGTGCGGCGGAGCATGGAGCGATCCGCGCAGAAAGACCCTGTGTCGGCGATAGCCCACCAAGTCCCTGCGTTCAAGTATTCCAGCGTCGACTGATGGGCCGAATAACTTTTGGAACCAGGCCTGGTGCCTGTCGTTGAAGAGCTGAGAAGCAATGTCAGACTTTGCGGCTCTCTTCGCATACGCTTGTCCAGCATCTTCCTTGACCAGTTGGAATGCATCCAGATAACCACGGGCAGCCATTGCATCGATCTGCCGTTGATCTTGCGAGTTACCAGCCGGATCCCACTTTTCCTCAGCGACCTTTCTAATGAGCTCGGGTGTTACTCGGTATCGTTCTATCGACAGGCTGTGATACGCGTCCTCAACTCTAATTGCTTCCACGCGTGCCAGATAGTCGGCATTTGATAGCTTCACTCTCGCATCCAACGGTCGGGATGCCAATACGGCTTCACGATGTTGAGCCCAAAAGACTCTGATTCGGTTGTATAGCGGAGATCTGCCTGGCGCACCAAGTTGAAACACCTGCTCCCCTGAAAAAGGATCTCCTTCTGTGTTGAGGGCCGTTTTAAGACCAGAGAGTTGCTTCAGGATTTCCTCGGAAAAGTCGCTACGTTCAATCCGTCGATAGGCTGAAACAAGTCGCGCGACACCAGCTGCATTGATATCAACCAAGGCTGCGATCGTGCTCGGGTCGACAACCTTTCCCATGACGATCTGGACTTCACGTGCATAGTCCTTGAAATACCTCGGATTCAGCATGACCAGGCAGTACGGCGCAGACATGCACCGAATTCCCATCAAGGACTCTTGATCTGCTGGAGCGGGAAAACTTTTTCCTCCAGGGTACAGCGCAACGCTGTGACCGAACGCCAGCTCCTGAAACTGGCTCTGGTTTACCGCGAGCATCACGTTGACTTGCTGTGGCACAACATTGTGCTGCGCGTGCCGGAGTAAGGAATGTTCGGCAGTTAGGCAATAGTCAGTGCCGAAGCGTTCTGAAAGGTAACTGGCGAGATACTCCCAGTAGTTTGCGTAAAATGGGGTGGTATCACCAGCCTCAGCGAGCGGGTCCGAAACAAAGTACCATCCCTTCAGGATTTCTCGCAGGTAACCGCGCTCAAGTAGAAGCAAGCGTGTCGGATTTTTGATCTGCTTACCGCGAACAACTCCCTGCTCTGACCCGAGCACCTGATGGAGCTCGGTCAATGCCTTGGCCAACTTCTGTTGTTCGGTCAATCGAGGGCGAGCCATCGAGCTCCTCATGCTGATCTTTCACCAATCCACATGGTTTGGTTAAAACAATCTACATGGTTTGATTTATTCAATCAACATGTTTTGATTTAATTAAGTACTTGCTAGACCTTTCTAGCCTCCGAATCACTCCCACTCAATTATCAATAGTAACTTTATCATATTGATTTACTGATAGTTTGTTAATTGAAAATATGTCAATACCATTATTTATACCATCCGCAAAATTTGCTGGACTTTAATATTATCAATTACAATTATCAACAGAGTGACTGAGGTTAATGGGGTTAATGGTAGTTGAAAGTACCTCTGAATAGCTCCATAACATCACCAAGTTTATCACTTAAAGGTTGCTCAAACGCTCCGCTACCGATGGATCAAATTCCCGCTTTGTCAGTAGTTCACCGATTGTCGATTGCAGGGACTTGAGCGCATCGTCAACGAAGCTTATTCGATCTGCAATAACGGGAAGCACTTTCTCATGCAGAAAATCTCGCTCGGCAGGCAACAGCCGTTCATCTCCGATCACCTTTGAGATCGCTTCCGGCAAGTTCTCGCTCATGCGCGACAAAGCACCGCGAACGAGCCGGGGTGCCACACCGGCCTCATAGGCCATCGCATCCCAATGCGCCCCTTCCACCCAACCAGGCTTGTTCTCTCCCGCGATGGACATGGCCATGGTCTGTCGCGGTAGATACGCCTCCACGCACAGCATATCGTAAAACGGCGCTACCGCAGCTTTTTGGCCGCGCATCAGGAAGGCTATGTTCTTCGCGTGGGCATCCAGATTGCCGATCAAATAGTTGAATACAATCCACTGGATAACGGCATTGGCAGCCACGATTGGGCGATCCATGAAGGTACCTCGAAGCACTCCAAACAAGTGATGCAAACCCAGGCCACCTTCGCTCTCATATTTCTTTGATGGCGCCACACCCATCGCTTGGCACAGGTCTATCTGGTGGAGTCGCCTGAAAGCCTTGTCAGCCCCCGTATCCAATGGCTCGCGGTCAAACCGCTCAATGACATAAAGCGGTTCGGGGAGGTGCAGCAATCCAACCGCAGGTACTGGAACCTTCAGCTCATGAGCCAAGCGCAAGCAGAAAAATTCATTGGCGGGACAATATGGAAAATCCGCACTGGCATTTTCCGGCTTGACGATATGAGTTGATGGAGCCAAACCCTCTGGAAGAAACATCTCGCCATTGGCATCAATACGCAGACCCAGTTTTTCCTGAGCGCCCGCCAAGGACATGCGGATTTCGTCCCATGATGCCATCAAAGGGAGATTGCGCGCTCTGGAAGCCCTGATTTTTTCCTGTAGCGCCTCTTGTGAAAGTGGCACCAGAATTTCTTTTGTCGGTGCCGCGAGTCCTTCGGGGATCAGCGAAAGCGCCCCGGCTGTGTCCTGCCCATGTCGAACCAGAAGCGCCCACGTATCGCGAGGATCTATCCTGTCCCGGGTAGCGATCAGGTCTCGCATTCGGCCTTCGGGCAACAGGTTCTCGAAGAACCATTCGACCGGCCTGTCATTCGCGGTATCTTCAAATTTTTTGGTGGCAATCGGAAAGTTGGGCGAAAGCGCATAATCCTTCCACTCGGTCGCATAGACAAATTTCCACTGCCCTTTCTTGACTTCCAGAGTTCCAACCGGAATCCCATTAGCCGAGACGATCAAGACACTCATACCGTTTCACCCGGCAGCCTCAGTCTGACATCAATGCCGAAACGGTTACAGACGGACAAGACTTTCCCAATCTGAGCTGTAGATTTCCCTTGCTCCAAGCCGTTAAGAAATGGCAGGCTGACGTTGCACAGCGCTGCGGCATCGCGTTGAGTCAATCCGGACTCCTTGCGAACAGCCCGAACCATCTCTCCAAGCTCTGCGACAGAGGAGATACCAACTTCTCTGTGTGCCATAGCCATTCCCCTTCAAGATCAACGATCGTTTAATTTTACTTTGCACTAGACTTCAATGCAATAAAAACTCAACGATCGTTTATTATTTTTGATCTTTTACGCAATACGCGCTTGCAATCCCGCGAGAAATCAGTTTCAGTTCCAACGCTACGTTGATGGTTTGCGCAAGAAGCTCTTCTACCCCTTCTTCTCCCAAGAGGGCACGGAATTTAACCAGTGTTGTGGCATCGCAGGGTAAGCGCTCTTCAAAATAAGCCTGGCCGGAAAAATACTGCCAGCGTGGTGTTTCGCTCCACCGCTCTACTACGTGCTCATCGCTTTCGTTGAAGGCATGTTTGAGATACAACAAAGAAATCATAGTACTGAGCGGAACACGTGGCCATCCTGCATGAGATTGACGACCGCTGGGCGGCTGGACATTCACCAAAGAGATCGAGGTCCGGCACTGCCAGTGGTTGCGCTACGCTGCCAGACGTAAATTCATTCCCACTCAATAGTGGCTCTTATAAAAAAGCCAATAAAATCAAGTGGTTGCGACAAAAAATAGTGGGTTGTGTAACTTTTGCGTAACATTATGAGTACTTAAGGTATCTTAATTGTTTTTGTGAGTGTTGGTGTACATAGGAAAAAATATAGAAGTTACACAATGTGTAACTCTTCTATCAAGCTAAAAATTCTAACTTTCTGTATATCTCTTTGCTATCTTCATCTTCAGTTACGATACCAAGCATAAGTTCTGGACAATGATCAAATAAATGTTTACTCATTTCATCTCTTGATACAAATTCTTTCACAGCTATTAAATCTTCATCTGGAAGTGTTAAAACATAAGAAGGAATTTCTTTTGTATCAATATACTTTATTGGCAACATCTTTTCATTAGACATCTTATCGTATGTTGAATCATAATTGACTCTTAATTTTTCCATTAAATCAGTAAAAGATGAATCATATTCAACAAATACTTTTGTCATAGAT
>CAIPTD010000087.1 GCA_903867885.1 uncultured Ferrovum sp. | reverse complement strand
TATCATGTACGTACCTTAAAGTACCGACTGGAGCGGGCCAAGCGCCCTCAACCTTATGCATGACGATCTTCGTAAAGCCGCCCTTGATTTTCATCGCTTTCCCACACCCGGAAAGATTTCTATCGCCCCAACTAAACCTCTCACGACCCAAAGAGATCTGGCGCTTGCCTACTCGCCGGGTGTAGCTGCAGCCTGTGAAGCCATTGCCGCAGACCCCAATGAAGTGCGGAACCTGACTGCTCGAGGCAACCTGGTTGCCGTTATAACGAATGGAACCGCAGTACTTGGCTTAGGATCGATTGGGCCTATGGCCGCAAAACCGGTCATGGAAGGTAAAGGGGTGTTGTTCAAGAAGTTTGCAGGTATTGACGTTTTTGACATTGAGCTTAATGCAACAGATACCGATGCTTTAGTGGAAATCATCGCCTCATTGGAACCCACTTTTGGGGGAATCAATCTTGAGGACATCAAGGCTCCTGAGTGCTTTGAAATTGAGCGCCGTCTGCGCGAGCGCATGAAAATTCCGGTATTTCATGATGACCAACACGGAACAGCCATTATTGTGGGTGCTGCGGTCTTCAATGGTTTAAGAGTAGTCAAGAAACCTTTAGATCAAGTTAAGTTGGTCACTTCAGGTGCGGGGGCTGCGGCACTGGCTTGCTTAGATATGTTAGTTGCACTGGGCGTTAAACCCGAAAACATTTTTGTAACTGATTTAGCTGGTGTGGTGTACGAAGGCCGAACTGAACTCATGGACCCTAACAAAGCGCGCTATGCGCGCACCACAAGCGCTAGGACCCTGGGCGAGGTCATTGAGGGTGCCGATGTATTCCTGGGGCTTTCTGCCGGTGGCGTCCTGAAAAAAGAGATGGTCGCCAAGATGGCAGCAAAACCTTTAGTCATGGCTCTGGCAAACCCTGACCCAGAAATTCTTCCCGAAGATGTGCGCGAAGTGCGCTCTGACGCCATCATTGCAACCGGTCGATCGGATTACCCCAATCAAGTCAATAACGTGCTGTGCTTTCCATTTATTTTCCGTGGTGCATTGGATGTTGGCGCCACCACGATTAATGAAGCCATGAAGATCGCATGCGTTTACGCCATTGCAGATCTCGCCAAAGCGGAACAATCCGATGTGGTGGCTCAAGCCTATGGCGAACAAGAATTGGCGTTTGGACCGGATTACCTTATTCCCAAACCCTTTGATCCCCGTCTGATCGTAAAGATTGCGCCAGCAGTCGCCCAAGCAGCAATGGATAGTGGTGTGGCCACGCATCCCATTACCGACATGGACGCCTACCGAGAGAAGCTCAATCAATTCGTGTATCACTCGGGGCTTTTGATGAAGCCCGTATTCACCAAAGCCAAGCGCTCACCACGTCGAATTGTATTTGCAGAAGGCGAAGAAGAAAAAGTATTGCGTGCAGTTCAAGTCATACTAGATGAAGGCTTGGCCCGCCCGATTTTAATTGGTCGCCCTGAAATCATTCAGCGTCGCATCAAAATCATGGGGCTGCGCATGAAAGAAGGCGAACACTTTGATGTGGTCAATGAGCATTCCGATCCACGCTTTAAAGAATATTGGTCCCTCTATCATCGCCTGATGGAACGCAAGGGAGTTTCTCCCCTGTTCGCCAAGCAAGAAGTGCTACGCAACCCTACCCTGATTGGCGCGCTGATGGTGCGTCGCCAAGAAGCAGATGGCCTGATTTGCGGAAGTATTGGCCAATATGAGCGCCATTTAGACTACATCACTAATGTCTTAGGTTTACGCCCGGGTGTAGAAAAACCGGCAGCCATGAATGTGCTGTTAAACCAACGTGGCACACTATTCATTGCCGATACCTATGTAAACCCTGATCCCACGGCCGAAGAGATTGCTGAAATCGCCATCCTTGCAGCAGATGAAGTGCGGCGCTTCGGTATCAACCCCAAAGTAGCCTTGGTTTCCCATTCTTCTTTTGGATCCTCGCCTAGTGCTTCTGCCCAAAAAATGCGCGATGCCTTGACCATTTTGCGCCGACGCAGCCCACAAATGGAAGTGGATGGAGAAATGCACGGCGATGCCGCCATCTCCGAAGAATTACGCATGGCAGTCATGCCCAATACTGCTCTCAAGGGGCAGGCCAATTTACTGGTGATGCCTAACCTAGATGCAGCTAATATTGCTTTCAATTTACTCAAAGTGATGGGGGATGGTATTACCGTAGGCCCCATCTTGTTGGGTACAGCGGCTCCAGCGCATATCCTCACCCCCAGTTGCACTGTTCGCCGCATCATCAACATGACCGCTTTAAGTGTGGTGGATGCGCAAAACCAGAAATGGTTTGCTTAATCCAAGCTCAGCAACAAAACGATTGATTCAGAAAATGCCACTCAACGCATTCTCCCCCTTCCCGCCAAGCCGCCCTCGTGCTTTGCGTGAGGGCGGCACGATAGGCATCTGTGCTCCATCCGGTTTTCTGCCCTTGCCTGAGAAACTTCCTCTTGCTGTCAATCGATTAGAGTCACACGGATACAAGGTGGTGGTCACCCCCTCTGTTTTAGCGCGCGAGGGCTATTGTGCGGGATCTGCAGAATCAAGATTAGCTGACCTACATCGATTGGTTGAAGACCCTAGCATTGATATGATCATGGCGGCACGCGGAGGGTTTGGCCTCTCGCATTTGCTTCCTCGCATTGATTGGAAAGCCTGCGCCTCAAGCCAAAAACTATTTTGTGGCTTCAGTGATTTCACCGCCTTTCATATGGCGCTGTTCGCACAAACTGGCCACATCTCTTTAGCTGGCCCCATGGCCGTCACGGATTTCTCCGGAAGCGATGAAAGTGAATTGCATGCAGAAAACTTTTGGGGGCTAGTGAGTAAAAAAGGATCATTCACCCACACCTATCCGGGGTGGCAAAACGATCAGGCTTTTCCAGCCCAAAAACTAGAAGGCACAATATGGGGTGGCAATTTAAGCCTCGTTACGCACCTCATCGGTACTCCGTGGTTCCCCCAAATTGAAGGCGGACTTTTATTTCTTGAAGAGATTGGGGAAGCGCCTTATCGCATTGAACGCATGCTCTTCCAGCTTGAACTAGCGGGCGTATTAAAAAACCAAGCTGCGATTGTATTGGGGGCGTTTACAGCTTGCGAACCTGCAGCCGACGCGCAAGTTCAATATCACTTATCAGAAGTGATTGCAGGTCTGCGTCAGCGCTTTACAGGACCGGTGATCTCAGGGCTCCCGTTTGGTCACATCAAAGACAAATTCACCCTGCCCTTTGGTGCCGCGTCTTCCTTGATATTAGACGGACTGGATTGCCGCTTAAGTGTTCAAACTCAATTCACTTAAGATTGATAAGTTGAGGGGTTAAGAACGCTAAAACTTGAATACAGGAATGACGCCTTAGGCCTTTCCATGCATCCAGTGTTTAAGTAGTGGGGTCAGTCCTAGGAGAAGCAAGCCTGCACCGATTGAGCTAGCAATGAGAAAACCATAGACGGGTATTCCTTCGGTTGCCAGCAAACCTTCCAAACGTCCCGCAAAATAATTTGCCACCCCATTGGCAATAAACCATGTCCCCATCATCAACGATGCCACGCGCAAAGGGGCAAGCTTGGTAACCATTGATAAACCAATCGGAGAAAGACACAATTCGCCCAAGGTATGGAGCAGATACACCCCCACTAACCACCACGGCCCCACTGTTCCAAACTGTTCTGCTTGCTTTTGCGCAATAAACAACAAGACAAACCCTAACCCTAAAATCATCATACCTAGCGCCATTTTGGCAGGCGTAGAAATCGCAAACCGGCTCACATCTAAGCGGCTCCACAGCATCGAAAAAATAGGCCCAAACAATAAAATTCCCAATGGGTTAATTGCTTGAAAATACGAAGCAGGGATTTCCCAACCTAAGAAATGCCGATCTGTTTGCTGATCAGCAAATAAACTCATCGTTCCACCCGCTTGCTCAAAGCCCATCCAAAATACAATGACAAAAACACACAACAAAAGAATGGCTAGCACTTGATCTCTCGCATCTGCTCCATCCTTGCGATAGATATCAGTCACCATCCAGGCCAGAAGAACTAAAGGCAAACCGATTCTGAAGCCAAACGGAACAGCACTCAGGAGAGGCCCGAGTAAAGGCCATAGTTGAAAAACAAGAACAAGAAACCCAATGGCACTGAAACAAATCAAAAAAATATCTAGCGCATCTCGAGGCTTCCAACTGCTCCTACCGGGTGGATAGCCTCCTTCACCTAAACGCCCATGGCCCAACCAAAACTGGGTAAGCCCCAAGGCCATTCCTATACCAGCTGAAGCAAAACCCCAGTCCCAACCCACTTTTTCGCCTAGGGTGCCTGCGATGAAGGGTGCGAGAAATGCGCCCAGATTAATGCCCATATAGAAAAAGGTAAAACCCCCATCTCGGCGGGGATCATTCTCTTGGTAAAACGTACCTAAAAAAGTTGTGATATTAGGTTTAAAGAAACCATTACCGATTACTAACAAACCCAGAGCATAGTAAAGCAGCGATGGCACTGCCATCGCAAAGTGGCCCATCATCATGATGATTCCACCCAATAAAATAGACTTGCGATAACCCAGATAACGATCGCACAGATAGCCCCCTAGCATCGGCGCGAGATATACCATGCCTGTATAGGTAGCATAGAGTGTCAGTGCGTCTGCGCGCTCATAGCCTGCCGCCTTAACCAGATACAAGACCAGCAAGGCACGCATACCGTAATAGCTGAAACGCTCCCACATTTCTGTGAAAAACAACGTGACTAATGCTTGAGGTTGCGACTGTGTCATATCCGTTTTTTAATTAGGCGAGATCAAATTGATGTGCGGATGCGCGTGTCCAAAAATGTCGGAATGCAATAATGCGATCAGGACTCTTAAGTAATTCTTCATGTTCTAAAAATTGATACATATCTGACAAAGGCTTTGCTTCAAATGCTGAAATACGCACCATGATGTGTTCTGGTTTTAATTCACCCGGATGATTTAAACCTGCAGAGGCAATCAACTCAGCCAGAGCACTCAATGTATTTTGATGAAAGTGATACACACGTTCTGCTTTATCAGGAACCACTAAAGCGCGCTGACGAACAGGATCCTGTGTCGTTACCCCTGTTGGGCATTTATCAGTATGACAAGCTTGAGCCTGAATACATCCAAGTGCGAACATAAATCCACGCGCAGCATTGCAAAAGTCTGCTCCCAAAGCAAAAACTCGAACCATATCAAATGCAGAAGTAATTTTTCCGGCTGCGCCAATTCTAATCCTATCTCGCAACCCCACCCCAACCAAGGCATTATGAACCAGCAATAAACCTTCGCGCATCGGCACACCCACTCGATCCAAATACTCCTGCGGTGCAGCGCCTGTGCCGCCCTCTTTGCCATCCACAACAATAAAGTCTGGAGTAATACCCGTTTTCTGCATCGCTTTAACAATGGCAAACCATTCCCATGGATGTCCAATTGCCAATTTAAATCCCGTTGGTTTTCCGCCTGATAAGGTGCGTAATTGCTGAACAAACTCAAGCAGCTCTATCGGTGTTGAAAAAGCAGAGTGGCTTCCGGGAGACAAACAGTCCTGCCCCTGAGGAACGCCTCTCGCTTCTGCAATCTCTTTAGAAACCTTAGCACCTGGCAATACGCCGCCATGGCCCGGTTTTGCTCCTTGCGATAATTTAATTTCAATCATCTTTACCTGAGGTTCACGCGCATGCTCCTCAAATTTTTGAGGATCAAATCTACCGTGCGCATCACGACACCCGAAGTACCCAGTGCCAATCTCCCATACCAAATCACCTCCGTGTTGGCGATGGTGAACAGAAATCGAACCTTCTCCCGTGTCATGCGCAAATCCTCCTTTTTTTGCACCTTGATTCAGTGCAAGAATCGCATTGGCAGAAAGCGCACCAAAACTCATCGCTGAGATATTAAGAAGACTATGGCTATAGGGTTGCTCGCAATCTGCCCCGCCTACTTCGATTCGGAAATCATGGCCAGTTGGTTTTTGGGGTACCACAGAGTGATTGATCCAAGAGTAACCAGGAGCGTAGGGATCAAGGAGCGTTCCGAAAGGGCGTTTATCAATTTCTTGCTTAGCTCTCTGGTACACCAAGGAACGATGGCTTCGAGAAAATGGCGTAGCTTCTGTATCGGATTCCAAAAAATATTGGCGCATTTCTGGTCGAATAAACTCAAGAAAGAACCTTAAGTGACCAATCACAGGATAATTTCGAAGAATGGCATGATGGGTTTGACTTACATCACGCAGCCCCATAGAGGCCAGTAAACCAAAGACAATAAACCCAGCCAATGACCAGCCTAAATACCAATAGGCCAAGAATAAGAAGACCGCCAAAACAACGCTGATGGCTAAGGCCCAATAGCGAATATAGTTATTGAGAAATCTAAACATTGCTCACCTTGTTTTTATGTTCGGGAATCAATTTGAGGTCGCTTGATACTACACGTGTTTATTCATTGCCTTTGTGTAAGAACGATTGCCCTGTCATCATCGGGTCATGTTGCTCTGCAACGCTTATGGCAAGGGATGAGATTGCAGGTCCGAGTTCCTTCATCAATACTTTTTCTCTCCGCTCAATATCACAAGACTATGGAGTTCTGATGTCACGTTTCTTAGTCTCACTTTCCTTGTTGGCTAATCTTTTTTTATTGGCTTCAAACGCGTACTCAGATCCTTTGATATCGAGAGTTACTCCACCCAGCAAACCTTATCATCAAGGACAGAATGAGCCGGTCACAGCCAGGTTTCTGACTGACCAGCGTTTTGATTTGCAGACTACCGTGCAACCTGATGCAGGTACAACTATCACGCAAGTTCGCTTTGTGATTGATGGAAAAGAATTAGTAAAGATTTCGGCACAAAATTCAAACACTGCAAACACGAGTTTTGTGACCACAGGCTTGGTTGAAGGCCTCAAACCCAATAGCGCAGTAGTCTCATTTCGTGGCTATAGCAACAAACAAGAGGGCATACATCACTTGGTTGTTGAAGCTACGCAAAGCGATCTCAAAGTCACTGCAGATGAATGGCATGTTTTTGAAATCGTGGGCTTACAGCGACTAGGCTCAAAAGCCAAGAACGTCATTATTTTCTTAGGCGATGGCATGGGTGCCACACATCGCACCGCAGCCCGTATCGTGGCTAAAAGCTATGAACAAGGAAAAGCCAATGGACGTTTAGCCATGGATACTTTTCCTGTTAGTGGTCTCGTGATGACGGCCTCACTGAATTCTATCGTGACCGACTCCTCGCCCGGCATGTCGAATTACGTTACAGGTAATAAGGCCAATAACAATGAAGAAGGCGTTTTCCCTGACGATACTAAGGATGCTTTCGATAACCCTCGTGTGGAATACCTCTCAGAATATTTACATCGTATTAAAGGTACATCGCTTGGCCTCGTCACTACCGCCGATGTCTTCGATGCTACCCCTGCCGCCAATGCCGTTCATACCTCTGATCGCGGCAAAGGTAGCGGGATTGTGGATCAATATCTCGATGATCAAAACCTCACTGGCTTACGCGTGTTGATGGGCGGTGGGCGTAAATGGTTTTTGCCAAATGCATCTGGCAAGATTGAAAAAAACCAGCCTGTCATCAATGGCTCACAGCGCACCGCCTCAAGCGACTATGTGTTGCCAGATGACCTAGTTACAGGATGGGGGGCAGCAAAAGGCGCCAAAGACCCTGAGCGAAACCTCATCGCCGATTTCCGCTCAGCTGGGTGGCAATATGCCCCTAACTATTCCGTTTTAAAAGATGCCATTTCTACCAAGAACCCTCCTCATCAACTCTTGGGGCTTTTCACTTTCTCTAACATGAACGTAGCCTTCGACAAAATCAATGGCCGTCGTTGCGCCAGCGAAGCATCCGCATCGGCCTTTGCTAACGGATGCGCCGCCGGCACAGGTAAAGGGCCTTTTGGAGAGGGAATAGAGACGCCCCTATCTAGCAGTTCACCCCGTGGTTCTGTTGTCCACGATTTTGGTTTTCCCGATCAACCCATGCTCGATGAAATGACCGATGCCGCCCTTAAGGTGCTTGATCATGATAACGACAAAGGTTTTATTTTAATGGTAGAGGGCGCTTCGATCGACAAACAGTCGCATCTCATGGATACCGATCGTTGGATATTAGAAGTGCTGGAATTTGATCGTGCCGTTGCCATGGGTCAACGCTATGCACAGGCACACCCCGACACCTTGGTGATTGTCACCGCAGATCATGAATGTTCAGGCGCCTCACTGATTGGTTCTCTCAAAGTAAATCGCGATACCGTAGCAAAAAATCTAGCTTCAGACCCAGGTAAAGCAGCGGTGCTCAGAGACAAACAAGTCGGGGTGTATGAAGGTGCAGGCTTTCCGCGTTACCGCATCTTGGCTGATGGCTATCCTGCTGATACCGATATTCAAGGCAAGGTACTGATTGGCTATGGAGCCAATGCAGATCGCTATGAAACATGGCTCTCCAATCCTCGCCCTACCTCAGACTCACAACAGCCTTTTATAGGTGTTGAACCTCTGAACACCTACCCCGCTCATCCCGCAGCGCGCAATGCAGAAAACGGATTATTTATCGCGGGCCAAGTACCTGGAGATAATGCTGTTCATACCGGAACGGATGTACCCCTGGGAGCGATGGGACGTGGGGCAACTTTGTTTACTGGATTCTTTGATAACACCGATGTCTTCTTCAAAATAGGACAAGCTATGCTGGGGGGTGTGCGCGAATGAAGTCTGCTTTTAAATCTTTAATCTTAAAATCCAGCCTTACACTGGAGTGCATGGCGCTGTGTATGAGCATGATTGCGCTTAATGCTCTTGCTGCGCCTAATGCTCTTGCTGCGCCTAGCAGCTTATCCTCGCTACCACCCAGCACGATCAAATTTGGCGATCTCTATAAAATGCCTGTTGGTCCTGAAGGCCTAGAACCAAGCGAGAAGCTTCTCAATCTTGCGAATCAACGTGTGAGCATGTTGGGATATGTTGTGACACAAACCCCCATCGTACCGGGAAGAATCATCCTCAGCCCTTTACCCATCACGATGGATGATGAGGACGAGCGTTTAGCGGACGATCTTCCCGCCACGGCAGTATTCGTACATTTTGATCCTACCCATGAAGCCATCACTCAATTACTAGATCACCCCATAGGTACTTTACTCAAGGTCCAGGGCATTTTGTCAGTGGGTCTACAAGAGGAGGCGGATGGCAGAGTATCAACTATTCGATTAACGATTGAATAAGTTAAGAATCGGATTACCTTAAGCTTGCTATAGTCCTTGTTTGACCTTATTCACAACACAATGACGCACTCCCTCAGCATGACGACTCAAACTATTATTTTTGATCTCGACGGTACACTGGTTGACTCCGCACCGGGTATTTTAGCTGGCTACAAATTGGCATTTGATCAATGTGGTTTACAACCCAAAGTGCCTCTAGAGTCGAATCTGATAGGCCCCCCCATGCGAGAAACCATGGCAATGGTAGCGGGCGTATCGGATCCTCATACCCTAGAAAAATTAATCTCTGCTTTTAAGGAAGCCTATGACGGGAGTGGCTGCCTGCAAACACCCGCTTTTGAAGGTGTCGAGGCCATGATGCAAGAACTCAAAGCTCGCGGCATCCAACTCTTCATTGCCACCAATAAGCGTGCGTATCCTACCCACAAGATCATGGCACATTTAGGATGGAATCATTACTTTGAGGGCGTGTATGGTCCCGATTCATTCGATCCCCCAAAAGCCAACAAGGCAGCTCTGATCAAACAAATTATGCAAGACCATCATTTGGATTCACAGACCACTCTGTACGTCGGTGATCGTGATGAAGATGGCCATGCTTCACAGGCGAATCATCTAAACTTTTTATTTGCGAACTGGGGATATGGGCTCGATCACCCCCCCTCGGAACAGCGCGGAGTCAATCCAAAAAAAGGAGCAGCCGCTTCAGCCGCATGGACTGTTGCAGCCACCCCAGATTCTGTTCTTACTCTAGCGTTGGCATAGAGAACTGCGCACCCGCGCGAATACCGGTAGGCCATCGGCTGGTCACTGTTTTCAAGCGTGTATAAAAGCGCACACCCTCAGGGCCGTGCATGTGATGATCTCCAAAGAGAGAATCTTTCCATCCGCCAAAACTATGGAAAGCCATAGGCACAGGAATAGGAACATTCACACCCACCATGCCTACTTCAATTCGGCGCACAAATTCCCGAGCCGCATCACCATCGCGCGTGAACACTGCTGTACCGTTTCCATAGGCGTGCGCATTCACCAGATTCACTGCGCTTTCAAAGTCAGGAACGCGCACCACACACAGTACGGGACCAAAGAGCTCTTCTTGGTAGATCGTCATCTCAGGCTTCACATGATCAAACAAACATCCGCCTAAGAAGAAGCCATCTTCATGACCTGCAACTTGAATACCACGACCATCTACTACAAGTGCAGCACCTTCTTTCTCTCCTTGATCAACATAGCCTTTGACTTTGTCGCGATGCGCCAGAGTCACCAACGGGCCCATTTCAGCAGCAGGATCTGTCCCCGGAGCTACTTTAAGCGTGGAAAGACGTTCTTTGAGTTTAGCCACCAAAGGATCCGCTACCTTACCAACGGCAACGGTCACTGAAATCGCCATGCAGCGTTCACCAGCAGAACCATAAGCGGCGCCCATCAAAGCATCGACGGTTTGATCTAAATCCGCATCAGGCATCACCACCATGTGGTTTTTAGCACCCCCTAATGCTTGCACGCGCTTGCCGTGTGAAGCACCGGTTTGATAAATATATTTTGCAATGGGAGTAGATCCGACAAAGCTGATGGCTTTAACGTCAGGGTGATGGATCAAACCATCAACAGCGAGCTTATCGCCTTGCAAAACATTGAATACGCCATCCGGTAGACCTGCTTGCTTCAGAAGATCTGCAATCAATAGGCTAGCAGAGGGATCACGTTCAGAGGGTTTAAGAATAAAGGTATTCCCGCAGGCTATCGCAACAGGGAACATCCACATCGGAACCATTGCCGGGAAATTGAAGGGCGTAATACCCGCAACCACACCTAAGGGCTGACGCATCGAATAGCTATCTACACCGCGGGCGACCTGCTCCGTGTATTCGCCTTTGAGAACTTGAGGAATTCCACAGGCAAATTCAACCACTTCTAAACCACGTTGTACTTCACCAAAAGCATCTGAAACGACCTTACCGTGTTCGCTGGTAATGATCTCGGCCATTTTTTGTTGATTGGCTTCGAGCAGCTCTTTGAATTTGAACATCACGCGAGCACGGCGCAGCGGTGACGCATCGGCCCATTCTGGCCAAGCGGCTTGGGCTGCAGCAACAGCGGTATTGACATCCGCTTCTGAAGCTAAATGCAGTTTGCCTGCAACTTTGCCTAACGCAGGGTTGAAAATATCAGAGGTGCGAGGTGAGGTGCCACTTGTGTGGTGGCCAGCAATGAAGTGTTCGACTTGGTACAAGGTGCGCTCCTAGAGTTAAATTGGAGATTTTTTTGTCTCATTAGCTTTATATCTTATTTTGCACAGTTTAGCTCCGACATAACCAAACTGCGTTTGGTTATGTCGGAGCTAAACTCCTTATAAAGTAAAAAACCCCAATGCATGATGAGTTTGCATTGGGGTTTTTTGCTTTATAAGGAGTTTA
>CAIPTD010000086.1 GCA_903867885.1 uncultured Ferrovum sp. | reverse complement strand
GCAAACCAACCCGCCCATGGCTAAAACCTCGGCGGGTTTTTTCATTTCTGGGAAGCTACAAGAATTCCTCAGTTGATCTCAGGAATCCATGTTTTCATGCCAGAGGCTTACAGAATGCCCCTGAAACTGAACACGATCGACACTTCGCTTCCGGTCCAACTGACGTCACATGAAAGATGTCTTTCATACTTCCAATTTTAATTAAAGAATGGTTTAATTTGATCGTTGCAACTTAAGTGGACTTTCAATGAATCGGGACACCGGGACCTATGTCATCTCCACCACTCTGGGTGAGCCGGTGCGGGCGTTCGTGCCCCATGCTCTGCCACCTACGGGACCGGCCTTAGCACCTGCCGTCTACTTAGAACTTAATCGCCAAGCCGAATTGGCCCTCGCACGCCTGGCCGGCGTGTCCGGTTTAGTGCCGTCGGTGGATTGGTTGCTGTATAGCGCCATTCGCAAGGAGGCCTTGCTGACATCCCAGATTGAGGGCACGCAGGCCACCCTGACCGATTTGTTCGACGAAGAAGCAGGCTTCAAGGTTAGCAACACCGACGATGTGGAGGAGGTGACCAATTACCTGCGAGCCTTCCGCTGGGTGCAAGAGCAGTTGCGAGACCCCCAAGGGCTTCCCATCAGCATTCGGCTGCTGTACAACGCCCATCGCTTGCTGCTCGATGGCGCCAGAGGTGCAGGCAAGCAGCCGGGAGAGTTGCGCCGATCACAAAACTGGATTGGCGGCACGCGACCTGGCAATGCCGCTTTCGTACCACCACCGCCGGAGCAGGTGCCGGCTTTGCTGGCCGATATGGAACGTTTCATTCATGACGACGCGACGGAGTTACCGCCCATGGTGAAGGTGGCACTGATCCATGCACAGTTTGAAACCATCCATCCCTTTCTGGACGGCAACGGGCGCATTGGTCGCCTGCTGATCGCCGCACTGTTCGAGCATTGGGGAATGCTGGCCGAGCCGCTGATGTACCTCAGCGGCTACTTGAAGCAGCACCAGGCCGAGTACTACCGTCGTCTCTCCAACATCCGCACCGAGGGCGATTGGGAAGCCTGGGTGACCTTCTTTCTTGAGGGTGTGGCGGTAGCAGCCGGGGATGCAGAGCGCAACATCATCGAAGTGGCCAGTCTGGTGGCGGCTGATCGCAAGCGACTGCTGCAGTCTCCCAAGGCGGGACCGGCGAGTTACCGGCTGTTTGAAATGCTGCCGATGATGCCGCGCTTCACGATCGAGCGCGTTCGGCAGCAACTGGACACGAGTTTTCCGACAGCGACGGCGGCGGTCAAGGTGCTGGAATATCTGGGTATCGTGGCGGAAATGACGGGCCAGAAAAAGAACAGAAGTTACAGCTACCAGGCCTACGTCGAACTGCTCTCTCGGTGACAAATACGCGCCATTTCGCAGCCTTCCGCACTGGCATTGAGGGGCTCGGCGAGTCGGTATGCTCTGGGGGAACCGTCCGCCACCCTATGCAAGGGCCCCGAACCGATACCGCCTTGGGATTGGCGAAAGGCTAGAAACTGTCTATAGAATTGCTAGCGATGCAGTTTCCCTCAAACGAACGTCTAAAAGTTATTGGAGCATGAGTGATGATTGACTTTTACTACTGGACTACACCCAACGGCCACAAGATCACCATGCTCCTAGAAGAGTTGGGGATAGATTACAAGATCAAGCCCATCAACATCAGTAAAGGAGAACAATTTGATCCTGCGTTTTTAGTCATTTCACCCAACAATCGAATTCCAGCCATTGTGGATCACTCCCCGCAAGACAATGGTAAGCCTATCAGTATCTTTGAATCAGGCGCGATTTTGTTGTATCTGGCGGATAAGACTCAGCGCTTTATTCCTGCCGATTTGCGAGGCAGAAATGAATGCTTGAAATGGTTGTTCTGGCAAATGGGCGGGCTGGGGCCCATGGCGGGTCAAAACCACCATTTTGTTCAGTACGCACCCGAAAAACTGCCCTATGCCATTGACCGCTACGTTAAAGAAACATCGCGCTTGTATGGTGTTTTGAACAAGCATTTAGCTGATGGAAGAGAGTACATCTGTGGAGACTACTCCATTGCAGATATGGCCTCCTACCCATGGGTGGTGCCGCATGAGCGTCAGCGCCAGGACTTAAATCAATTTCCTGCTCTTGCTTCATGGTTCGATCGAGTTCGAAGCAGACCGGCAACTGAACGAGCGTATGAGATTGCCAAATCAATCAATGTCGCGCCTACAGTTGATGAGAAAGCAAAGTCGATTTTGTTTGGTCAAGACGCAAGAACTGTTTCTTGAAAATATAGGTGGCAACCCGTCGTTAGCTTCCAACGCAAAAAAGGCCGTAACCCTTGATCGATGGGTTACCGGCCTTTGGTAAACGTGTTCGGATGTTAGATGGTGGAGATAAGCGGGATCGAACCGCTGACCTCTTGCATGCCATGCAAGCGCTCTCCCAGCTGAGCTATACCCCCACGAGGACGACAATTATAGGCGGAAGTGCGTTTCACTGACAAGCGAACAGGCAAGGGACCAGCTTATCACTTTCATCTTTCAGTCTAAAAATAATGGCATGATCATGAACACGTTCTTTTTCGGGGATCCGATTGGCATGTCACCAAACCTAAAAGTTTCAACAACCCTAATAAGAAACGTACCCCTCTTCGCAGATCTACCGGATAACGAGTTAGCCCTATTGGCTAATGTGATACAACGCTCTGCCCTCAAAAAAGGAATTCGTGTTGTCAACGAAGGTGACCCGGGCTCTGCATTGTATATCGTGATCTCTGGAAGACTTAAAGTGACGATTAGCAACAAAACGGGCAAAGAAGTGGTGCTGGCTATTCTTGAGCAGGGTGATTATTTTGGGGAAATGGCACTGTTGGATAGTGGCACCCGTTCAGCGTGTGTGATCACGTCAGAAGCAAGTGAGCTTCTTGTTCTAGGAAAAGAAGATTTTCTTAAGACCCTGCTATCTAACCCCAAGTTAAGTACAGCAATGATGAGTTGTCTCGTGCAAAGACTGCGCGAAGCAAACAAAAAGATTGGCAATCTAGCCTTATTAGATGTTTACGGCAGAGTGGCCAGTTCCTTACACGATATCGCTGAAGTCAAAGATGGACAGCGTATCGTCCCCAAAAACATCACTCGCCAAGATATTGCCGATATGGTCGGGGCCTCGCGCGAAATGGTTGGGCGCGTTCTATTTGAATTACGTGCACGCGGTTTGATCGAGACTTCAGGCCGAACCATCAAACTAGTTGAAGTTGCTGATGGCCTTAGCTAAATTGGATTGATGATTTCACTTTCACAGAAGGGTATGCGCTAAACGCTGAATCACTTCCTCTCGCCCAATCATTTCTAACACTCGATCAATCGCTGGAGTTTGTGGTTCGCCACATACCGCAACCCGTAAGGGAATACCCACCTGCCCCATCTTCACTCCGTGTTTTGCTGCGGTCTCTTTCAGCAGCTGCGCCAGACTGACAGCATTCCAATCACACGCTTCAAAAGACTGCAAAAGATCTTTCAAGATCATACGTGCTTCTTGTGTGAGATGCTGGCCTGCAAGCTCAGGACTTGCGTGGATGTGCCGATAAAAATACACAGAGGAATCTGCTAATTCAGGCAGCAGATGCGTGCGCGATCTTAATAACTCAATCACCTCTGCTAGCACAGGGCCCCCGGTCTCTGGATGACAATCACGCTGATGCAGCAATGGCATCAACAAGTCAGCCATGCGCCCAGAATCCGCCTCTTTGAGATAATGCTGGTTCAGCCACAATAGCTTATCGCCATCGAAGCGCGCAGGAGAGCGGCTGATATGGTCTAACTCAAACCACTCAATCATTTGTTCAGAAGAGAAAATTTCTTCATTGCCATGCGACCAACCCAGTCGTGACAAATAATTGATCATCGACTCGGGCAGAAATCCATCGTCACGATACTGAGTCACCGACACTGCCCCATGGCGTTTAGAAAGCCGCTCACCGTCGTGACCCAGAATCATGGGCAGATGTCCAAACCTGGGCAGAACCGCGCCGATCGCTTGGTACAAATTAATTTGTCGTGGCGTGTTATTGACGTGATCATCACCACGAATCACATGGGTGATGTTCATATCCAAATCATCAATCACCACACCAAAATTATAAGTAGGCACTCCATCTGCGCGCAGCAGCACCAAGTCATCAAGCTCTTGGTTGGCAATACAAATTTCGCCCTTTACTAAATCTTCCCAGACTACATCACCTTCTAAAGGGTTTTTAAAACGAAGAACAGGTTTGACGCCAGCAGGGGGCGTTTCCTTACTCTCTCGCCAACGGCCGTCATAACGTGGCTTCTCCCCTCTAGCACGTTGGGCTTCGCGCATTTGCTCCAGTTCTTCCTTCGAGGCATAGCACCAATAAGCGTGGCCATCTTTCAGCAGTTGCTGCGCAATTTCTTCGTAGCGTGATAAACGCTGCATTTGATAGAAAGGACCTTCATCCCAATCCAAACCCAACCACGTCATGCCCTCAAGTATGGCTTGCACTGAGGCTTCGGTAGAGCGCTCTAAATCGGTATCTTCCACGCGCAGAATAAATTTTCCGCCATGATGGCGGGCATACGCCCAGTTGAATAGAGCAGTGCGTGCACCACCGATATGAAGAAACCCGGTAGGGCTTGGAGCGAATCGTGTGCGAACCATTAAAGACTCTGGTGAGGATGTAAACTCTGTATTTTAGCTGACGTAGCGCTCTGCGCGTGATGGAGAATGACTTGAGTTTCAATTCTGCTCAGAAGCAGACTTTACCTAACCGTCCCACTGATTTCGTATTGTTCTTCGTAAAACAGCATTGGCGACTATTTGCGCCTATGGCGGTATGCGAATTGTTGCATTCAGGAATAGGTGTGCTGGCCCCTTATGCCCTGACTGAAATCGTGCGAAGCATGGGTTCGCAGGCCCCACCCGATGCCCTTCACAATGCCTTAATTTTATTCGCTTGCCTGACCCTCTCTGAAATCTTGTTTGGGCGCGCAGCAGGCGCGTTGCAATTGCATTTAGCTCCCATTCAACGGCAATCTGCTTTGCGTTCCTTGTATGACTGGTTACAGGGCCATTCACAACGCTATCTTACGAGCAATTTTGCGGGCGCCCTTGCTCACCGTATTGGTGAAACGTCTCTTGCGGTCAACCAAATATTATGGACTTTCCTATTCGACTTAATGCCCGTGGTGATCACCTTGGCGATCTCTACTGCACTTTTGGTGCGCGTGAATGTAATGCTTGGTGTGATTGTTGGGCTATGGTCTTGCGCGTTCTTAGGCATTTCATGGTGGATGGCCAAACGCAGCCAGCCTTTTGCGTTAGCCGCTGCTGCCACTCGATCTAGCACCACAGGGACGCTTGTAGATTCAGTAAGCCACCTCTCCAGCGCTCATTTATTTGCGCGCCTTCAACATGAACGCACTGTTCTTGACCGCGCTTTGGAAAAAGAACTCAAGGCCATTCGATCCGCCAACGTTTATACCGAGCGCATTCGTTGGAACCAAGCCATTGCTTTTGGTATTTTGAAGCTCGGCACGCTAGGCTATTCGATCACTCTTTGGCAAAAAGGCGTCATTCAACTCGCTGATTTTATTCTGGTAGTGACATTAGGATTGTTGATCCTGAATGAATCACGCAATTTAGGACGACGATTTTTAGAATTATTCGAACATATTGGCAACCTCAATAATGGGGTCCATACTTTACTGACACCTCATGAAATTAAAGATGTGCCTAATAGCACTTCTCTTCATGTATCAGCGGGTCAGATCGAATTTAAATCCATCACCTTTGGTTATAACGCAGGCACGCCAGTTTTCCAAAATTTGAATGTCGTCATTCCTCCCGGCCAACGTGTTGGACTGGTGGGCTTCTCGGGTTCTGGAAAAAGTACGTTCGTGAGTCTTTTGTTGCGCATGTACGATATTCAATCTGGTGAGATATTCATCGATGGTCAGAATATTGCCCTTGTGACCCAGGATAGTTTGCATGAGCAGGTAGGCCTCATCCCTCAAGATCCCAGCTTATTTCATCGCAGTCTGATGGATAACATCCGTTATGGTCGATTAGAAGCTACCGATGAAGAAGTAAAGCTTGCTGCGGCTCTCGCCCATGCAGATGAATTTATTTCACAGATCAAAGAAGGCTACACCGCATTGGTAGGGGAACGAGGGGTAAAACTCTCTGGAGGCCAACGCCAACGTATTGCCATCGCCCGAGCTCTTCTTAAAGATGCCCCCATTTTACTTTTAGATGAAGCCACATCGAGTCTAGACTCCATCACGGAGCGCACGATTCAAGAAACCTTGAGTGAGCGAATGATTGGCAAAACCGTGATTGTCATCGCACACCGTTTATCCACCGTAGCCCATCTGGATCGGCTTCTCGTATTTTCCGATGGTCGCATTGTGGAAGATGGCTCGCACGCTGCGCTTCTTGAGCTCGGTGGGCTTTATGCTCGCTTATGGCACATGCAGTCAGATGGGTTTCTGGGAGATGGCGTCGATGGCGAGCCCGATTTTCTCAATACTTGATGCTAAGCCAAATTTTTTCCGCCCCGTAAACTTCTTACCTGCTCCCAAGGTTACCCACACGTGACAGCTATGGGGCGATGCGCTATGATTCCCGCCTCAGTTGGGCGGTTAGCTCAGGGGTAGAGCACTGCCTTCACACGGCAGGGGCCACTGGTTCGATCCCAGTACCGCCCACCATGGCGTTGAGCAACCGAAAAGACTGGTAACCCGACTACATGGCGGGACTCATGCTATCGGTTGACAGATCAATCAACAGACAGGTTTGAGAAGTGCTCTCGAGCACAAATTGTTTCTTGACGTATGCGCTCTTTATGAGCAGCTTCATCCATTTTCAAATCAAAGTGACGAGTCTCGTAACGCTCCAACTGCTTGTGACTCAAGCGCCAATATGGATTGACAGTTCGATCTTGCATAGTCATTTCAATCTCATGGCGCAAGTCCACGCTGAGCTTTTGAACAGCATGGCTTCCAGCACGCTGATGTATTTAGCTGGAATATACAGATTATCTAGAAAATTGAAAAAGTCACACGCTTATAGTAATTAATCAATTAAGTCATGAGCACATATGCCCAAATGACCCATAAATGGGTCACTTGGACTGATTGAACCCAAATCAAGCAAGTCCTTTTTTGTCACGAGCAGGACCGAAATTTCGAGCAAATGCGGCCCAGATCATCCGGTTGGCAACTAGCGCATCAGAGCATAAAATGGCTAAAACACAGGCTAAATTTGAAAAAAATCATCATCATTGCAGGACCCAACGGCGCAGGCAAAACCACATTTGCCCGTGACTTTTTACCTGCTGAAGCCCAAACGCTGCGTTTTATCAACGCCGACTTGATTGCTGCTGGCTTGGCTCCGTTCAATCCAGAGACGGCTTCTTTCAAAGCTGGTCGTCTAATGCTGGAAGAAATTGATGAGTGCGTGGATGCCGGACACAGCTTTGCGTTTGAAACCACGCTGTCGGGCATGGTCTACTTGAAAAAGATCCCCGTGTGGCAAGCTCACGGCTACCAAGTTAAGCTTTGGTTCTTGTCATTACCCAATGAAGACATCGCTATTTCAAGAGTTGCCCGCCGTGTTTTACAAGGTGGTCACAATATTCCTGAAGACGTCATTCGCCGACGCTTCAAGGCAGGCTTAGCTAACTTCCATGAGCGT
>CAIPTD010000085.1 GCA_903867885.1 uncultured Ferrovum sp. | reverse complement strand
TAGGCCCTACCGTATATATGCACCGCGCTTCAGGAATGGATTTACCAGAAGCACCGATTACCCATCATTGGCTCGACTCAACCCATATCACCAATGGTGTGATTACTCTGGGGTATATTTTTGGTGACTTCAAATTAGAAACTTCAGGATTTCATGGAAGAGAACCCGATCAGTATCGTTATCGTATAGAACTAGGTGGGCTAGATTCATTCTCTGGAAGACTCACATTGAATCCAAATGAAAATTGGTCCATGCAGATCAGTCAAGGTCACCTCATCAGTCCCGAGTCACTGGATCCCACAAAAAACCTAACCCGGACAACGGCCTCCCTCACGTTTAACCATCACTTTGGTCTAGGATCAACGCAAACCACACTAGCATGGGGTAGAAATTCACCTGACAGAGCGCCACCCACCAATGCCTATCTTTTGGAAAGCGCTTATAAATTGAATGGTCAGTCTGTATTTGCGCGCCTTGAAAATGTTGATAAGGATGAGTTATTCATCTCATCCAATCCTTTGTACGGTCGAGTTTTTAAAATAACAAAAATGGCTGTCGGTTACAGCGCAGAGATCGGGCATACAAACAATATTTCAGCTAATCTAGGTGTTGAGTTCAGCAGTTTTACAAAACCCAAGGCGCTAGATGCGATGTATGGATCCAACCCTTTTGGTTGCATTGTATTGATGAGATTTAACCTCAAGTAAAATTGATGTATGCCCTTCGCTGGGTTGGTATTGGATACCCATCTTCAATCCAGAAAAAAAGAAAAAGGGTTGACCTTGGCCGCACCTAAAGTGCATTCTTCGCGGCATGAGTCCTGAAGAATTTCGCAAATGGGGTTATGCCATGATTGATTGGCTGGCCGACTACTCCGCTCGCGTTGAGACCCTGCCGGTACTTTCAAAATCGGCCCCGGGGGATTTGCGCAAAGCGCTGCCCCTTACCGCCCCAGAACATAGCGAAGACTTTTCGCAAATTTTTGCGGATATTGATAGGCTGATCGTGCCGGGTATCACCCATTGGCAATCGCCCAATTTCTTCGCCTACTTCCCAGCCAATACCAGCGGTCCCTCTATCCTAGGGGAACTCCTCGCAGCAGGCCTTGGTGTGCAAGGAATGCTGTGGGCCACGAGCCCTGCTTGCACCGAACTTGAAACCAGCATGCTGGATTGGTTGGCTGATCTCTGCGCCCTACCTAATCAGTTTAAAAGCACCGGATCAGGAGGTGGGGTTCTGCTGGATTCTGCGTCAAGCGCCACCCTCTGCGCATTACTGGCTGCTCGCGAGAAGGCCACTCAAGGCCAAACTAACTGGTCTGGATTGCATCAACAAAACGGCAATGGCGCGCCTCAACATACCGCGCTAAGCCCTAAATCCAAACTCGTCGCCTATACTTCTGACCAAGCACATTCCTCTGTTCTCAAAGCAGTGCGGATTGCGGGTATTGGTGAAACCCAGTTGCGTATTATTCCAAGTGACAGCCAAAACCGCATGGATGTCAGCGCATTAAACACAGCGGTTAATCAAGATATTCAAGAAGGAAATCAACCCTTCTTCTGCGCTGCCACGATTGGCACGACCTCATCCATGGCCGTCGATCCCATCCCAGAAATCTCGGTCGTATGCAGTCAGCATTCAATCTGGTTACATGTTGATGCAGCCATGGCAGGAAGTGTGGCACTCTGCCCCGAGTACCGCCATCATTTTGCAGGCCTTGATCAAGCCCAAAGTTACACCTTTAACCCGCACAAATGGTTGCTAACCAATTTTGATTGCAATTGCTTTTACGTATCAGATCGCCAAGCACTCATCTCTGCCCTAAGCATCCTGCCTGAATATTTACGCACGCCAGTCAGCGAAAGCGGGGAAGTCATCGATTACCGGGATTGGCAAATCCCTCTGGGTCGCCGCTTCCGTGCGTTAAAACTATGGTTTGTACTAAGGTCGTATGGTGCCGAAAAGCTCAGAGAATATTTGCGCGGGCACATGCAAATGGCCAAGGAATTTGCAAAACGTGTTGATCAATCAGAGCAATTTATTCGGGTGGCGCAAGTCGATTTCAGCTTGGTGTGCTTCAGGCATAAAGCGGGCAATACCTTCAATGCCAAACTACTGGCTGCGCTCAACGCCAGCGGAAAACTGTATCTTAGTCACACTCAACTCAATGGGTTCTATACCCTCAGGCTCTCAGTAGGTGCTGCGCAGAGTCAAATGCATCATATTGAAACAGCCTGGCAGACCATTCTAGAAATCTGTCAAAGTTTGGAGCAATGATGCACTTCAATGTGATCAAAGACATCGAAGAGATGCAGGCTTAAGATCCCTTAATGAAGAAAGCCAATACTTTAAAGTTGTCGCTTGTCAGCAGAACGATGCTTAGGAGGCGCAGAAGGTTTATTCCCTGACAGGCTATCAATCACCTCAGCTAACTGCCTGGAGCGCGCAGCAGTCAGCAATAGAAGAGCAATGGTGACCGACGTAGCAATAACGAAGTAAGTGGTTTTAACCCATATTGACTCCTCTGCCATGGCAAAGAAATTCATACCAAAGAAACCCGTCACCACGCTAAAAATCAAACCCACTACCGTAACTACGGTCAGCCGTATCACGGTATCGGATTGCTCACGTTCTGAATCGCTATCTAAATAATCGCTCATGCCGCCTACTTGCTCTTTCACTTCCTCATATAGATCATCGGTTTCAAGATGCGTGCGCGTCATCTCAAAAAGAGCGCGTACATGTCCCAACTCTGAGACTTGGTGAAACCAATAACGGTGAGTGAAAGTAAGAAAGTTTTGAAAAGTAGCCCAAATACGTCTCTTGAAACGACGCACTGAAACGGGGTTGCGTGTATCTAAATCATTAATCGCTTCGGACAAGAAATCCGAAAACGATAACAATGCCGCACGATGAAAGTGGGCGATCATAAAGACAACAAAATGTTGATGCCGGAACTGCGCCAGGATTCCTCGTTCAGCATCCATAAAGTATTGGGAATGAGACTCCCCCACCACCATCATGGCATTACCTGTGCAGATAAAGCGGGTATTGGGACCTTCAATAGAATTGGTCCAATAACGATCGTAAAAATATTCTTTTTCCAAGTTCTGAAGGATGGGTGAACTAGGAGCAATCTGGTCACCAGGTTGCACGTGGGAAACCTGGGTAATATGAATAAAATCCTCGCGGGTTAAGGCACGCGGGTTTTTCATGGCTAAAAAAACCATCATTGGCATGCGATAAAATTCAACCTGCCTAAAACGCAGCACACCAGGCTCATCCGTGTTATCTAAAACCAGTGGGCGCAACAGAAAACGCCATTGAGAAGCTACAAAGGGGGCACGGTGTTCGCAAACAAAATGCAGATAACGCTCTTTTTCTGCGCCGTCAGATACCGCCAATACTTCGTCATTGAGTCCCACCACCTCTACTCGCGAGAGATTATGGTGGCCTTGGCCACTGTCTTCCCATCCTGCGGGATAAGCGCGACCAAAGCGATATAACAAATCCAAGACTTCGGGTAAAGGCAATGCATCTGCCCATACCTCAAGATTAAGTAACACCACGTCTTCATCCATAAATAGATAAAGATCAAGATGGGCAGTTCGCAAGAAAACGGGCTCGCTATCAGGAAGCACCCAAACTCGAAGACCTTTTACGTCATGTCGACGGTAAACCTCAACAGGTGCTGGCAAGGCAGGGTCATCTGGCTCACGTCCTTTAGAACGGCCTTCACCATATAAAAAACGCTGAACAGCTGGGAGAAAAGTGATGAATTCTTTATAGTGTCTCTCTTGAAAATCTGCCGGATTTTGCGTGAATTCATCATCGACTAATTTCCAGTCGGACAACTGGCCCGAACCCTTTAAAAGGGTTCGGATAGGTTGCACATGATCGCCGTAAAAGCCCGGCCGAATTTGCAGTGGCCAGAGAAGGGTCGTGCGGAAATGGTCTACAGTTTGGTTAGTCAGTGTCATTAATACATCGCCGGAACATACATTTCGCGTGGAATGGGCCCACGGATATAATCAGGATTGTGCACTCTTTCGGGTAAAACCACAGTCTCATGAGGAACATCTTCATAAGGGATTTGTGAGAGTAGATGGTGGATACAATTCAAACGCGCACGTTTTTTATCAACGGCTTCCACTACCCACCAAGGTGCCTCAGGGATATGGGTACGCTCTAACATCACTTCTTTAGCCTTAGTGTATTGCTCCCAACGAACACGAGCCTGCAAATCCATAGGGCTCAGTTTCCATTGTTTGAGGGGGTCACGAATACGCATCGTAAACCGGAGATGTTGCTCTTCATCTGTAATCGAGAACCAGTACTTGATCAAGATAATGCCTGAGCGAACCAACATACGTTCAAACTCTGGAACCGTTCTGAAGAACTCTTCGTACTCCTCATCGTTACAAAATCCCATCACCCGCTCTACACCCGCACGGTTATACCAACTGCGGTCAAACAACACCATCTCCCCCGCTGCGGGAAGATTGCTGATGTAACGCTGAAAATACCACTGGGTGCGCTCACGAACGCTTGGCGCCGTTAATGCCACCACTTTGCAAACGCGAGGATTCAGGCGCTGGGTGATGCGCTTGATCACGCCCCCTTTACCGGCTGAATCGCGCCCTTCAAAGAGCACCACAACTTTAAGCCCTTTGTGTACCACCCAATCCTGCAGACGAACCAATTCATGCTGCAAACGAAATAGTTCGCGAAAATACTGATGGCGATCACCACCCGCACCGAGTTCTCCTTCACCCCCTGCTTCGTTGACTAAAGCAGCCAAACGATCATCATCCAACTCCATTTCCAACTCTTCATCAAAGCTATCGATTAAATCAGCTTCCATGCGATCTTTAAAATCTTCGCTTTGGCGACCGTCTTCCATGAATTTCTCCTAAGTGATGGGGGTGAATCTTACAAGATAGTGATTATCCCCATGCAATGTGAACCATTTGTTGCGGCAGCCTGAAAATGCACACTTCCAGAGAAAAAAGCCCTCTTGAGGGGGGGCTGCGTTTTTTTGTATGAGAATTACTTTTGCGCAGCTTGATTCAAAGCATCCGTCACAATAGAAGGTGTCAGTACCTCTGGAAGTAAGGTGGGTTCCCCGCCATTGGCCGGATAAACCGCATAAACAGGAACCGCATTGCGATGCAAACGCGACAGGGCTAAGGTAATCACTGGATCAGCATTCGTCCAATCGGCTTCTAATGTGACTACATTCAGTTTTTTGAATAACTCTGTCACTGCCTCAGAATGAAGTGTGGTGCGTTTATTGACCTGGCAAGAAAGACACCACGCTGCAGTAAAGTCTACAAACACAGCTTGGCCCTGTTGCCGGGCATCGCTCAGCCTTTGCTCGCTATAGGGCAACCAAACTCCTGTAAGTACTTTTGCTGAGGATGAGGGCAGCACCTGCGCAAGATCTTGACCTGACGGATTTGAAGCCTGCGGCAACGATGACTTTGAAGTAAAGCCTAAATCAACTTGTTCATGCAGAGCAGATGGCCACGCAAATAAGAACCCCAGAATCAAAAAAAATAGTGCTAGAGCAACTTGTCTGAGCCTTTGTAACAATGAATGTGCCAGATGATGTTGAGCGCGCCCCCACAACCAGGCCGAAATGGCGATGAAAACCAAACCTACGAGATCAAGTGCCATCGCATCTACACCGCGCTGATGCCCGATAACCCAAATCAACCAAACCACCGTAAAAAACATAGGGAAGGCAAAAAGTTGTTTGAGCAATAACATCCAAGCACCCGGGCGAGGAACATAACGTAACCATCCGGGTGAAAGTGCCAAGAGGGTAACGGGTAGCCCAACCCCTAAGCCCATCGCAGTGAAAACACTCATGGAGTAAAGCGGGGATTGACCCAGCGTAAATCCAATTCCAGCCCCCAGAAAAGGAGCGGTACAAGGCGTTGCAACCAATGTTGTCAGCACACCAGAACTAAAGGAACCTAAAACTGCGGAGCCACCGCGGCTAGCGCGCTGCTCCAACTCTCCTGCTGCACCTTGCAGCGAAGTACCTAGCTCGAAAACGCCCAAAAAATTCAGCCCCAGCAGCGTAAATAATGCAGTCAATAAGGTCACAAAGTACGGCGATTGGAGTTGAAAACCCCAACCAATCGTCGCCCCAGCCGACTGAAGAACCAAAAGAATTCCTGCGAGTACCCAGAACGAAAGCAGGACACCAAATAAAAAAGTAAATCCATGCTTTGCAAGCTGTGATCGTGGTGCGTCGCGTTCACCCAATAGTGCAAACACCTTGATCGAAAGCACGGGCAAAACACAGGGCATCAGATTCAGGAGCAAGCCCCCAACGAATGCAAACACCAGCGCAGTGAGCCAAGTAGTAAGGGAACCAGACGAACTGTCGCTAGCAGATCTCACTAGCAATTCAAGTTCAGCCTCTTCAGGAACACATTGCTCAGCGCATACCAGCCATTTCACTTTGGCATGCAAGGGCACATCACCCTTGTAATCGGAGGCTACAGAAATAGGGATCATTAAAGTGACCTTACCCGCATAACCGTAGCTCACTAGTTTTGCTTGAGTGAACCGCGTTGGCTCAGGCCATTCAATATCTCCTGCCGTTACTCCAGTTGGAAGAGTCCATTTAATCCGCGTGGGAAGACCTACATCGCCAGGGTTTTTATAGTAAGTGTGCCAACCAGGAATACTGGTGAGCGTCACTTCAGCCTTCAAATCTTTTCCTATAGCGAACTTTTCCGGCGTCGTCGTCAGTACAACGGAGGCGTGCTCCGTACTCAGAGAACTTGAAACACCATTTTGGGCAAATCCGATTGAAGGGGAGAGTGCAAGGATCAAACCAAGGAAAACAAGTTGAGATACAGCAAGAAATTGAAAAATGAAAAAGGGTCGCTTAGATAACAAGTTCATTCTGACTCTGTCCTTGCAGAAACTTCTGATACACGCGCTAACAATCCGGATGATCGTTGAGTGGGCGTTTGAATAGCCAAACGTAAAGTCTTTTCATTTGAAATCAGTAACACGCTTTGCTTAGCCCGGGTAATGCCTGTGTAAAGCAACTCACGCGTGATCAACTGCAAAGGGAGTGCATTTGGAAAGACCACGGCAACGTGCTCGAGTTCCGAGCCCTGTGATTTGTGTATTGTCATGGCATACGCAGTTTCATGCAGCGGAAGACGAACTGGGGCATAGCGACGCTCCATATCTTGAAGAGCAGGGTCCTCAATTGAAGGAAAGCAGACCTGTAAGTCTCCCTCAGGGCCGACTAAGGCAATCCCAATATCACCATTAAATAACTTGAGTTGCGCATCATTGCGCAAAATCATCACTGGGCGGCCAGGATACCAAGCACTCTCAAAGCCTTGCTCTTCGGGCGGGAGTAATACACTACGCGCTTTTTCTTCTATTTTTTGAGCCAATTGCTCCGCCCCCCATGCGCCTTGTCTTACTGCACAAAGGACTCGGAAGCGGTCAAATACCTCTAAAACCTTGGCTTTATCTTGGTAACTAGCGCCCCGCACTGCTGCCCAATATTCAGCATAGCCTTCATAAAACAATGAAAGCTCTTCATCACCAGGGCGTTTTGTGCGTGGATCTGGAATACGCCATTGCAAACCCATCTCGCAGCAACGCGGGGCTTTCAACATCGCCAAGACAGCCTCCTCCTTTCCCTCTCGGAGCGCAGCTGCCACTCGACCAATGGCAGAGTCTTCCGAAAAACGATGCTGCTTGGTGAACCACACCACGCTATCTAACAGACCAGAATCACCTCCAGTAGGTTCAGAGGTCTTAAAATACGAAGTGAAGCCTTCTAACTTTTCAGGGGCGACATCCATCAAGCTTGCAAGACGCTGAACGGTTTGAGGCGAGAAACTATTCTGTGAACTAAGCTCTGCAAAAACGGCACCCGACTCCACAGCAGCCAACTGATCCTTATCTCCGAGAAGAATCACCCGTGCATGTTTCGGAACCGCCTCAAGTAAGTGTGTCGCTAATGACAAATCCAGCATGGAAGCTTCATCCACTACCAGAACATCTAACAGCAAAGGATGCGCAGCATCATGAACGAACCCCTGACGTCGGGGGTTAAACCCTAGCAATCGATGCACGGTACTCGCGGATGATGGCAAACCTGCGCGAAGTGATTCAGGCAGGGTCTGCGCGCGTTTACGCAAGGCCTCTAACATGCGCGCCGCTGCTTTACCGGTAGGTGCCGCCAATACAATTCGGGTATTGGGTTTCTGGCTTAATAAACACGCCAGCAAATTCACCACCATAGTGGTCTTGCCCGTTCCAGGGCCCCCACTCACCAAAACAAAACGCTTAATGAGTGACAGTGCTGCCGCACATTGTTGCCAATCCACTTCTAAATCTGTGTCTGTTTTAGAAGGAGTGAAAAATGTATTCAGCGCTAATTTTAGTGCATCATCATTCAGGTCTTCTTCTATCAACGATGAGGCCTTTACCAATCGTTGCGCCAGTCGTAACTCATAGTCAAAGTAACGATGCAAATACAATCGTTTTTCACCATCCAAAATCAAGGGATTGTGGCCCGCGTTTGCAGGCGTTCCTACCACTCCACTCTCAAGTAAAGCAGGCAACGAAACGGGAAAAGCCTCAACGGGATTAGGTTGAAAACAGGTGTGCCCTTCATTTATGGCGTGTGCAACTAAATACGCGGCTTCTTCAGCAGCAAGCTGTGACGCTGCAGAAGCCCCAGCACGCACGGACCAAGCACGTACCCGCTTGGAAAATTCCACAGCAAGGGTGTCTTTAGGCATGATTGCTACTCCCCTCACCTGCCTGCCCATCAAAGAGCAGATCCAAATCGGTGAGCAAGGCTTCAGTAGGTTGGTAGGACCATAGCCCAGGGGTAACATGAGAAGGCATCTCACCCCGCCATTGCTCTCTAAACCCGCGTAAGAAGACATACAGCACTCCACCCAAATGTTTGCTGGGTGAATAGTCTGGCAAGCGTTGCTTCAACAAACGATGGAGTGCAAGTGAATACAATACGGCCTGAAGTACATAACCATGTTTATTCATTTCAGTCTGAACTGGCTGATCTGCGTAGTCTTGAGGATGATCGCCTAAATGATTGGACTTCCAGTCCAATACAAACCACTGGCCATGATGTTCAAAGACCAGGTCTATAAAGCCCTTTAGATAGCCATCCAATACCTCAAATTGGTAGCGAGGAATCGCTACGTCATGCCGCTGCAAAAGTGCATATAAGGCGTGTGGTGAGACTTGATGAATGGGCAAATAAAACTCTAACTCAACAAATTGTCGGGTGCGGCTCACCGCTTGTAACGAAAACCCCTGCGGAAGTTGGCATTCGGCAATATGACGAACCATACCTAGTACCATCTCTCGTGCTTTCTCAGGCTTAATCTGTGCGCGTTCTAAATTTAATAATTGAGAAAACTCATCAAGGGTCTTCTGAATAAGAGCAGGCCAAGATTCAGCTCGCGACAAATCGGCATGCTCCAAGACTTTGTGCAGAAAAGTCCCCTCGTGTTTACCACGCGGAAATTTCAATATATCCGAACTCGATATCCGCTTACCTGTTTGCGGGATATCCTCAGCCTCAGTCTCAACCGCTTCATTCTCGCTGACCTCTTGCAAGTCGCCCATTCCGTCATGGTCCTTACCCACAGCAGATGAGGTGAAGTCTGACTCCAGGGTACTGCTCACAACAGTTTCACCTTGCTTCTGCAAACCACTAAAGCTATCCACACGGAACCGATAGGGAATAGAACGCGGGGGCTCTTCTGCACGAAAGAGTGGCGCAGGTTCGGCTAGCACTTCAAAACGTTCAGCACTAGGTTCGATCAAAGTGCAGACCTGTATCGCGTGTCTTGCGTGATCTGTGCTTGCCGCAAGATCATGCCAGCGCTGCTCAAGCTCATGCATTGCCTTGGGCTTAGTATTTTGCAAGCCGGCGTGTTCAATCAAACGATTCAGCGGCGATTGGCTGGCGACTTTAGTCGGATCCTCTTTATTTTTTTTAGCGAACACCCCAGCAACGAGATAGCAGCGCAATGAAGCGCGTGTCAGCGCAACATAGATCAGCCGAACATATTCCGCTTCCCGCTCTTTGTGTTGGGCTTCTTTAATCTCAGTGAGGCGGTCATGATCGATTAACGCATCGCCTCGGAAATCCATCACGGTATTGCCTTCATCATCGTGATATTCCCTTGCCATGCCCTGCCCCCTCTCCGGGGAAACAGATGTCCAGATAAAGGGGCAAAACACAACGGGGAACTCCAGGCCTTTAGAACGATGAATCGTCATGATTTGAACAAGATGTGCATCGGTTTCAAGACGCTGCTCTTGTTCCTCGCCACCTTGCTCGCGACGCAGCACCTCTTCAAACTGCCTGAGCAAAGCAAGAGGTCCTTGATGTAGGCGAGAAATGTCTTGCAGCCACTCCATCAAGTGTTGCAAGTTGGTCATACGTCGCAAGCCGTCAGGTGCCACTAACAGCATTTCGAATACTTTAAAATCATCGAGCACATTTCGAACAGCAGCACCAAATCCCCGTTTCAGCCACAGTGCGTGATAGCGCATGAAATGCCCCATCAGCAATTCCAAATCATGTTCGCTCTGCTTTAAGTCAAGTATTTTTTGGGCGTTATATCCCAGCATTCGCGTCGCCAGTGCAGCCAAAACTTTTCCTACATGACGTGGTTCAGCGAGCGCACGCAGCAAGCACAACCATTCCTCTGCATCCGGTGTCTTGAAGATATTCATGGGTGAACGCTCTACACACGCCACCCCACGCTGCGAGAGGGCTTCCCGCATCAACAGCCCCTCCAAATGACTGCGCACGAGAACAGCGATATCCCCAGCAAGAAGTCCTCTGCCAGCCAACCGGATTTGATTATTCCTGCCCGCATTTAACAGCCGCACGATTTCACTCGCACAGCTTTCAGCAGAACGTACTCGCGCTTGCGTCACATTAAAATAGGCACCCTCATTATCTTGAGGGAGTAACCACACATTCAGTGCCGCGCGTTCTTGCGTATCGTCTTCCAGTATTGTTCTTTTCTTTTCACCCATGCTCACGGATTGGTATAACAAACCTTCCTGCAAGAAGGCATGCTCTTTTTGCGTGAATACGGTATTGCATGCATCAATCAAGGCTTGGCTGGCTCGCTGGTTTTGAGTCAATGTCCAACGCGCAGAGGCCTGTGCACGTGCCCTCAGATATGTAGGAAGGTCAGCATTGCGAAAACTATAAATTGCTTGCTTAGGATCGCCCACTAAAAACAAGGCCGACTCGCTCTGATCGTGGATATAAATTTTTTCCAAAATAGCAAGCTGTAGCGGATCGGTATCTTGAAACTCATCCACCAAGGCAATCGGGAATTGTGTTCTTAAAAAGTGCGCGAGAGCCTCTCCCTGCGTTCCCATCAAGGCATCACGCAGATTACCCAACATATCGTCAAAGCTATAAATACGAAGGGTGCGCTTATGCTCTTTGATTTTTGGCACCACGGTGTCCAGCATCTCTCGCACAAAGTCCTTCACGATGAGATCAGCCTGCTTGCTTAGTTGCTCTTTTGCATCCAGATAATGTTTGGCAAGCAAGTAAAAAGCATGCTCAGGAACCGTTGCCCCTTTTCTAAGTGCCTCTTGAGTGGGCTTCAGTGCGTCTGTGTTGAGTAAATGTAACTTTGATTGGACCAACTCAGTCCAAGGCCCGGATTGCAATACATATGTCCAATCTTGTTGCGCTTGCTCAAAACTGGATTCTTTAAACGTCACTTGACTCAACTGCTGCAATGCGATCATCTTGGCTATAGGCGCACAGATACCGGCTCTATCCTCGTGCCAAAGCTTCTGAAGTTTCGTCCAGCTATCCATTAAGTCGGCTTCATGCTTTCTTGCACTTTCTAAATTCACACTCTCATTTGGCCAGATCAAGTGTGCCAATGGTTTAGATAAACGGCGTTGGACTATCTCAGAGAGCTTTTTAGGGTTCAGCGCTTTAAGAGACAAGGCCCTTACCAGCATAGGATCCGCATCCAAAGCCAGCACCTTGCACCGCCAATAATCCTGAACCCGTTCCTCTCTGATTTCTGAATCATCGGGAATAAGCTCACTGCCTAGTGGCGCCCCAGAAACAAAGGGCGCGTCATCCAATGCACGCTGACAAAAACCATGAATAGTAAAAATAGTGGCCTGATCAAAGCTCTGTAAAGCCAGCTTTAATCTTGGCTTCAGATCGTTGATTTCATCTGCAGGTTTGGATTTAAGCCATTCCACGAGATCCAGCAGAAAACGATCCGTGCTGGGTGAAGCCAAAAGATCAGCCCATGATTCAACGGGTTCAATCAATGCATACAAGTCTGCAATCCGCCCTCGGATACGGTCTCGTAGTTCAGCGGTAGCGGCTTTGGTAAAAGTCACCACCAACAATTGTTCTACAGTTAACTTGTGCTCTATCAGCGCCCGTAAATACAAAGCTGAGATATTCCATGTTTTACCTGTACCCGCAGAGGCTTCAATCAGTTGTACTCCGCGCAAAGTCACCTTTAATGGATCAAAGAGTGAAGGCGCAGACAATTGAGGAAGGTTCACTATATTGCCCTCTCAGATTCAGATGAAGCAGTCTGCAAGCAGTTCAAGAATGGGCCAAATACCCGCATTGCTAAACGTTCAAAGTCTCCCTTTAATGACATGGAAGCACCACGGAAAGCCAAGCGATATTCCATATTGGCACCTTCTGCATAGGGCTTATAGCGACTGGGCATCCACTCTTTCGTTGCGAATTTCAGGCCACTCCCAGGTTTCTTTCCCTCGGCATGGGTATAGGCCCACGCGGATCTTGGAAAAAAATACAGCGGTTCATTCAAGCCTTGAACATAGAGTTCTAATAAGTTTTGCAGATGTCGCTTTGCATCTTCAGGTTCCAGAGCAAGCAATACCTGTGAATCATCAGCACCAATCCATACCGTAGTCCAATACTGCAATGCATCAGAACCTGCACATAAGAATAGATGGCGTACCCAAATCTCTATTGCCTCTTTAGCATTCCAATCACCAAAGTGATAACGAACCCGAGAAGAACCAAACAATGAATCTGTAACACCACTCAGTGTCCAAGTTTGCTCTACGCCTAGTTCTTGAATGCCGAATGACAGACTGTGTTGTTGGTCAGGTGTAGGCATGGCAGAGATATGCGCTTGCACTCCCTGCGCAAACTGCGAAATCTGAGCAGTTGCTAAAGCTAAAGCCGCTTGTCCACCCAGACCCTCTGGAAACTCTCTTCCTGCCCGAGCAAGTTCATCCAGTTCTGTCAACGCTTTGCCACCCTCCAAAAGAACAGGAAGTAGGCGCTGCGCCAATGCCCTTTTGGCTTTTTTGGTGGGCTCAAAATCTTCAGTATCGGGCCATTCACGCTCCACCCAGGGAAGCTCTAAACCTAGGCGCTGATTTAAATAGTATTTAACGGGGTTTTGAAAAAAAAGAATCAGTTGGCTCACACTCACATCACGCCATTCCGGTTCTAAGGCTTCCTGCATCATCGAATCGTAAAATGGGGCGCTCAGTCCAAAAGAGAGGCGATCCCATTCTTGTTCGATTTGATTTGCTTCCTCTCCCTCGCCTTCCCCTTCGGAACCCCCCTCAACCAAAGAGGCATAGAGAAGCGCACGATCCTCTTCTTGGTGAGCACGAAGCGCCATATTCTGTGCACGCTCCTTCAAGGCAACTGCAAAGTTTTTGCGAAAGGAAAAGTGCTGCTTTCCTGAACCCTTGTTCTCGAAATACACTTCAGAAAAAGCCTGTAATGCATGCTCAGTAATCAGCGCACTGCGTACCTGTTCTTTTTGATCTGCACTTGAATTGGGCTCACACAAGGCGGGCACTAAAGCATCGATGAGTTCAGTCAGAACCACTGAGGGCGGTATAGGCGCGTTATCTTTTCTATCCTTTCCCACATAACTCAGGTGGAGTCGTTCCCGTGCTGACAACACAAGATCTAAAAATAAATTTCGCTCATCATGATTTCGTTGTCGATCCCCATGGCGAGGAGAACGTGCAATCAAATCAAATTCAATGTGTTTTTGAGGGGAGGGAAAAACTTGATCATTCAAACCCAAAATACATACAAAACGATGCGGCAAACCACGCAAGCTGGGCATCGCTGCAAAAGTCACAGCGCCTGTTGGCACGCCCCCCTTTGCTCGTCCTTGCAGGCCCTCCTCAAAAGCGCGCATCAACACATCCACAGCAATGGCACTGTCCATGGGCATGGCGTCTAACATCTCGTGCGAACGCTCGATGATTCCCTGCACTAAGGCTTGCATTTCCTGGGCGATGTCAGCAGTTGGCTTGATAAAAGTTTGCAGGATGTGGTTTAAAGTCTGGCTCCATTGATCGGGAGTCAACGAGGTTTGTAAACTGGAATGTAATCTTTGAAGTTTGTCTATAAAGTCTGCAAATGCACCCAGATATTGCGCCTCCGTACCTTCCACACTGTCTACAGGTATTTGCCCCTGCCAAAGGGCTTGGGTATTTTCTGGCAGCGCGTAGCCCATGAATAATCGATCTATTCCTTCTTCAAAGGAGTGTCTATTGGTAGAAGGCAGGTTTAATTCTTTACGATGGAATGCGCTGAATCCCCAACGTACATCCGCTTGTTTTAACCACTGCGCTAAGGTATCGACTTCATCATCAGGGATTCCAACCGCATCAGCGATCAGGGGAAGACGCAGCGCTTCAATCACTTCGCCCATGGTAAGTCGCGATCTAGCGAGCTTCAAAATAGTCAGAATGCCTTGCGCACATGGGCTCACTGAAATAGGTGCCACCCCACTGATCATGTAGGGGATGCGCAATTCCTTAGAGGCATGACCAAACACACCCTCGATCAAAGGGGCAGCTTGATCAAGATCAGGGACCACCACTAGGATATCGGAGGGCCGAGGAGGATGGGGTTGTTTAAATCTTGCCAATAAACAATCATGCAAAATCTCAAGCTCACGGGTCAAGGAATGGCAGCAATGGATTTGTATACTTCCATCTGCGCGCGCGCGTCCATGCAGTGAGCCTGCTGTCAGATCCTTGAGCGTGTGAATACCCGCTTGCACCTGAGTGAGCAAACTGGGAAGGGGCGAACTTAAAGTGGACTGAAAAGGGAGCACCTCCACCGAAGTATCTCCATCTTGCCCCAACAAAAGCTGCACGTAGGCCTGGGTTTGCCTCCCCCACGAAGCCAGCAGTCGATGCCCCACTTCTTGGTAATCCAATTGACCTTTCAGCTGAAGTCGCACCAGTTCACGAGCGGGAACAAGATCATGCCAATATTCTTGGCAGGGATCTAAAACATATAAAACCACATCGCGATAAGCAGCCAAACCGCGCAGCCAAGACAAGTAAAGCGGGGGTAAGGACGGGATGCAAAATACATGCACCGTCTGTTTCAATTTGTCTGGCACACCACCTTGATGGGACTTGTCAGCTAAAGCTTGCAAGAACAATTCAGAGGGATGTTCAAGGCTGACTTGCAAGGTACCACTGATATCCTGCAACAAAGATCGCCACAATGCGGATTGCCAATTTTCATCCGCGCGCGCATCTCCCGCTTCTGCAGAGGTGGCGATCACACGCCCTGCAGCCCATGCTGCCAACCAATCAGAGCGATATGTGGTGTATTGATCAAAAAGAGAAGCCACTTGGCAAGCCAGATCAAAACGCATCGTGGCATCGGCATTGTCGAGATAAGCGCGGAGGCGGGGATGGGCAAGCAAAAACTGAGGATCCTCAAAGTGCTTGAAAATACGCCAGCGCAAAGTGTTCGCATCAAATGGGGAACGCGCAGGAAAGTCTTTGAGTAACTCCACCACCTGTTGCCATAACCAAGTAGCCACAAATGAGAAGCCCACACGTGAACAGATACCATATCGATCCGCAATCGAAAAAGTCAATCGGCGCTGAATCGCAGCGCTAGGGATCAGTACCTGATCCTCTACAAAAGGATTTGTCCCTGGCTGCATTAATTGATCAAGCAGGTGCGCTTCTAGTAACTCAAAGGTCTGTGCGCTGATGATTTTGAACATGGATAGATGATCAACCCAAATGGCGACGAATCATGTCGCTGACTGAATCCACTAAAGCAACCAGTATCAAAGTAGCGGCAATCACCGTGGCGGCTTTATTCATTTGAAACAGGCCTAAATGAAAAGACAGCATCTGCCCGAGCCCCCCTGCCCCAACCACCCCAAGCACTGCGGCAGCACGAATATTGTTTTCCCAGCGATACACGGTATAACTCACCAGTTGTGGCAACGCTTGCGGCAAACGCGCAAAGAAAAAGACTTGGGCGGAAGAAGCCCCTGCTGCGCGCAACGCACATGCCGGTCCGTCTGTTTGATTCTCTATAGCTTCAAGATACAAGCGCCCCAATACACCCGTAGTGTGCAGTGCCAGTGCAAGCGTCCCAGCGAAGGGGCCTAAACCCACTGCAATCAATAACAAACTTGCCCACACCAATTCAGGCACGGCTCGTAACACATTTAACAACGGGCGCACCCCGCTTGCCTTAAAGGCAATCAACAACCCTAAAAAAGCGGCGATCAAGGTACTCAGTGCCGACATGGCGATGGTCTCAAGACTGGCATACCAAACTTTAAGAATAAACTGAGGCTCAAGATCTGGGTGCATAAACTCCAAAAGAAAGCGTCCCATGCTTTGCACAGAGTCGGTCTCAAAAAAAACCAAGAAATGTAAATCAAGGCTCACGAAACTCGCGATGATCAATACAAATAAAAAAAAGAGCGCAAGCAAACGCGCGTTCATTCCCAGGCCTTACGCAAGGCCTGACTGGCCCAATCCGCAAAAGCTACGAGAAGCACAAACAGGATGAGTAAGGTACAGACCTCATCACCGGCAAACATCTTCATAGAAAGATCCATTTGTTGCCCTAACCCGCCCGCTCCCACAAATCCCAATATCACCGATGAACGGATCGCACATTCCCAGCGGTAAACACTATATGAAATAAGTTCATCGCTACATTGCGGTAACAAACCAAAAGCAAAAGCTTGTAAACGACTGGCACCCTGATTAAGCAAAGACAAAGTCGGAAGGGGGTCTACAGATTCAAAAATCTCCGCATAGACCTTGCCCAACATACCCGAATAAGAAATCGCAATCGCAAGGACCCCTGCTGTAGGGCCTAGCCCCACCACTCGAACTAAAAGTAATGCCCAAATCAATTCAGGCACGCTTCGTAAAAACACCATTAAAGAACGTAACACTCTGCGAAGGAAGCTTGAAAAAACAGCCCCCCCACGTTGAGGTCGCCCCATCGCTGATAAAGACAAAACTCGCGTTAAGAGGATGGCAATGGGCAGGCCTATCAGTCCTGCAATGAACATGCCGCAGGTCGCAATCGCTACTGTGCGCCAAGTTTCAACCAAAGCTAAAGTTAAAAATGCAACGCTATGGGCCGGAGGAAAAAAGCCAAGTAAAAAGTTCCGTGGAGCGGGATCAGTGAAGGCTGCAAATAAACCTAGCAGATCAAACTCAGTAAGGCGGGCCATCTGCCAGATGGCGAGAACAAATAAGCCCACAAAAAAAACGCGGCCCGAAGAGGCAGGATCGCGTAAGGCAGGATGGTCATCCGAGCGCACCCTAATCACTGCCCTTCTCGTTTTCAAAAAGAGCCGTGACATCCTCCTGACGAATATCTTTGGGTGCGGCATCAAAAAATATGTGCCCCTCACGCAACCCAATCACCCGAGGGAAAAACTCCAGGGCTAAATCCACCTGATGAAAGGACGCAATCAAAGTGATTTCACGCTCCGAAGCTAAACGCGTCATCACCTGCATGGCCTGACGCGCCCGAACAGGATCCAGCGCAGCCAAAGGTTCATCTACCAACCACAGATCAGCCAGCGACCATGCAAGGCGGGCTAAGCCCACACGCTGACGCTCACCCCCCGACAAGCGGTCTACGCGCTCAAACAATTTATCTGCTAAGTCAAATTCAGCCAGCACGTTTCGTACTTCAACCAGATCACGCGGTGCCAGCCAAGCACGCAAGCTTGCCCAAAAACCCATATGAGCCAGACGCGCTGCTTGAATTGCAGTCACTACGCGTTGGCGGGGAGGAAGAGGCGGCGTTTGTGGTGCAATCATCACATGTGCGCGATACCGATGGCGCAATCCTGCTCGCCCAGCCCAATAATCTCGATCCTCATACAACACCTGTCCTGCATGGGGGGCAAGCGACAAGCCAAGCAGATGCAATAGGGTTGTCTTGCCGGCTCCTGAAGGACCGATCAAAGCAATATGTTCGCCTTCTTCAATCCTCAAAGATATGTTTTGCAGAATCGAATGTGCAGGATCTGGTCCTGCACTAACCTGTTGGAGTTCTACGCGCACAAATACACTCAGAGCAAACCAGCGCTATGACCTGCATTCACAATTGCTTTGTAGTCGGTCGCCTGAGCGGGAACAAAGCGCTTGGTGCGCTGCAAATCAAGAATTTCTTTACCCTCTGGTGTAGCTGGAGTTAACTCCAAAAAGGCTTTGGTGAGTTTTTCGCGCGTAGCAGCCGGCATATCGCTACTCACACTCCAGTTGTAATCATGAAAAGGTGGGGTGGTGTAAAACACCCGTACTTTACTGGCATCTACTTTTTTATCCGCAACAAATTTTTCCCAAACAGAAATATTTAACGCACCTGCCTGCACTTTACCTGCCGCAACTGCAGCGATTGTTGCATCATGCGCACCAGAATAAGAAACGCGATGAAAGTCTTTATCGATATCAAACCCAGCCTCTAGCAAATAGTATCGGGGCATCAGATGTCCACTCGTGGAGCTTTGCGATCCAAAACTAAAGTCTTTGCCTTTAAGATCAGCCAAGCCATTGATAGCAGGATCACTGGTGATGAAAACAGATTTAAATTTTTCATCTTCCTCGCGCTGCACGATAGGAATCACTTTTCCGCCCGAACGCACTGATGCCTGTACAAAGGTAAACCCACCAAACCAAGCCAAATCCACTTTATGGTTGATGAGTGTCTCTACCGCTGCAGCGTAATCATTCACCGGGGTAAACTCAACCTTGGTGCCAAGCTTTGCTTCCAAATATTTCACTAAGGGTGCGGCTTTACGCGCAAGCTCTCCGGGCGCTTCATCAGGAATCACGGTGACACGAAATACTGAATCCGCTTGGGCGGGCAATACAATGCCAAGCGCAACAACAGCCAATACAAGGCGAATAAGGCGAGAAATCATGAGTGAATACTCCAAATAAATTGAGAAAACGATGACCTCACTCTAAAGGTGTTAGAGTTTGGACCAAAACGTGAAGTGTACATTGACCCTATGACGACTCCTACATTCATTCAAATTTCACAAGAACAAAAATTAGCCCACTCTCTGTCCCCAGCTCAAACCATCGCAGCAGAATTGTTAAAAGAACAAGCCGAGATTGCCCCAAAGTATTTCTACGACAATCTGGGCTCAAGGCTATTCGAGGCGATTACCACCCTCGATGAGTACTACCCAACTCGCACCGAATCCCTTATTTTTGAACGCTATGGTGCAGAAATTTTTGGTGCAATTCCTAAGGGTCGCCCATTGATTGAACTTGGCGCCGGCAGCTGCCGCAAAGCTGAGCGCTTACTGAATTGGATGCAGCCCTCACGCTTTGTGGGAATTGAGATTGCCTCTGAGTTTTTGCAAGAAGGCCTAACGCGACTGAGCGAAAGATTCCCCACTTTGCCATTATTTGGTTTGGGCTACGATTTTTCTAAGGTACTCAATATTCCAAACGATACCCCGGAACTGGGTCAGGGGCCGCGTGACATTTTTTACCCAGGTTCAAGTATTGGCAATTTCGAGCCACCCCAAGCCCTCAAACTATTAAAGGCTATACAAGTCCTCTCCGCAGAAGGCTCACTCATTATCGGGGTGGATACCGTGAAAGAAACAGATACCTTAGAGGCCGCTTATGATGATGCACTAGGTGTCACTGCGGCGTTTAATCTCAACGTGCTAAATCACATCAACCGCATTCTGGGCAGTGATTTTTCTGTTGAAGATTGGCGCCATACGGCACTTTTTAACGAGGAAGACTCAAGGATAGAAATGCACCTAGTCGCTCGGCGCAGGGTGAGAGTATCTTGGCCAGGAGGGGAACGCAGCTTCAGAGAAAGCGAATCGATCCTCACTGAATATTCTTATAAATGGTCACCCGATGATTTCATACAGTTACTCGAAGATGCCGGGTTTGCTCACGTCGACGTCTGGACAGATGTCTCAAGGTGGTTTGCAGTTTATCGGGCACAGGTTCTAAAACCAGAATAAATATCATTGCGCATGGGCAAATAAAAATTTCTATACATCGGGTTGCGCATTCGCGCATGGGTAGCAAAAGAAGCACCTTTTAGCACCCGATGCCCGGTAAACCAAGGCTGCGAGTAATCCTGATAGGGATGGGCAATAAATCCATCAAAGGGTAAAAAATCACTTTGCGTCCATTCCCACACCTGCCCCCAGTTAAATTCATCTTGTTCTGCAGCAGCAGTAGTCCATTCATGTTCCGAGGGTAAACGGCGCTCTGCCCAAGCGCACCAAGCCTCAGCTTCATAGGCTGTGATATGCACGATGGGGCTATCCTCACGCACTACATGCCAATTCCCAAAACAGCAACGTTCCAAGTGCCCCGCATTCAGGCGATGAAAACGCGGTAACTCAGCTTGCTGCTGCGATTTCCACAACCACCCCGCATCACTCCAATAACTTTGATTTTGATAGCCCCCGGCTTGAATAAACGCATAATATTCCGCCACAGAAACAGGGGTGGCATCAATTGAAAACGAAGGAAGCCATTGCGTAAAGGGTGGAAGTTCATTATCAAAGGCAAAGCCCATTTCTGGCAGCGCCCCAAACTGTCTTTCCCCTGCTTGAATCATGCGTTGTTCGGATCGCCCACCCTCTTGCAAGCGAGGCTTAAATGGCATTTCGGAAAAAACTGATGCGTAGGTGAAGGAAGTGATCATTTCGATTTCTTCCTCACCCGCCTCCCATCTTTGTCCAACATCATGTAAATAATGATTCATTGAGTAGCTAGCCGCTTCTGCGTGCATGTCTTCGTGATACAAGGCAAGCCTAAAGAAATACAAGGCAGCCTTTAATTGTGAAGAATCATCACAGGCTGAAACCTCTCTGAGCAGAGTTAATGTTCCCTCTAATCCCTGATCCAAATAGTGCTTTAGTTCTTCAGGTTCAGGAAATGGAAGGCTCCAGCGCGGGTCATGCGCAATCTCACTCGAATGATAAAGTGCGTCACTATTAGCAATCAATGAGGCCAAACGTGGTGTGTCAGGATTTACCTGCAACCCTGCGGAACGATCAGGGTTTCGTGCAATCCAATACTCCTGAAACCATGCAATATGTCCTGCCTCCCATTCTGGCAAATTCCACTCAACATGAAGTGGCAGTTTTGCACGGGGATCATGCGTTAGTATTCTCCAATGCTCAAGGAATGCCTGAGTGGCTGTACGGGCTTCAATTAAAGCAGTTTGGAGTTGTTCTACTGAGAGCTGTCGCAAAAAATCAGGATTTTTGACTTGCTTAGGCATAAGACATTCATCACACCTTGTTTAGGCCACACATTGAAAGAAGGCAATACCAAATTTACTTCCATCCTACCAAAGTCTAAACGACCTCGGATTCTGATGGTGTGTCCAGCAACAACTGTGCAAAATAATGGTAACTGGCGCACCGCAGAGCGCTGGGCAGCGCTTCTATCTCGATACGCTCAAGTCTCTATTCATTTAGATGTAGATGAAGTAACAATCCAATCCGCCGACATCATGATTGCCCTGCATGCCCGTCGCTCTGCCTCAGCCATTCAAAGTTGGCGTCACATTCACCCTACTCAACCTCTGATCGTTGTTCTAACAGGAACCGATCTTTATCGAGATATTGCAAACCATCCTGAAGCTCAAAAAAGTTTAGATCTCGCAGATCGTCTCGTTGTATTGCAAGAATTGGGCATTCAGGCGCTACCCTTGCAGCATCAAGCCAAAACACATTGCATTTTTCAATCAACACGATCTTGGAAACCCGCTATGAAGTCGAGCCGTAAACTGCGGGTATTGATGGTGGGCCACCTGCGTGATGAAAAATCACCTCAAACTTTTTTTGAAGCCTCTCGCACTCTGGCTACACATCAAGATATTCAATTCGATCTAATTGGCTCAGGACTTGAACCACGCTTGCTTGAAGAGGCTCAAGAACTTGACCGCAGCCTTGTCAACTTCCGCTACCTTGGGGCACTGCCTCATAGCTCAACCCGTCGGCATATTCGTCATGCCCACCTCTTAATTCATTCCAGCGCAATGGAAGGGGGGGCACACGTGATCATGGAAGCAATATGTAGTGGTACTCCGGTTCTAGCCTCAAATATCTCAGGCAACCGAGGAATGCTTGGATCACAGTACGACGGCTATTTTGACTGGGGCCAATCTGATCAACTCTGTGGGCTACTCTTGCGATGTCGAAACAGCCAAATGCAGAAAACTAAAATTGATCGCTTTCTCGATCATCTAACGGCACAATGCGCCGAACGGGCGAACCTGTTTACCCCCGACAATGAACAACACTCCCTATTGGAATTATTGAATGAATGCCTTCCTGCATAGCCCTACCCCTGCTGGTGAACCCAAGCTGACTTCCCTATCCCATGGCGGGGGTTGTGGCTGCAAGATTGCACCAGGCGTACTCTCCGAAATCTTGCGGGGTAGTTCCAATATGCCCATCCCAGAGGCGCTCTTGGTTGGATTAGAAACCGCTGATGATGCAGCGGTGTATCAACTGAATGATGAACAGGCCTTAGTGGCCACCACTGACTTTTTTATGCCGGTAGTGGATGACCCGTTTGACTTTGGAGCGATCGCGGCTACTAATGCCATTTCTGATGTGTATGCCATGGGTGGAACCCCCATCCTGGCGCTCGCTCTCCTCGGTATGCCCATTCATGTATTGAGCACGGAAACAATAGGCAAGATCCTTGAAGGTGGTCGCTCCGTTTGCGCACGGGCAGGTATTCCTATCGCTGGCGGTCATAGTATCGATTCAGTCGAACCCATCTATGGTCTAGTTGTGATGGGTTTGGTGCATCCCAAATTAGTCAGACGTAATTCGGCCGCACAACCAGGTGATGTGCTCATTCTAGGCAAACCTCTGGGGGTGGGCATTCTTTCAGCGGCGCTGAAAAAAGATTTACTCGATGCTCAAGGCTATGCGCAACTCATCGATACCACCACCCGCCTGAACACCCCGGGGCCGGCCCTTGCACAACTAAAAGGGGTGCATGCCCTAACCGATATCACCGGCTTTGGTCTTGCCGGACATGCCTTGGAGCTTGCACGCGGATGTGGAAAAGTCATTGATATCGAATGGGAAAAAGTGCCTTTGTTAGAGGGTATAGAAAATCGAGCCGCAGACGGCCAAGTCACCGGGGCATCCGGGCGCAATTGGGCAGGCTATGGCCATGCAGTTCAGCTTTCGGCAGGGCTTTCTAAAGTGCACCGCGATTTACTCAGCGACCCCCAAACCAGTGGCGGCCTATTAGTCTCTTGCTCACCCGATCATGCAAATGCAGTTCTTGAAATCTTCCAGAAAGAAGGTTTTCATTCCGCCGCTAGGATTGGCAGCATCTCCAATGACCCGGTATCAGAAACTGCACCTGCTCTTCGCATACAATAGTGCACCACAATGAAGGTATCTAAATGAAACTGAAACATCACTTATGCTATGCATTGATTGGGCTATCGCTTTCGGGATGCGCTCTTTTGAAGCCCTCTCAGATGGGCGCTCTGCAATCTCCTGCAGCTAACATTCCAGGTCAGTTTCATCAGATGACCACCTACCGTAGTCAGAATGGTCAACTCAGTTTAGATTTAAAAGCCGAGAAAAAACAAATCGAATTAGATGGAACTCAGGTAGAGGCTCTGACATTCAATGGAGAATATGCCGGCCCCATCCTCAGGCTCAAACAAGGCGACGTCCTGCATGTAAACCTCACCAACGCCACCGACGAAATCACAAACTTTCATTTTCATGGCTATCACGGTTCACCACTCGCCAATGGTGACAATATGCACATTGAAATACAGCCTGGTACGACCTTCGCCTACTCAATGACGATCCCTGAGTCCCAGCCCCCTGGCCTGTACTGGTATCACACACACATTCATCATCAAGCTGAAGATCAAGTCAACCGTGGGCTGTCGGGCGCGATCATTGTAGAAGGAATCGATTCGCGAATTCCAGAAACAAAGGGACTTCAAGAACGTCTGCTCGTTCTCAAAACTTTTACCCTTCCAGAGGGAAGCGAGACCTCGGAAAATAAACGTCTACATGGCTTGGTTCAAACGATTAACGGTCATGCCCATAATGCAATTCAAGTCGTGTCGGGTAGCACCGAACTCTGGCGACTGAGCAACCAAAGCCCCAATGATTATCTGCATTTGTACATCAAGGGAGTGAAATTCAAGGTGATTGCACTCGATGGATCACCGCTTTTAAAAGATGAAATCACCGATCGATTAGAAATTGGCCCTGCAGCGAGAGTAGAGGTATTAGTGACATTCCCCAAAGAGGGAAACTTAAGTTTAATGTCCGGCTCGGTTCTCACAGGTGTAGGAAAAGCGATGAAACGGGAGCGTGAGTTGGCGGCTATTACGGTTATTTCGAATCCAACCGATCTCTCTACAGCCCAGTCCAGCGCTCCACGGTCACCTCACACGCCCGATCTTCGGCTAGCGACCATCACAGCAAAAAGAACGGTTCATTTTTCACAAAAACCAGGGGAAGAGGTGTACTTCGTCGATGGTAAAACCTTCGACCACACGCGCATCGATACCCGAGTCCCCCTCGGTTCGATTGAAGAATGGACGATTGAGAATGAAACGGAAGACATGCATATCTTCCATATTCATCAAGTGCATTTCCAAGTGGTCGCGATCAACGGTGAACCACAAGAATTTAATGAAATGCATGACACCATGCGCGTGCCAGAAAAAGGCAACATCACGATACGCATTCCCTTCACCGATCCCAAGATCGTGGGAAGCTTTATGTACCATTGCCATGTTCTCAAGCATGAAGACCACGGCATGATGGCCATGATCGAAGTCTACGATCCTAGCGCGCCAACAACGGAATCTTCAGATCAAAGTGGCCACAATCACGGTGAAATGCATGAGCATCATGGCGCTCAGAGGTAAGCAACTTACTTAACCATCACCTCAAGCTTCATCTTGGGATGAATTCCGCATACCACTTGATTCGCGCCAGGGGTATCGAAAGAAAAAGTGATCGTTTCACCGGGCTTTTGAACACCATGATCAATCTTGCTGCCATCGGGATTCACCTTGCGAAGATTGTGCTTCACGTCATCCGCGTTGACAAAATTTACTGGCTCCCCAGCCTTGACTTCAATTTGACCAGGCTCAAACTTCTGCTTGATTTGTAGCACTTCCAGATCTTCGGCAAGCACCACTGCCGAACTGATCACCAATGTGGTTAGCAATACGAATTGTGTTTTCATCACGTGAGTCTTAATCAACCCTCAACCTTGATCTTCATCTTCATGGTGGGGTGGATCTTGCATCGAATATCGTAGGTTCCTTTCTTGGGAGGAGAGTACTTCACCACTGCACCAGGTGGCTCGGTCCCTAAGTTATTCGACTCTTCTTCTGGGGTCACTACGGTCAGGTTGTGCTTAACCGTATCGGAATTGGTGAAGCTGATGTTGTCCCCTACTTTTACTGTCAGCGAATCCATATTGAATCGCTCTTTGTTTTGATCAACCGTGAAGTCACCTGCTTGCGATCCAGCAGAAATGAAACCACTCAGCAGCACACATGAGAGAAGAACTTTTCGCATTGTTGTATTCCTTATCTTTGGGTTGAATTGCAATGGTGACTGCTAAAAATCAATGATTCACTTCGTAAGCATAGGTTGGCGAAAAAGCGAGCCACAGGCTCAGATAAAGCGTGTTGTTGCTGGAAGCAGTTGCCGAAGTCCCATTGAACTGCTGATAGGCATACCATTGCAAAGACAAGCGGGCATTGGCCCACTGCGGTACGGACTTGGTTTGCCCTAAGAATACATAAGCGATCTCTGCGACATAACCTTGCGAATTAGGAGATGCAGAGGCGGACAAAGTGCCTGGTGGTGCAGATTTTATCCAATAGGTCGCATCCGTCGTGCCCATGGTATGAAAATATCCGATTGTAGGCGTGATTCTATTTTCATAACTATAGGAAACATCCGCACGGAAAGTCTTTAACTGATTGGTTTGGTTGGTAGCATTTCCTGATGCAAAAGAATAATTGAGATCCATATCTTCAATTTCATAGATCGCATGGGCAGAGATGTAGTGCGTATCGCTGCCTTTGTATTGATAATTGAAATCAAAAGCATGATCCCTAAAACGGTCTTTACCGCCAAGACTGGTATCACCACTTGGATATTTACTTCCCATCAGTCCTAGTGCTCCAATTTCAACATTATGATTCTCAGAATCATGTTGAAGCGCAATACGCCAGTACGGCATTAAGTCAGGGTAATTGTCTGAAGGATTTCCTGGCCGTTGTCCAAGAGCGGTCAGAACACGCCCACCCAAACCTTTGTAGGCGGTCGCCTCAACATAAATAGTGTCGTTCCACATGGCATAGAACCCTGCACCCATCACATTCTGTTGAAGCGTATTGTCGAGCAGTGATGCGGCAGCGGGAGCACCCGCATTTGCTTGAGAGGGGCCGTTGTAAGGGTAAGCCCATATTGGTGTGGAATTCCAAACATCTTGCATAGTGGGGGCATTATTTACCGTGACCCCAAGTAGCACATCCTTGCCCCCTAGTTTGGTCAAATGCGCATAACGCAAATCCATATTGTCCCAATGCCAATTACCCGCGTTGTAGTTTCCACCTGCAGGACTGGTCCCACCTCCTGGCTCATAGGTGACCTGCACAAAGGCACCCGATTCCTCGGTAATGTGGCCCCCAAAATAAGCTGATACTTGTTGATCTAGCAAGGTGCTATTAGAAGCAGGGGTATATCCTGCATCATTATTGCTTGCGACATGACTCAAAGATGACTGAGTGGTGATCGCAATACCTGGCAGATGCTTCTCACCATCACTGGCAGTGTAACCATAGAGTTTGAAATCACGGCCATAGGGTTTCAGTTGCGGGCCAAACGCACCCACATGACATTGCGCGCAAGGCTGGCCTGTTTGCTCCGCAAAAGCCGGGATGGCGAGCGCATCCAATGCCATCAAGCTCAACATCAAACTACCCACCATACTGATCAATGCGATCAGCCGATTGGAATTTACGTTTTTATTGTTTTTGCCCATACTTGATCCTTGTCATGCATTGTGTGCTTGTTTGAACATCAGGCCTCTGGCACCTGAAACCACGCTACCACCTCAGTTAATTCCTCAGAGAGTGCTTGCAAACGACCCGCAGCCTCAGAAGAATGGGTGGTCGCTATTTTGTTTTCTTCTGCCATCACTGCGATCTGCTCCACGCTCTGCGCAACCATGGTGCTTGCCGTAGCCTGCTCATTAGCAGAGACAGAAATCTGCTCAACGTTCTCGGTGGTTTGCGCAACCGCTTCCCGAGCAGAAGCCAGCGCCACTTTCACTGAAGCCATATATTTCTGGCTCGATACTAAGGAGTCATGCCCTTTTTGAATGGCGCGCTGCACACCTTCAGATTGTTCGCCTGTCTTAGCCGTCACAACATCAATGGCTGCAGCGGATTGACGGGATTTCTCTGCAAGCTTACGAACCTCGTCTGCAACGACAGCAAAGCCACGTCCATGCTCACCCGCACGCGCTGCCTCAATCGCAGCATTCAAAGCCAGCAAATTAGTCTGCTCAGCAATCTCTTTTACTTGTTTTGTCATTTCAGTAATACGTTGCGCGCTATCGGTGAACTCTCCAACTGTGCCTGCTATTTCATTCACTGAAATTTCCATCTTGTCCATTTCACGAACCAATGCCTCCAAAGTCTGGCTGCCTTGAGTGGTTTCGGCCAAACTTTTCTTGGAAAGTGACATCACATCCGAAGCACCTTGCGCTACAACGCTTACAGAAGAGGTGAGTTCTTCAACCGCAGCAGCAGTGCTTGAAGAAGCCTCGCTTTGTACTTGGGAGGAATTGGCCACAATTTCAGATGAATGCGCCAGCGCTTCGGCTGCTTTAGAAACAGAGATCGTGCTTTCGCGAACTGTGGCAACAGTTTTGATCAAGCTATCCCGCATCAGTTTGATCGCGGCCATCAAACTATGCTCATCGCCCGCTTTAAGAGCCACCGGATTACGTAAATCACCGTGGGCAATTTCACTTGCAATTTTGATGGCATATTGAGGCTCGCCACCAAGACTATTCACTAACCCTTTGGTGATTGAATAAGCAATGAGTGCGCCGACCAATAAGCCTGTTGAGGAGAGCACAATCATTACGGTAATTGCAGTTTGGTAACTTGCTTTAGTTGCTGCTGCCGTCTCAGAGGTACGCTTTACGGTTGCTTGCATCAGCTTATCTAAAGCGCCGATGTAAGCCTCTTGCTCTGGGCCTGCTTTCTCGAGCAGTACCTTTTTAGCTTCATCAAGTTCGCCATCCGCAGCCAGATCCAAGAAAGCATCTTCATCAATGATATAGCCAGAGCGAGCGTCATGAACGGCGACCAAGAGCCCTTGCTCTTCGGGTGACATATTGTCTTGTTCTAGCTCATTGAGATATTTTTTACGGGCAATGCGTTGTTCTTTGATCAGCGCAATCTCGGCATTTACTTTATTTTGGTCATTGAGAATAACGATTGTTCTCATATGGCGTGCAATCTCGAGCAAACAAACCTGCCAACGATTAGTGGTGATGATGTTAGGGATCGCACTCTCGTTCACATGCTCTACAACAGAATTAAAACGGTTCAGTCTTTCTGCTGAAGTCCCTGCCACTGCCACCAGAATAAGCAGAATGACCCCAAAACCCAGTCCAAGCTGGACACCGATACGCATATTTTTGAAACCCATCGAGCAACTCCAGAAGATCAATCAGAGAATAGAATCAAGCAATATGAGCAAGACAAAAGGTAATGAGCCTAATGCGCATTAGTCGATTTTAAAGACTAACGGCAAAAAATGCTTTAACTAATGTGAAAAGTTCATTGTATCTTTTCAAAAAATTTTAAATTCGCTTAAATCGCTCAAAGCAAGTATTTTCTGTGTATTATTTTGAACGATAAGTTGGGGCTTGAATCGGCATGACAAATCATTCATGGGATTCCAGCAAACTAGTTTCTGCCCACCTCTCAACACTTACCCCAGCCTAAGGATTCTTTATGCGCGCCCAGCCCACATCAAAAGCCTATCTTTTTGCCTATTTTGCCGCTCTGATCACCCTGATGACAGCCGACTATTTCTGGTTAGGTACCCTCATGGCCGATTTCTACAAGTCTCACATTGG
>CAIPTD010000084.1 GCA_903867885.1 uncultured Ferrovum sp. | reverse complement strand
CAAAAGTGCTCAGTCTGACCATAAGTAAAACGGCTGATGGTACAGGCACCTTTACCTATGCCAATGAATATAGTCTTTTCGGAAAGGTCTCTGGCGATTCAAACCCGACCCTGAGCAGCGGCAATGCCTCTGTATCCAGCGCTAACGTAGGAAGTTACTCAAGCTTTACAAGCAATTCTCTTACGCTCAGCAGCTCAAACTACACCTTAAGCGGTGGCACGGTAACAGCAACCATTTACGCTGCTCCACCTTTTATTAATATGCTCCATGCTGAAAGCGAATCTGAATCTGCTACAGTTCATGAAACCAACAGCATTCACGCTGAAGCAAATGATGTTTCTGTTGATCCGGTTTCGGGTAAGGTTCTTCCACATAATGAACGTGTTGTAGAGGCACTACCATTCTCCACAGCAATCGGAGCAGGGGTTAAGATGCCAGCAGGTTTAGACGTTCGTTATGGTCGTCAGGCTGCGCGCTAACGGTATTCTAGTTTGATGGCACATTTTGGAATTGTTCATGCGAATCGCTCTGATTCATGCGCTTAAGCATTCTGTTGCGCCTATCGAAGAAGCCTTTGGGCGTCTTTGGCCTGATGCTACCACCTTCAATCTTCTCGATGACAGCCTTTCAGCCGATCTTGCCACACAAGGACGCATCACAGAAGAAATGACGCAGCGGTTTCTAACCCTGGCGCATTATGCTGCGGGGACGGGAGCAGATGGTATCTTGTTTACCTGCTCAGCCTTTGGCCCTTGCATTGAAGCCTGCTCAGAAGAGCTCTACCCCATTCCTGTTCTTAAACCTAATGAAGCCATGATCCGCGAAGCAGAGCAAAGCGGAATGCAAATTGGCCTGCTAGCCAGTTTCGCCCCCACACTGCGCTCCATGCCGAGCGAGTTCCCCTCAAACCTGATGATCGTGCCACGCTTTGTTGAAGGCGCCCTCTCCGCCTTAGATCAGGGAAATGCGCAGTTACACGACCAATTAACCGCTGATGCTGCGCAAGACCTGCAAGACTGCGATGTGATCGCCTTAGCGCAATTTAGTTTGGCAAGAGCCCAATATGCCGTTGCCAATAAAACAGGCAAGACCGTCTTGACCACCCCAGACTGTGCAGTCAGAGCCCTACGCGCCCGATTGGACAACTAATTACCCATCTCTTTGCACCACCCTTTTTTTCTTTCTATCCCCATTCTGTATCGCTGACCCGCTCCTCAATATCGCTTCTGCTCATCATCGAATCAAGGATTCAGATTTAAGATGCAAAAATTCTTTGCATCGTTCAGACTTTACACACGTTAAGCTTTTGATCAGATCCTTACATCGTTAAAGGGACGTTTTCACCATGCGCGCTTTTTTCCATTTTTCCCGCTTTTACCCGCTCTCTCTTGTTTTACTTGCTTCTCTGACCACTCCATTTTCAGCAACCGCAGCTGAAGAAGTGATTCGCCTAGGCAACTTAAAGCTCGCACACTTTGGAGCGATTTCATACATGAGTCAGATGGCTCCTAACAAATGCGGGATTCAAATACAGGAAAAAACATTCGCCAAAGGCTTGGATGTCATGCAAGCCATCATTGCGGGGGAGATCGATGTGGGCGCCACCGCTTCTGAAGCAGCCATATCAGGGCGTGCTTCAGGAGTCCCTATTTATATTGTGGCGGGGTTTGCCTCAGGTGGAGCACGATTATTAGCGCGCAGTGATTTACCTTCCATCCAAAAACTGACAGATCTAAAGGGTAAAAAGGTGTCGGTCACCCGCGGCAGTATTCAAGAAATCTTGCTTGCCGCTGAACTCGGCCAAGCGGGACTTAGTTTTTCCGATCAGCCCGGTAAGGATATTCAAATCACCTATCTGAATTACCCTGATCTTAACCAAGCGCTACTGACAAAAAATGTAGATGTCATTATGCAGTCGGAGCCCTATGCCTCCCAAGCAATAGATCGCGGCTTTGGTCTGGAGCTCATGAAACCCTATGATACGCCGATTGGCTCCCCCATCCGAACACTGGTGATGACCGAGAAGTTTTACAACGAAAAACCAGAATTAGCCAAAAAGTTAATGGGATGTTTTGTGCAAGCCACCCGAGAATTTGTAGATGATCCCAAACTTGCCTCAAAGTTTGTGAGAGAGACTTTATTTAAAGGCCAACTTTCAGAAAAGGAGTTTTCTGATGCTATTGGCAATGCACCTTATGGCTACGACATTACCCCACAGCATATTCAAATCACCATCGATCAAATGGTGAAATACGGGGTAGGAAAAATGGCCACCCCCCCCGTCGCTAAAGACTTTGTAAAAACTGAATTGCTGCAGAAGACCAAAAAATCTCTGGGTGTTCAGTAATGCTGTGGTTGAAGAAAATCTCGAGGGGCCTGGCGGCTCCTGTGTTGCTCATCACGATTTGGCAAGCGGTGTGTCAAGCCGGCTGGGTAAGCCCACAGGCGCTGCCTTCTCCTTATTTGGTTGGATTAAAGTGGATAGAGTACCTGCTGCCAGGTCAAACTTATGATCCTGCAACCCAAACTTGGTGGGTGTGGTTGCAAAGTAGTGAACTATTACGTGATGCCAGCGGCAGTCTATGGCGCGTGATACTTGGGTTTATGTTGGGTTTCGTGCTCGCCCTCCCCCTTGGCCTTGTGATGGGAGCCAATGCCCGCTTGCGTGAGTTTGCAAACCCATTGATTCAGGTCCTTCGCCCTATCCCACCCATTGCCTATATTCCACTTGCCATTCTTTGGTTTGGCTTGGGCAACCCCCCTGCCATTTTTCTCATTGCACTTGGTGCGTTTTTTCCAGTTCTCATGAACACCATCGCAGGGGTGAGCCAGGTGGATTCGATTTACCTCAGGGCTGCCAGAAACCTAGGCGCATCTCATACGCGAATTTTTATCAAAGTGATTCTGCCTGCAGCCATGCCGTTTATCCTATCAGGAGTGAGAATAGGTATCGGTACCGCCTTCTTGGTGGTGATCGTAGCGGAGATGATTGCCGTAAATAATGGCTTGGGTTACCGCATATTAGAGGCACGAGAATATTTTTGGACCGATAAAATCATTGCTGGCATGTTAAGCATCGGCCTAATCGGCTTGGCGATTGATTTAGCAATGGACAAGCTAAACCGCCATCTCCTGCGTTGGCATAGAGGAATGTAATGAATCCTGCTCTCGAATTTCATTCTATTGCTCAAAGCTTCACTACTCAAAACGCAACGATTCAAGTCTTAGAATCTATTGATCTCACCGTACAAGAAGGGGAATTTGTTTGCCTATTAGGCCCATCAGGATGCGGTAAATCTACACTGCTCAATGCAGCAGCCGGATTTGTTACCCCCACGCAAGGCCATGTAAGTTTTCGTGGCAAGCAGATCTCTGATCCGTCACCAGAACGTGGCATGGTTTTTCAAGAATATGCCCTGTTCCCATGGATGAGCGTAGAAGACAATGTAGCTTTTGGGCTAGAGGCCCGCGGTGAATCTAAAGATATCATCCAGCCCCGCGTGGCGGATTTGTTGGCTAAGCTGCGTTTAAGCGAATTTGCTAAGCGTTGGCCTAGAGATTTATCGGGCGGAATGCGTCAGCGCGTAGCCATTGCCAGAGTCTTGGCCTTAGATCCCCCATGCTTACTCATGGATGAGCCTTTCGGGGCCCTCGATGCATTAACCCGCCGCTCACTTCAAGATGAGCTTTTGCAACTTTGGTCAGAATTAGGCAAAACTGTCGTTTTTGTTACGCACAGTATCGAAGAAGCCATCTTGCTTGCAGACCGTATCGTAGTGATGACCCATCGTCCAGGCAAGATCAAACAAGACTACCAAGTTCATCTCCCCCGCCCCCGTAATCCGGCAGACCCCGCGTTTAATGCTTTAAAACAAGAACTGGGGCAACTAGTGATGGCCGAACAGCACGCATTTGAAAACGCTGAGCGCTTGAGCTTTACAGCGGACTAACGGCGGCACAAAAACCTGAGAAGCATAGGGTTCATCACTACTTATAATTCATTACGCTCTAAATATTAAGCCTGTTTTAACCTTCAATCGCTAGGCCTTCCTATTCGCTGCTGACTATTATGTGCAGCGCACCGCCACCGTTTTTTCAATGCTCATTTCAATTTGTATGCTACAGTCCATTTTGACAAATGATTGTCACTTTAGTCACTGATCCCATTCTAAAATGGAAAGAGACCAGCCTTCTAATACCTACAAAAACGCTAATTGGTTGTGGAAAGCTTGTGAATCAAAAGACCGTTGAAGTTTTACAAAAAAAAATCGCGCTGATCCCGATGTTTGACAATATCGGAATTGGCATACTTGAACGCTTGTTGCAAGTCAGCCAAATTGTCACATTCAATGAAAATGAGATCGTCGTATTACCGGATAAGAAGGTAGAAAACATCTTCATCATTCTAAGTGGTCGCTGTGAAATGGAATATTTGTGTAAGCAAAACGGGGTGCTCAGAAGGGAGATGTCCGCAAGAGATGTCTTTGGATTTAAAGCACTGTATGTTCCGACCTTGCACACCAATAAAGTAAAGGCCATCACAGAGTTAGTGTGTATAAAAGTTAGCATTGCAAATATCAAGGCCGATCAGGAGATATTGAATGCTTTAACACCTAACATTACAAAATACTTGATCGAAAACTATCTATCAACCCAGGATGAACTGGGTCGTCTCCTGGAAAGATATGTAAAGCCTGAATTACCGAAGGAAGATATCGAGCCTCAAATCATTAAAGATAGAAACTCAAAAATTACCCAAATAAAATTGACTACCGGGCAGACGGTCGTTTTATCAACGGTTGATGAAAGACGTCT
>CAIPTD010000083.1 GCA_903867885.1 uncultured Ferrovum sp. | reverse complement strand
TGTAGAAGTTCGGAAATGGGGTACGCCAAGACAATTTGATTTTGAAGTCAAAGATCATACGGCGGTGGGTGAGGGGTTAGGCTTATTAGATTTTGCTGCCGCTGCGAAAATTGCGGGTGCGCGTTTTTCAGTGCTGAAAGGACCTTTAGCCCGATTGCATCGTGCATTGGGCCAATTCATGTTAGATGTGCACACCACCGAACACGGTTACACCGAAGCCTATGTGCCTTACATGGTGAATGCGGATTCCATGCGCGGTACCGGGCAACTTCCCAAGTTTGAAGAGGATTTGTTTGGTATTCCGCGCGGAGAGAGCGGCAAGTTTTATCTCATCCCTACGGCAGAAGTTCCGCTTACCAATTTTGTGCGTGACGAAATTCTGCCTGCTGAATCCCTACCCTTAAAGCTGACTGCGCATACGCCTTGTTTTCGTTCAGAAGCGGGTTCGCATGGTCGCGACGTGAAAGGCTTGATTCGCCAGCATCAATTCGACAAAGTGGAGTTGGTGCAGATCGTTCATCCCGAGCAGTCTTACGAGGCGCTTGAGTCATTGGTCAGCCACGCTGAGACTATTTTGCAGCGCTTAGAATTACCCTATCGCGTGATGAGTCTCTGTAGCGGTGATATGGGTAATGGCTCGGCCAAAACCTATGACCTAGAGGTGTGGGTGCCCGCACAAGGGGCGTATCGCGAGATCTCTTCTTGCAGTAACTTCGAAGCGTATCAAGCGCGCAGACTGCAGGCGCGTTTCCGCAATGACAAAGGACGTCCTGAATTGGTTCATACCTTGAATGGATCGGGTGTGGCAGTGGGGCGTGCTTTGGTGGCGATTCTGGAGAATTACCAAGAAGCCGATGGTAGTCTGCGCGTACCTGGCGTGTTGCAACCCTACCTGGGCGGTCAGACGGTTATTTTCGCGGCTGCGGGCTAAAGTCAGAAGTGAGGGGGGGGTGATATTCCGCCTCAAAGCGCTGCAAGATTTTGTAGTAGCTTCTTACGCTATCCACAAAATTCACGGGCTCATTGCCGCGCGCATAACCAAACTTGAGTTCAGGAAAAACCTCGGGGTTAGCTAGGTTGGGCAGAACGTGTTTTACGTCTACCCAGCGACTGGGGTTCAAACCCTTACGCTGCGCCAAAACGCGGGCATCTTCTAAATGTGAGTTACCGACGTTATAGGCCGCTAGTCCTAGCCATAGTCGATCAGGGCCATCAATGCTGACAGGCAACGAATCCATTAATTGCGCTAAATATTTTGATGCTGCGGGAATGGCCTGTTTAGGGTCGAGGCGATCGGATACATGCAGCGAGTCGGCCGTATCAGCTGTAAGCATCATGATACCCCGCACACCGGTTGGGCTAGTGGCGAGAGGGTCCCATTTGGATTCTTGAAAAGCAAGTGCAGCGAGTAAACGCCAATCAAATCCAGTCATGGCTTGAGCGTGTTTAAACATATCGGTAAAACGCGGGAGCAGGGTGACCCGCTTTTCTAAAAAGCCGCGAACATCTTGCTCATTCAGGGTGCCAAGATGCCCAAAGTAATGCTCAGTCATTCTTGCTAATTCGCCATTCACCGAAATCTTATTGATAAATTGATTGGCTGCTTGAAAGAGCTTGTCTTCGCGCCCAAGAGGGAAAGCCAAGCAAAGCCGTCTTGGGGGTCCCAGATCAAATGCCACTGCGAGGGAAGGGTAATATTGCTGTGCCAGTTGAACTTGATGAGAGTCTGCAACGACATAGTCTATTTTTCTCGCCTCTACTTGGGCCAATAGATCAAGAGGATCTATTTGCGAGGAGACCCGTTGAAGTTTGATTCGGGCATGACCGTGTCGCCTTAATTCCTCAACAATCTCAGCATGTGTGCTGTCCGAGAGGCAGGTCAGCGTTTGATCGTTGAGGTCTTCAAGGTCGTCAGGTTTTTCTTGTAAGTTAGAGTTATAAACAATCTGAGGTGTGACCCTGCGATAAGGTGCGGTGAAGCGCGCATCTTTTTTCCAATGCGAGTCCTCCAATAACCCCGCTGCAGCAAAGTGCACCCGACGTGAATACAAGGCCCAGCGTATTTCTGCTTGCGAGGAAAGCACAATAAATCGAACCGGCTTGTTTTGTAACTGAGCGAAGCGATTCACCAATTCAACATCCAGACCGCTTAAGCTGCCATCTGGGTCGACGTGATGCACCGTGGTCTCATCTCTTGTGGCAACAACCCATTCCTGACTCTCTTCTGAGGAGAGTACTTGAGGTAGCGAGTCTCGGCTGCTACGCAAGATCGACGGACGATCGCAGGCCGCAAGACCTAATGCGCCCATTGTTAACATCCAGCGCCGGCGGGCTTGAGATATCATTGCGTTTCCTCTTTATGCGCCACCATCTTGAGCGCCACATTCTTGAGCATGCAAGTCCTTATTCCCGCTGGTGGTACTGGTAGTCGCTTTGGCTCATCGGTGCCAAAACAATTTCTCACC
>CAIPTD010000082.1 GCA_903867885.1 uncultured Ferrovum sp. | reverse complement strand
GGTTTGAAGCGCTGCAACATGCGTCTCGGGTGTTAGGAGGCTAGATTGGTTTCTACAACTAGAAGCGCCCCCATCTGGCGCTGCGGATGAAGACACCTAAACAGATATTTGAAATGTTTAAATTAGCAGCTTGACCTGAGCGGAAAATGATAGGTCATTACAAAACTGCTATATTACTTAAATTCGATAGTCACAATTATTAAGACTTGATAAATCAAATCAATTATCACATGAGCCTCTTGTAAAAGTCTTTTTTGTGGTTCGATAGGCTCACTACGAACGGAAAAAAGTCAATGATCCCATTCCAAACACCGTTCGACAAGACCAGCATGAAACAAGGGGTGTGTGTTTCAATAAATACTGACTTATGAGTAATACGTACGTCATGAATAACCTAGTGCTGAAGGTTAAGGGGCTTGGTTATTTTTACGCCTTGTTTTTATGTTTTCAGCTGAAACTGCTTGCTTATGCCCTTGTTTTACCCGACACGGAGACACTTTATCTCAATCTTGTCGTGCAAGCCAAGAAAATATAAGCGATTCAAATGGTGGAAAAAAGTCACATTTTAATCACTGGCGCCAACGGATTTGTTGGGACGCATCTGAGTAAAGCATTGCTGACAAGAGGATTTAGAGTGTCTCGGATCGTTCGCTCTATTACGACTTACGATGGAATAAGTGCTCAGCATGTTATCGATTTAACTGCTCGTGCAAATGTTGAGGAGGTTTTTTCTTTGTTTCGACCTGATTACGTTATTCATTTGGCCGGATCAAAGGGCAGAGGGAATGGCGCGGCGCAATTTAGCGATCTCTATAACGAGAATGTCTCAATGTCTCTTAACATTATTGGTGCGTGTCGCCTTCTGAAAAATTTTAAGAGGCTCATCTTTATTGGCACATGTGAGGAGTATGGACAAGTTTCAACCCCTTATTTAGAAACTCAAAGAGAGAAGCCTACAAGTGCTTATGGCCTTTCAAAATTGGCCGTGACGCAAATCCTGACAGGCTTGTTCCATAGCCATCGATTTCCATCGGTGGTGTTGCGACCAACAGTAATTTACGGCCCTGGGCAGGGGGATGAGATGTTTCTATCTGCTTTGATTCAAACTTTGTTGTCCGGTAAAAACTTCGCGATGACTGGCGGAGAGCAATATCGCGACTTTATTTATATCAATGATGTGGTTGATGCCATAATTAAAACGGTCGTTGCCGACCAGAGGGTGGATGGGGAAATTATAAATGTAGGGGCAGGGATTTCGATCCAAGTTAAGGAGGTCGCCCTTATGGTGGCTAATTTAATTCATCCTGAATTAGTCAATCACATTAAATTTGGGGCCGTTCAATATCGGCCTAATGAAGTCATGGATTATTCTGTTATTGTAACTCGTGCCAAAAAATTGCTTGGATGGGCGCCAAGAACTGACATGAGAAGTGGCGCCCAACAAACAATTGAGCAATTTAAAGGGCGCGGTAAAAATGCTTAGGATTCACTTTCACTCTGATTGCTCTTTTTTTTCTGGTTGTGAAAACATGCTGGCGAACTTTTTTAATTCAGAAGAGTTTCTACGCGCACATTTAGTAAGTTTTAGTTATCGTCAATCAAAGCGCTACGAACAAGGATTAAAGCAGAGACTGCATCGCAGTTTGCCTACTTATCCGGTTGCGTTCCCGGATTTGTACGAGCTGACTGAAATACGCAAAGGTTTGTCATTATTCAGAAAATGGATGATTATGGCGCCCGCTAGGTTGTTGTTAGCCGGTCCGGTGCTGACATATGAAGTTGTTGTTTTATCGCGCCTTTTTAGAGAACTAGGCCCTGATATTCTGCATATCAATAACGGAGGGTATCCCGCATCACTTTCTGCTCGAGCGGCTGTTATTGCGGGTAAATTAGCAGGCATACCTAAAATACTAATGGTTGTTAATAATATGGCAGTCGGCTATCAAAGATTTTCACGATGGCCAGATTATCCGCTCGATCGTTTGATCAGTCGATCAGTCGATATTTTTGTGACCGGGTCTGAAGCCGCGGCAGCGAGGCTTAGCACGGTTTTGAATTTGCCCGTGCATAAGATCATGGCGATTCATAACGGTATCGTCCCGCGCAGGGCAACAGCTTGCGTTGCGGTAACACGTGAGCGGTTAGGGTTAGCTGATTTTGAGGGGGTAATTTTTGGTGTTGTGGCTTTGTTGATACCAAGAAAGGGACACAGGATTTTATTGGAAGCCATTTCGAAGCTCGTTGCTGAAAAAAGAATAAATGATAAAGAGTTGAAAATTCTGATTGAGGGGGAAGGCGCTTTGCTTCAGGAGCTGGTCGAGTTTGTTACCAACCATAATTTATCTGATTGGGTGGTCTTTGTTGGAAATGAAGAAAATATATTCGACTTTATGACTGCTATTGATGTTTTGATTTTGCCCTCTGTGCAGGATGAAGACCTGCCAAATGTTATTCTGGAAGCCATGTCGCTTGGGAAGCCAGTTATTTCAACCAGACTTGCAGGAATACCAGAGCAGGTGATCGACGGCGTGAGCGGATTGTTGGTTGAGCCTCGGAATGTTGTTCAATTGGCTGAGGCTATTTGTTATCTTAAGGATAATCCGAATGTGAGGTATGAGATGGGGCGCGCTGCTTTGGAGCGATTCAAAGGCTATTTTACGGGCAAGCTTGCGTTAAGCAATTATGCGAATATGTATTTGAAACTGTTCGGGGATAAGAAATGAAAGAAGTTTTTAGTAAATTTAGCGGGCGGCGCGTATTTATCACTGGGCATACTGGGTTCAAGGGTTCATGGCTTGCATTTGCTCTGATCGAGGCGGGTGCCGAGGTGATGGGTTACGCCTTGACACCGACAACCGCCGTTAACCACTTTGATTTGCTAAAGCTTGAACAGAAAATCCGGCATGTCGTGGGGGACGTCCGCAACGCATCACTCCTTGCAAACACTTTAAAGGAGTTTCAGCCGGAGTTTGTTTTTCATCTTGCGGCGCAAGCATTAGTTCGGCCTTCCTATGAGGACCCGACGGGCACCTTTTCAACGAATGTCCAAGGGGCGGTAAACCTTCTGGATGCAGTGCGTCTGTGCGAATCGGTGCGCTCTCTGGTCTTCATTACCTCTGATAAGTGCTATGAGAATATTGAATGGATTTGGGGCTACAGGGAAAGCGATCAACTGGGTGGCCGCGATCCTTACAGTGCATCCAAAGCTGCCGCCGAGATCGTCTTTTCTTCCTACGCCAGATCGTTCTTTGAACAGCGTTCGCTATTGGGCGCTGCAAGTGCTAGGGCGGGCAATGTGATTGGCGGTGGAGATTGGGCTGTCGACAGGATTATTCCTGACTGCATTCGTGCTCTTGAAGCGGGTGAGCCTGTCCGGTTGCGTAATCCGGGCGCAACGCGCCCTTGGCAGCACGTGTTGGAGCCCCTCTCAGGCTACCTATTGTTGGCAGCACGTTTATATCAAGAGCCAAAACGTTGGGGCGGATCATGGAACTTCGGCCCGTCTACCCATGAGGTGCGAACTGTAAAAAATGTTGCCGATGTTATCGTTGGCCACATCGGCAAGGGGCGCGTCGAGGTTGTTGCATCTCAAACACAGGCCCATGAAGCACGATTGCTTCAGCTGAATTGCGATAAGGCACATCAATTGCTGGGCTGGTATCCACATTGGCATGTCGAGAAAACACTGGAGGCCACGGCGCTTTGGTACAAAACCGTTATGAGTGGTGGTAACGCTGAAGCGATTACCCGAGCACAAGTGCATGAATTTTTTCCGGGTTTGGCATGATTGATGGTGTGGTGCTGACGCCGCTGCGTCAGATTTTTGATGAGCGTGGCAAGGTAATGCACATGCTACGGGAAGACTCACCAGTTTTCTCAAGATTTGGTGAAATCTACTTCTCATGCACGCACCTTGGTGCGGTAAAAGCCTGGCATTTGCATAAAGAAATGACACTGAACTATGCGGTGATTCATGGCGAGATAAAATTCGTCTTGTTCGATGACCGCGAAGACAGTTCCACGCGCGGTGAGATCCAAGAGCTTTTTATTTCACCGGAGAACTACCAGTTGGTAACGGTGCCGCCGATGATCTGGAACGGTTTCAAAAGTATCGGCACTAATACTGCGATTGTCGCAAATTGTGCAACCTTGCCACATAACCCTGATGAGATTGAGAGACGTCCCGCCTTTGATGCCAGCATCCCTTATGACTGGGGCTTGAAACATCGATAATTTACCTTCCCGTTTCAATATTGCCAACATTTTAAGAAATTGATAAAACCTATGAAAGTTATCCTCCTTGCCGGCGGCTTTGGCACCCGCTTGGCAGAATACACCGATATCATCCCCAAACCGATGGTGCCGATTGGCGGCAAGCCGATTCTCTGGCACATCATGCAAACCTATGCGCGCTTCGGGCACAAGGATTTTTACGTCGCATTGGGTTACAAAGCCGAGGTGATCAAGGAGTATTTCCTTAATTACCGTGCGCTTAATTCCGATTTTACGGTGGATCTTGCCTCGGGTAGCATTTCACCGCACCAGGTGGATCCCGTAGACTGGCGAGTGACCTTGGTCAACACCGGTGATGCATCCATGACCGGTGGCCGCGTTAAGCGCATGCAGTCGTTCATCGGCAACGAGACCTGTATGCTGACCTACGGCGATGGCTTAGCCGATATCGATTTGGATGCGCTGCTAAGTTTCCATCGCAACCACGGCAAGATGGTTACTGTTTCTGCCGTTCGACCCGCGGCCCGTTTTGGGGAACTGGAACTGGACGGTTCGCGTGTAGCCAGTTTTCAAGAGAAACCACAGTTGCACGAGGGCTGGATCAATGGCGGGTTTTTTGTGATCGAGCCGGCATTTTTTGACATGATCGCTGGGGATAGCACATTACTGGAACGCGAGCCATTGGAGCAGGCAACCAAGGCAGGTGAGTTGATGGCTTATCGCCATGACGGCTTCTGGCATTGCATGGATACCAAGCGCGACCATGAATTACTGGAGGCGTTGTGGGCTAAAGGTGTTCCTTGGACGATCTAGCCTAATACGATGCGCATACTGATAACTGGAGGGCTTGGTTTGATCGGCGGCAGGCTGGGTCAACATTTGCATCAGGCTGGGTATCAAGTCATTCTCGGTTCACGCAACACAAGTAATCCGCCTGATTGGCTTCCCCAAGCCGAAGTAGCGGAGACTGACTGGAAGGTTGATTGCTCGCTGGAGCAAATATGTAACGGGGTTGACGTGGTGATTCATGCGGCCGGAATGAACGCTCAGGACTGTGTAGCTGATCCAGTGGCTGCGTTGGAATTTAACGGTTTGGCGACTGCACGTTTGCTTGAGGCAGCGATTCGCGCCGGTGTGAAGCGGTTTATCTATCTATCCACCGCACATGTGTATGCCAGCCCGCTCGTGGGCACCATTACTGAAGACGCTTGCCCGCGCAATCTGCATCCCTATGCCACATCGCATCTCGCAGGGGAGAACGTGGTTCTGCGTGCTTGCCAGCGCGAGCAAATTGAAGGGATTGTGCTGCGCTTATCCAACGCCTATGGTGCACCTATGCATAAGGGTGTAAATTGTTGGATGTTGTTGGCGAATGATTTGTGCAGGCAGGCTGTTCAGGGCGGAAAGATGGTTTTGCGCTCGAGCGGGTTGCAACAGAGGGACTTTATTGCCATAACACTGGTCTGCAATGTCATCGAGCGCCTGTCTTCCCGTGATATCGATGCCTTGCTGCTGGGCGTTTTCAATGTGGGGTCTGGCGTGTCGCAATCTGTGCTTGAGTTGGCGCAGTTGGTTCAGCGGCGCTGCAAGCTGGTGTTGGGTTTCGAGCCAGATCTGCTGAGGCCGGAGACGGGTGCCGGCGAGAGAATTGAGCAGCTGGTGTACCTGCCGGACAGATTGGCGAAAATGGGCGTAAGCCTAGACTTAGATAACAATAAGGAAATAGACGGCTTGTTGGTATTTTGCAATGCGTCGTTCAACGAAGCGCGGAGAGAAAGCGTATGAATGTCACGGCTGACCCGCTTGTCTCCATAGTCATTCCCACTTACAACCACGCTCATTTTTTGGGCCGCGCACTGCAATCGTTGCTGGATCAAACCCATACAAACTGGGAAGTGATTCTGGTTGATAACCATTCACAAGATAACACTGATGAAGTTGTCCAGAGCTTCGCTGAACAACGGATTGCAATGCTGAAAATCCACAACAACGGTGTGATCGCCGCCTCAAGGAATATGGGCATTCTTGCGGCAAAAGGGGAGTGGATAGCATTCTTGGATTCGGATGATTTTTGGTATCCGGAAAAACTTGAAATCTCGGTAAATGGAATTCAGGAGGACGCATCTGTCGATGTTTGCAGTACGGATGAGATGCTGGTCGATGAAGTGTCCGGTAAAAGGCGGTTGCTCAAGTACGGACCGTATTGTCCGGATTTTTATAAGGAGCTGTTGCTTGAGGGAAACTGTCTGTCGCCATCGGCAACCTTGGTTAGGCGTGATTTCCTGAATAGACATGGCATCCTGTTTCGTGAAAACAAGGAGTTTGTCACCGCCGAGGACTACGATTTTTGGATGCGGCTCGCAAAGGCTGGCGCGAAGTTCAAATTCATTCACTCGGTGCAGGGGGAGTATCGCATTCACGCGATTAACAGCTCCGGCCAAATCGAGCGACATAGCCAGAGTGTGGTAAGTGTTGCAAGGGACCATACATTCAAACAGCAGCGCTTTCAGCTTGACGTCAATAAACTATGGTGCAAAATAAATGCTCGGCTAATGCTTGCGAAAGCCAGAGCCTATATTGGGCGAAAACAATTCGTTCTTGCCACTCATGCCTTGATGCTTGCATTTCGGAGTTCTTTCTCGGGCTCTTTATGGTGTATCTTCTCCAAGTTCAGAAAAAATATCATCAAAGCGCTTACTTGATTGGACAAGAATTGAATCCCAAATTACAGAAGCTCCTTCAGTCGCAAATCGCCGATTCAGATGGAATTTATATCAGTCGGGCTGGTTTCTCTGCCGACCAGTCTGCCAAAATTGAACTGTGCGAAAGGGTTGCCGCTGAGCAGTATGACAATTTGCTTGATGCAATTAACCGTAACCATTCCGGTGATGGACTTCGAGGTCGACCGGTTCCTGGCCAAGCTACCGTAAGGGGCTTTGTTCTCGATATCGGCGGTTGTTGCTGGGGTTAGCACTGGCTGCGTCTTGCCCAGAAGCGCCCTGATGTGGGTGGGTAATCATCCCCTTTTGCAAGGGAGTTAGAAGTAGAAACGTTATGCAGCCATGGCCAATCGATGCTTTGGTGTGAATCCGCCCAAGGCCATGTTTGGGCGGTCATGGTTGTAAGACCACATCCACTTTGTTGCAAAGTCTTGCACCTCTGCTAGGTCAGACCAATAGTACTGCGACAGCCATTCATAGCGTACTGTTCTATTGAACCGTTCAACATAAGCGTTTTGTTGAGGCTAACCAGGTTGAATGCATTCAAGCTTGATTCCCATCTCCTGCGTCCACGTTTGTATTGTTGCACTGATGTATTCAGACCCGTTGTCACAGCGAATGATTTCGGGTTTACCTCGCCACGGAATGATCTGCTTGAGTTCTCGAATCACGCGCTCCGATGACAATGAGAAGCCAATCTCTATGCCAATCGCTTCCCGGTTGAAGTTGTCAATTACATTGAGCAATCTGAACGTTCTGCCGTTTTGCAGTTTGTCATGCATAAAGTCCATCGACCAGACTTGATTAATTCCTTGCGGCACAGTTAAGGCTACTGGCTTCTCGCGCACAAGGCGTTTGCGCGGCTTGATCCGTAAATTTCGACTTCCTCATCTCTCATCCTTAAAGAAATGGAAGTCTCTATTTTCAACTTATTCACCGTTTGGGTGTGTTTACGATTCCATTTGAACCCCTTGACGTTACGTAAATACAAGTAGCAAAGGCCAAAGCCCCAGTTGCGATGGTTATCGGTTAACCGAATCAGCCAGTTGGCCACATCAGCGTTTTCAGCATCGAGCTAACGCTCGTAGCGGTAGCAAGACTCGCTGATGCGAAACGCCTGGCAGGCAACCCGAATGCAACCCCCCCGATCTGTGACCGCCTTCTTGGCCATCTCTCTTCTGCGAGATGGCCTCACCACATTTTTCTCGAGAGCCTCCGAGACGATCTCAGCCTTGAGCTTTTCCTCAAGGTACATCTTCTTGAGGCGGTGGTTCTCTCCTTCCAACTTTTTCATCCTAGACATCATGGAGACATCCATGCCACCATATTTGGCCCGCCACTTATAAAAAGTTGCAGAACTAACCCCTAATTCACGGCAAATATCTGGAACACCGATACCAGATTCAATCCGTTTGACAGCATCAATGATTTGGCTATCACTAAATTTCGATCTCTTGATATAGAACCTCTTCCATTGAAAAAATTCTACTTTTCACACCTTTGGTTCTAGGGGACGATTACCGTTGTATTTGGCTGTGGTGTTGGATTAGCATTCGCGTGCGGTAGTGGGCTGGAGCATGGGTTCAAGGATGCAAACGAGTCTGGTCCTAGATGCACTCACGATGACTGTATGGAGAAGAAAACCAAATGGCTCGGTAATCATCATCCATTAGGATCAGGGAACTCAGTTCGGTAGTGATGAGTTCAGTCGTTGGTGCAAGGACAACCGTTTAAGACCGAGCATGAACCGTCGTTGCAACTGTTGGGACAACGCAGTAGCCGAGTCGTTCTTCAGTAGCTTAAAAAGTGAAAGAGTTAAGAAGCGGATTTACAGCGCAAGGGCTGAAGCCAAGCCAGATATCTTTGATTACATCGAGGGTTTCTACAATCGCGTTCGATGCCACAAGCATCTCGATCAACTCAGTCCCTTTGAGTTCGAGAGACGTCAAACTGCGCTATGAAAAGTGTCTAAGGTATTGGGGGAATGCCACCTTGTTTAATTCGGAAAACGAGGTTTTAATCAGACCATTCATCTCCAGTAGAAGCTTGAGAAAGTACTAATGGCGCATAATACTAGATAATGTGGCGAGAATTTATCAATGATGTATCAAAAGTGCTTGTGATTTATTCTACTGGCATATTTAGGACTGTTGCATAGGAAAACCTTAGCAATGCTTAATTCGAGTTATTTAGTCTGTTGGGTAATCCGTTCATACTAGAAAAAGTGTGCGATCAACCAACTAGACAAGGGCATCCGGAAGCTGGTCACGGGTGAAGAGTTTTGGTTTATAAAAAAACGAAACCAATTTAATGTGTAAAAGCAATCATCAGCGCTCACCTAGAACGCAACGGTAAGGCGTAGCAATACAAGACACCCGAGTCTCGATGCGTGGAGTTTCGGTGCCCGATAGTTAGTGATGATGCAAAAATATTTTCAAACCAAGGCCGATGTGAGGGTAAATGATTTATAGGCTAAAGCACCTTGCCAGGCATGTTATTGCAATCCCGCGTTACTCCAAACAATTGCTGGTATTGTCGGTAGATACATTCTTGTGTCTTTTGAGCGTATGGGCATCCTTCTACTTACGATTAGGAGAGTTTCAGGCTTTTAGCATCCTCTCATCTGCGCCAGTGCTGATAAGTAGCGTTGCCTCTGTGGCCCTAGCTGTCCCGATATTTGTGATGTCTGGCCTGTACCGCGCCATCTTTCGTTACAGCGGAATGCCTGCAATGATGACCATGGCCCGAGCCATGGTCATTTACGGAGTTTTCTTCTCGTTAATTTTCACGTTCGTGGGCGTGCAGGGAGTGCCTAGAACCATTGGGCTGATTCAACCCATCGTTGTTTTTTTGCTGGTGGGTGCTTCGCGGGCTGCTGCCCGAATCTGTTTTGGCGATCTTTACCAACTAGAAATTAAAAAATCTTCTCTACCAAAAGTGCTGATCTATGGCGCAGGAAGTGCGGGCAGGCAGCTCGCCTCCGGCTTGGCCAATAGCTACGAGATGCATGTGGTTGGTTTTTTGGACGACGATGACCAACTTCATGGACATGTTCTTAATGGGCTACATATTTATAACCCAGCTGATATCGAAGAGATTGCGAATCAGAAAGGCGTCACGGATATCCTGCTAGCGATGCCATCTGCTTCACGCGAGAGGCGCAACCAAATAATTGGCCTACTTTCCAAGATAAAGATTTCTGTGAGAACGCTACCTGGATTAAGTGATCTCGTATCAGGCAAGGTGACCCTCAGCGACGTGCGTGAACTTGAAATTGACGACCTGCTTGGAAGAGAGCCTGTCAAACCCAACGGCTTACTACTTAACCGAAGCACGCACAACAAGACTGTGATGGTGACGGGTGCAGGCGGCAGCATCGGCAGCGAGTTGTGCAAGCAGGTGCTCAAGACCCAGCCAAGGCGTTTGCTGCTGGTTGAGATGAGTGAGTTTGCGCTTTACCAAATTCACCAAGAGATCCAGACTGCTCTAGAGGTTCGTGAGGTTTCTCTAGGCGAAGACCTCGAGGTGGTGCCTCTCCTTGCTTCGGTCTGCGATGAGGTACGCATGCAAGAGATCATGGACACTTGGAAGCCGCACACCATTTACCACGCCGCGGCTTACAAGCACGTGCCCTTGGTAGAGCACAACCCTGCAGAAGGCGTTCGTAACAATGTTTGGGGTACCAAAGTGTGCGCAGAGGCTGCCATTCGAAATGGCGTACAGAACTTTGTTCTGATCAGCACCGACAAGGCCGTGCGGCCTACCAACGTCATGGGAGCGTCCAAGCGGCTCGCAGAGATGGTGCTACAGGCGTTGAACGAGGCTGAGCTGTATGACGGTTCACTTGCTTTCAAAGTAAGTAATTCGGTTGCTATACCAAGGATTTGTT
>CAIPTD010000081.1 GCA_903867885.1 uncultured Ferrovum sp. | reverse complement strand
GGGATACTGCATCACCACTTCCTTCAAAGACTTTTCTGCTGCGGTGTATGCCTTCAAACGATAATGAGACACACCTAACCAAAATTGTGCATTGGCAGATAAAGAACTCCGGGGATAAGCCTTGCTAAAAGCCTGGAACTCTTTCACTGCAACCACAAAATTTGAGGCTTTAAACGCTTGCTGAGCTTGATCATAGCTTTTCTGCTCGGCCATTGTGGGCGGTGACGCCTGCGAGGTAGTTGAAACGCCAGCGTTTGGTGTCTTAACAGGAAGATCAGGCGTTGTTGTGGCGGCAGAACCCGCCTCTACTGAACTTGATACCTCTGCTGCACTGACAATGGCAGCCTCCTCTTTCTTGACAAGAATAGGCTTTTCTAGTGCGCGCAATCGGCTATCTAAATCCAGATAAAACTCTTTATTGCGCTTCTGGTCTTGCTCAACGGCATTGGTTTGTACTTCCACCGCGCCATTCAACCTTGCTACATCGCTATTCACTGACTCTAACTGGCTTTGTAGTGCGGGTAAGTTAAGATTGCGTAGCGATTGATCAATGCGATCAAGAGACTGCTGAATACGGTTGCTGGCCTGCTGCAGGGTATCGATATTAGATTCGATGCGCGTAAAGCGCGTTTCATCCGCTGTTTTAAGCTGCAACAAATCAGCACGCAAATCATAAATAGACTTGCGTGCATCATCATCAGAAAATATACCGGCATAGCTAGGTAGTGCTCCGGCAAGCACTACCGCAATCACCAGAGCGCGCAAGGGAATCATTCGCCTTGGTACACAATATCAACACGACGGTTTTTAGACCAAGCCGCTTCGTCATGTCCAGCAGCCATGGGCTTTTCTTTACCAAAGCTCACCACTTCAATTTGCTCTGCTGCAGCCCCCGAAACTGTCATCATTGACTTCACGGACTCTGCCCGACGCGAACCCAGTGCCAAGTTGTATTCCCGGCTTCCACGCTCATCGCAATTCCCTTGTAAGGTTAGTTTGGCCTTGAGATGGCTTGCCAAGAACCCCGCGTGCGCAGCAACGACTGGCTTACCTGCATCGTTGACCGAGTAAGAATCAAATGCGTAATAAATGGAACGCTCACCTAGCGCTCCCTCTTTGCCCTTGGTCGGGAAAGGTGAAGGCTCTTCTACAGGCATAGATATAGGTTGGGCCTCTGGCATCTTAGGAGCGGTTGCGGGTGCAGCGGCAGCTTCAGCAACTTTGGTTTCAGTGACTGGCGCAGCGGCCTCTTTTTTAGGGCTGCTGCTACAAGCGGCTAGGGCTGCAGCAACCATGACGCTCAAAAGAATTTTGTTCATTGCATTTCTCCTATTGATTAGATCGGGTTTATTGAATGTTTTGTGTGAATTTTTAATTATTTGCAATTTGTAGATATTTTACTGCAAGGGCCCCCAAGCTGGCTCATAAACATCGCCTGCTTGCGTACTAAATTTTTGACGCACGCGACCATCTGCTGAAACCAAAGCCAAAACCCCCTTGCCACTCACACGGCTGGCGTAAAGGATCATACGCCCATTAGGTGAAAAACTTGGTGATTCATCTAATGCGTTATCCGACATATTTTGCAATTGATTTGTATCTAAATCTTGCAACATGACCCTAAACGCCGAGCCATTTTGCTGAATAAACACCAACTTCTTTCCATCGGGACTGAGCCTAGGTGACACATTATAGTTCCCGGTAAAAGTCAGTCTTTGTGCATTGCCTCCTTCCACCGCCACTTTATAAATTTGTGGTGCCCCCCCGCGATCTGAGGTGAAGAGAATACTTTTACCATCAGGAGTAAATACCGCTTCGGTATCAATGGCCCGGGTGCTCATTAAACGGCGCGGTTGCTCTAAGCCTTCCGCATCAATCGTATAAATTTGGGCAATTCCATCCCGTGATAGTGTCACCGCCAAACGCTTACCATCGGGCGACCAAGCAGGGGCGCTATTGTTGCCCCGAAAATTGGCCACGACTTTGCGAGCGCCCGTAGAAAGGTTCTGCACCACCACAAGGGGGCGTTTGAGCTCAAAGGTCACATAGGCCATGCGAGTGCCATCCGGGGACCACTTGGGCGAGATGATGGGCTCTTTAGAGGAAAGAATTGTTCGCTCATTAAAGGCGTCAGCATCGGCCACGCGCAATTGAAAAGTAGGACCATCTTTGACGATATAGGCGATCTTGGTAGAAAACACACCCTTCTCTCCCGTGAGTTTTTCGTATACCGCATCGGCAATACGATGGGCAGCCCCACGCACTTGTGTGGGAGCCACAGAAATGACTTCAACCAACTTTTCTTGTTCAGTGATGGCATCAACAAGCATATAGCGAATTTTGATTTTGCCATCCGGTTCAATCGAGGTTGAGCCCATTAATACCGCGGTTGCCTGCTTCGCGCGCCAATCTGTGAGCTTGAGTTGAGCAGTCTCTGTAGGCAATGGATTGACCCCACTCACCTCTACCTGACGAAACAAACCGGTTCGCTGTAAATCTGCAATCACAATGGGGGAGATACCCAAGGAGAGATCGCGCTCATTCGCAAAGGGCAGCATAGCCAAGGGAATCTGCTTAAGTCCCTCTGTGGTAATTTCGAGCGACAACTCAGCTCGCACATTCGATGCTAACAGCATCAAACCAGCAATGAGTACGAGCACATAATGATGAAGAGAAGAGCGATGCTGAACAGGAATTAAAAACATAATGGTCCAGATTGGAAAAAGCAGAAATAATGTTTAACGGTTGGTAGTTTTAAGTAACACATCTCTCATCTGCCTGCGCAGTGCAAGATCATCGGGTAAGGGGAGCGGCTGGGAGGCAATAATCGCCCGTTGAACGGCATCATCATAAGCGCTTTGCCCACTGCTTTGTACCACTCTAATACTGCCATCTAAAACAGATCCATCTGGCAGCACCACAAACTTTACTGTCGCACTCGCTCCACTAGGAACTGAGGGCGGAACAATCGTGTTCGATTTGATTTTAGCCTGCATACGTTCGATATAACTTTGCAGTATCTGCTGATTACCTGAAGCTTGCGTTTGGGCGTTCCGTGCATCGGCTTCGCGTTGCAAGGCTGCCAAACGTTTTTCTTCGGCTTGCTCTTTAAGGGCCAGTTCTTTCTGTGCTTGCGCTTTAATCGCCTGCTCCTTTAGCAGAGCTTCTCGTTTTTCATTTTGTTCGCGCTCAATCTCACGTAATTTCAACTCTTGCTGCGTCTTTTTTCTTTCAATTTCATGTTGTTCCTCCTCAGCCTTTTTTTCCGCTAATATTTTTGCATTTCGAGCGCGCTCAGTGACAATGTCTGGTTTGCTAACGGCAGACGAAGCGGGCGAGGGAGGCACAGGTTTAACCGGTTCCACCTTGGGCACTGGATCAGGGTGGCTTGGAACAGGCTCAGGCAATCGGGGTTCAGGCGCAGTCTCCGTAACTACCTTAGGAATGGGTGGCAACCCTGCCCAAAGCTCAGCCTGCACAGGTTGAGGGGTATGGGTTTGCCATTGAAGCCCAAAAAACAGCAGCGCCAAAAAAAGGGCATGCACAAGTGCCGACAGGGCACCTGTTGACAGAGAATGAGAGGGATAGCTAGCGACGATTAGACGGCTCACAACACTTAACCATCTCGTGACTTCGCAAGCAAACCAATACGCTTCACCGCAGCTTGTTGCAAGGTGTCCATCACCTTCAAAATCAATTCGTATTTTGCGTTGCGATCTCCGGCAATCACAACGGGTTGATCTGGCCTCTTGGCCTGTTTGTTTTTAACCCACGCCACCAAATCATCCTGACTCATCTTAGCCTCAGCCGCGCCTTCAGCCCGATCAATCACGGTCAATGAGCCATCTTTGTGCACATCAATTTCGATAGGCTGCTCCGGCTGCGCCAAGGATTTTCCGATTTGAGGAAGATCGACACTCCCCGGGTTAATGAGCGGTGCAGTAATCATAAAAATCACGAGCAACACAAGCATCACATCGATATAGGGTACGACGTTCATTTGGGCAACTAAACGGCGAGGACGACGAGCCACGATCAATGCCCCGGGGGAATCAATATTTGACGCTGCAAAATATTAGAAAACTCTTCAATAAAAGTTTCAAATTGATTGGATAAACGATCTACATCATCAGTAAACCGGTTGTAGGCAATCACAGCTGGAATCGCTGCGAACAAACCCATGGCAGTAGCCACCAAAGCCTCAGCAATACCAGGCGCAACGTGTGCAAGCGTTGCTTGTCCCACATTTGCGAGCCCACGAAAGGCATTCATGATGCCCCACACCGTTCCCAATAATCCAATATATGGACTGACCGAACCTGCAGTGGCCAAAAAGTTTAGGCTAGACTCGAGTTGATCCAACTCACGCTGATAGGTGGCCCGCATTGCGCGTCGAGCACTTTCTAAAACAACGGCAGGATCAGATCCTGGCATTTTGCGGTGCTTTAAAAACTCCCTAAAGCCGGCATCAAAAATACGCTCCATCGTTTCTTTTGGCCCTCCCTGATTGGAGATGCGCTGATAGTGATTGATGATGTCTGAATGCCCCCAAAACGCATCCTCAAACTCTCTCGTTGCACGACGTGCCCGGCCCACACTAAAGGCTTTGCTGAAAATACTGCTCCACGATATGCAAGAGATGAGCAACAAAATACCCATAATCAACTGCACAAATACACTAGCGTTCGCCACCAGCGAGAAAAAAGACATATCCGACGAGGTATTCAATTCACACTCCCTTATTACATCATTGGGTATCGCGATGAAGCATACCAAAACATTTTTATGAAGATGTGGCCCTGCGCCAAGGTTCCAATACTTCTTTCACCTCGGGTGGCAGGGCACAAGGTTTAAAGCTGGTGGAGTTTACGGCGACCACTACTACTTCACCGATTGCCAGGCACTGATCACCACACATGACTTCTTGCTTAAACACCACTGAACTTCGTTTTAAATCGATCAGCTCAACATGAATATTCAGACGATCTGAAAGTCGCGCAGGTTTGAAGTAGTCTACCTTTGCTGCGCGTACGACAAAAATGATTCCATACTCATCTGCCAATCGCATGATCTCTAAATTCAGATGCGATAGCCATTCCGTACGCGCACGCTCCATAAATTTGAGGTAATTGGAGTGATATACCACCCCACCTGCATCCGTATCATCGTAGTAAATGCGAATCGGAAAATGAAAAGCAGGCATCAGAATAAAGAGCCTTCAGGTGATGTATTCAATGCCCCTGCATTTGCAGAGGTCAATAAAGGCCCCGCCAAGCCAAAGTGTTGATAGGCTGCCGGCGTGGCTATTCGTCCGCGGGCCGTGCGCTGCAAGTAGCCTTGTTGAATCAGATAAGGCTCCAGCACATCTTCAATCGTATCGCGCTCTTCGCTGATGGCCGCAGCGAGGTTGTCCACGCCTACGGGGCCGCCAGAAAACTTTTCAATTACGGTCAGCAACAGTTTTCGATCCATTAAATCCAAGCCTTGCTTATCTACATCCAACATTTTCAAGCCTGCATCGGCGATGTCTTGTGTGACCTTTCCACCACTGCGCACCTCGGCATAGTCACGCACCCTTCGCAGCAATCTATTTGCAATACGGGGCGTGCCTCTTGAACGTCGCGCAATTTCTAGAGTACCGGCAAGATCCATATCCATTTTCAGTAAACCCGCGGAGCGCTTCACAATCGTAGCCAAATCTTCAGCCGAATAAAATTCTAATCGGGCCACAATACCAAATCGATCGCGCAATGGATTGGTCAGCATGCCCGCGCGGGTGGTGGCACCCACTAAAGTGAAAGGCGGCAGATCAATCTTGACCGAACGCGCAGCAGGGCCTTCACCAATCATGATGTCGAGTTGGTAGTCTTCTAATGCGGGGTAGAGAATTTCCTCAACTACCGGGCTTAAGCGGTGTATCTCATCGATGAAAAGCACATCGTTGGGTTCAAGGTTGGTGAGGAGTGCGGCAAGGTCGCCTGCGCGCTCTAGAACGGGACCAGATGTCTGTTTTAGGTTCACCCCGCACTCGCGCGCGATAATGTGCGCAAGCGTGGTTTTACCTAAGCCTGGAGGGCCAAAGAGGAGAACGTGATCAAGCGCTTCACCTCGCCTGCGTGAAGCCTCGATAAAAATCTCAAGTTGCTCGCGGACTTTATGCTGACCGATATACTCAGCCAGCCGCAGAGGGCGCAAAGCACGTTCAATTACTTCCTCTTGGGGTGCGCCTCGTGCAGTGACCAGTCTTTCCGATTCAATCATGAAACCTCAATCTATTAGTCAACCCGAGACAGCAGCCGCAAACTTAAGCGAATCGATTCCTCAACGGGAGTCCCCACAGGGAGTGATTTCAGTGCATGGGCCACTTCTTTATCATTGTAACCGAGAGCCGTTAGGGCATTTGCGACATCGCCATTCACATCATCACGCGGCAGGCCAACTACTTCAGGGCCTAGGCTCACACCGGCGTCTTTGAATTTATCGCGCAATTCCAGCAGCAAGCGCTCTGCTGTTTTTTTTCCCACGCCAGATATTTTTGTGAGGCGAGTCACATCTTGCCTCACGACCACACCTGCGAGCTCACTCACACTCAAACCCGACAATAAAGCCAAGGCAAGTTTAGGGCCAACCCCAGAGACTTTGAGCAACATACGAAAGGCATTGCGCTCATGCAAGCTAGCAAAGCCATACAGCAAATGGGCGTCTTCACGAACAACCAAATGGGTGTGCAGTTCTAAGGGTTGATCACTGGATGGGAGTTCGCTCAGCGTTGAAATGGGCACTTCTATTTCATAGCCCACCCCATTCACATCCATCAATACAAAGGGTGCATTTTTAGAGACCAGTATGCCGCGCAAACGTCCTATCATGACAAGCGCCCCCTCCTTAAGGTTAATCCCGCTGGCAAACGACCTTGTGCCACTTGTGAATGGCTGTGCGCATGGCAGATTGCGCAGGCCAAGGCATCAGCAGGATCGGCAGCGGGAGCTTTGGTTAGGGATAACAATCTTTTTACCATGTCTTGCACTTGTTTTTTATCAGCATGCCCATTGCCCACCACCGCTTGTTTGATTTGTAGAGCGGTATATTCTGAAACCCTGAGCCCTTGGTTCACTGCGGCCACGATCGCAGCCCCTCGCGCTTGCCCTAGCAACAAAGTAGATTGCGGGTTCACGTTTACAAATACTTTTTCTATTGCCACTTGTTGAGGTTGATGCTCTTTTAATACCGCGGTCAGACCACTAAACAGTGCACCCAAGCGTTCAGGCAATTCGCCTTCGCCACTTTTAATGGTTCCACTGGCAATATAGCTCAAACGAGATCCGTCTTTTTCAATGATGCCAAAGCCAGTCACCCTTAAGCCCGGATCAATGCCTAGAATACGCACCCTTTCAATCAAGGGTGCGCCATTCAAATTCAGCGTATGAAGAGTTTGAATACATTCTCAACTCTGCCCTCAGTCGCTGATTAGCGCAGTGGTATACACGTCTTGCACGTCATCTAAACTTTCCAGCGCATCCAGCAGTTTCTGCATTTTGATACCGTCTTCACCTTCAAATTCAGTTTCGGTAGAGGCTTTCATTGTGACTTCACCAAACTCTGGCTTAAACCCTTTCTGCTCTAGCGCAATTTTGATTGCAGAAAATTCATAAGGTGGGGTGATGACCTCGATGCTGCCGTCTTCATTAAGGATCACGTCTTCAGCACCCGCATCTAAAGCAGCTTCCAACAAGGCATCTTCTGAGGTACCGGGCGAAAACAACATTTGCCCGCAGTGCTTAAATAAAAAAGCCACTGAACCATCAGTACCCATATTGCCACCATACTTGGTAAAGGCATGACGCACATCGGCCACCGTACGAGTGCGATTATCGGTTAAACAATCCACCATGACTGCTGCACCATTGATGCCGTAGCCCTCATAACGAATTTCTTCGTAGTTCACACCCTCTAGATCGCCGCTACCCCGTTTAATAGCGCGTTCAATCGTATCTTTAGGCATGTTTTGATCGTAGGCTTTGTCCACCGCCAGCCGCAGTCTGGGGTTTATTGATACATCCGCCCCACCTAAACGCGAAGCTACCGTGATCTCTTTTATCAAGCGCGTGAAGATTTTTCCGCGTTTTGCATCGGTCGCGGCTTTCTTATGCTTAATATTTGCCCATTTGCTATGTCCAGCCATACCACCCTCTTGTTCACCCATCATACAAAGTACGATGTTACCATCCTGCGCAAAGCGATTTAAATCTCACGATTGAAATATGAAGGGGTACGCATGGGCGGAAAGCAAGGCGAAAGACGAGAGCAAATTCTGCAAGCTTTGGCAGAAATGCTGGAATCCCCTGAGGGAGAGAAGATTACAACAGCAGCTTTAGCAGCGCGCATTGGCGTATCTGAAGCTGCGCTGTATCGTCATTTCGCCAGTAAAGCCCAAATGTTTGAAGGCCTGTTAGCCTTTATTGAAGAAACCCTGTTCTCCCGAATTAACTTAATCACCCAGCAGGATGCCAATGGCTTGGCGCAAATCACCGCCACCGTGCAATTGCTCTTGGCCTTTGCACAGCGTAACCGTGGAATGACTCGAGTACTGACAGGGGATGCCTTGGTGCATGAGCATGAGCGCCTAAGGGTACGCGTGAATCAAATTTTAGATCGCCTTGAGACCACTTTCAGACAAAGCTTGCGTTTGGCAATGACAGCGTCTGATCTTCCTGCTTCCCATGACAGTGCTGCAAGCGCCAGTTTACTCTTGGCTTGGGTGGAAGGGCGTTGGCGCCAGTTTGTTCGCAGCGGCTTCAAGCGCGACCCCGTAGCGCAATGGAATACACAGTGGAACACACTAGTGGCAGGCATCAAACAATCTGGCTAGATCGAAAAATTCTTTCTGATAAAAAAATCAAATAAACGGGTTCATATGAACCACACCATGCAGCATTTCAACCACTATTTAATTTAGCATTGGTTGTTTTGCTGTAATGCTATAAAACAAAAACATTGTTTTTTTGACTTTATATCGGGCTTAAACATTGAATTAAAATAAAAAAACGGGCTGCGTACATCGCAACCCGGATAAAGGACTTCACAATAGGAGAAGGGCAATATCTTCTCAGATTAACCCTCACTGCTTTCTATGCAAAATAGATGCCAACTTTTTTGTAGTTTTTTTGATAGCGCGTGGTTCTGCCTGAAGCCAAGGGTGATTGATCTCTAATCACTCAAGGGCTCTTCATCTGGTTCAGCCGTTAAATCAGTTGCAATGTGATATTTCTGCATACGGTAGCGCAAGGTCATTCGGGTCACACCTAGTTTGCGAGCCGCCTCTGAAACATTACCCCCTGCCGTATCAAGGGCTTGTTGAATCAACCAGCACTCCGCTTCGGCCAGCGTCATCTCTTCAAGGGGCAAATGTGCTTGAGGCAAAGCAGTCTTTTGATCGTCCTCTCGCCCGGCTTTTTGAAGTCTTCCTGGTAAGGCCAGTGCTTGGGCAGAAATGCGCTGTCCTTCAGACAACAACACGGCGCGCTCGATTAAGTTACGCAGTTCTCGCACATTTCCCGGCCAAGCATAGCCGCGCATTGCGTTAGCTGCCTCAGGAGTAAAACCTGGAACAGTTAAACCATAGCGGCGCGCAGTGACATTGGCATAGTGTTGAGCGAGTAGCATCACATCTTGTTCCCTCTCTCGTAAAGGAGGAAGCGCGATGGAGAGCACGTTCAAGCGATAGTAGAGATCCGAGCGAAAGCTCCCTTCATCGCTCATCTTGAGAAGATTACGATTACTGGCCGAGATAAAGCGCGCGGCAACTGGACGCTCCCGTACTGACCCCACTCGTCGAACTTTTCTTCTTTCAATGACAGCTAATAATTTACCTTGTAAATCAAGCGGGAGCTCTCCGATTTCATCGAGAAAGAGCGTGCCCTCTTCCGCCGCTTCAATTAACCCCGCTCGGGCTCGTGTGGCGCCTGTGAACGCCCCCTTTTCATGGCCAAATAGCTCGGCCTCAATCAAATCGCGCGGCAAGGCGGCGCAATCGACGTGGACAAAGGGCGCAGCACCATTGGTGCTCACTTGGTGCAACAAGCGGGCAACCACATCTTTACCAGCACCTGTCTCCCCTTGAATCAACACCGAGGGCGGGGTCACACCTGGGCCTGATAACTGTGCGATGAACTGAATGCGCTGTTTCAGCTCCAGGATGGGGTGACTTTCGCCGATGAACACCACCCCTTCTGAAACGCGGCTATCGCGCTCCTTTGAAAAATCCAGCCGGTCACGTAGACCGACGTTGGCGAGTACCCCTTCTACCACCAACATCAACTCATCCAGATCAATAGGCTTTTTAAGATAATCTGCTGCGCCTTGTTTCATAGCTGCGACTGCATCTTCTACCTCTCCAAATGCGGTGAGGACAATCACAGGAACAGGCGCACCTTCTCGATCCCGCGAAAGTTGCGGTAACACGCTTAAGCCGTCTCCATCGGGCAAGCGCAGATCCAAGAGAATCAAATCAGGCTGCATCACGTCTGCAAGATCCACCCCCTCACGCAATGATGCGGCATGACCCACCGCAAACCCCGCACGCTCTAAACGCCGCCCCACTGATCGCGCGAACAAGGCTTCATCCTCAATTAACAGGATCTGACGTGTCGGAATCAGCGCGGCTTGACTAGGAAGACTGCTCGTTGAGTTCATATGCAGGGAATCCAAAACAAGGCTTGGGTGCCTCCTTCTGATCTAGGGAAATAACTCAAACCGCCATCGTGCACCTCACTCACCTTGAGTGCAAACGGAATCCCTAAGCCAGTTCCAGTTCGTTTAGTCGTTCGGCCAGGAACCACAGGATCATGCGGCACCCCCGTAGAGGAAATCGTCCACTGCAAACCTAGCCCTTGATCAAAGATAGAGATTTCTACGCGCTGATCTGCTTTCCTTAGATTGACCATCACCTCGCCACCATCGGGCGTGGCTTCCAAGGCATTCACAATCAGTCCGTGCAAGGCCTGTTCTAGCAAGTCTTGGTCAAAACGTACCCATATTTTTTGATGTGGAATAGCGCGTTTAAGATTCACACCTCTCACATTGAACTGATGTTGAACGATATCCAGTAGGCCCTGTAAGACCTCGGCTACATCGGCCTCAAGCCATCGCGCTTCTAATGGATGAAGATAGGAAAGAAGCGAGGCGGTCCATCGTTCAAGACGGTCTGCGCTGGCAATAATCCCTTTCAGGCCATCACGAATATCAGGGTGCACATTCTCTTCATCTAACACCTGCGCCGTAGCGCGAATACTCGCTAAGGGATTACGAATATTATGCGCTACCACAGGCACCAAGGCACCTAATGTGGCTTGTCTCTCGGTTTTTAACAACGCTGCACGACTTTGCTGTAAGTCTTCTGCCATCTGGTTAATCGCTTGAGATAAGGCCATCAATTCTGTTGCGCCTTCAATAACAAGCCTATGACCCAAATCCCCCCCTGCGATGACTCGTGTTCCCTTTTGTAACTCAGAAAAGGGCTCTACCACATCCTGCTTCAAAAACCGTCGCGTGAGCAGTAACAGCGCACAGGCTGCAAACATAGGAATCACAAGGAGCAAAGGGGTGTAGTAGGCTAACCGAGAAAGTTTTTTTTGCAATCGCTCCTGTTGCAACATGAATAGGTGATCAACCTGCCTAAACGCAGATTCATAGGCTTGAAGCCCCCCTGCCTCTAGATCGGTATCAAAAATACGCTGAAGTACACGTCCTTCAGGCGGGATAGGACCAAAAACGATGATCTCGGTGCGGCTATGAATTTCATGATAAGTCCGCTTGAGTTCCTTCACAGCTGCTTCTTCTTCTGGGCCCTGCGCACGTTCGGCCAAACGGTGCAAATCATCTTCAATTAAACCGCTGTACAGTGTGTATTGGGTTTGGGCATTGGGGTCATCTAAAAAGGTTGTGTCAAACAACTCCTTCATTTGGCGGTATAAATTACCGCGCATGATTTCAACTTCCTGCACCATGCCATTCACACGCAATGATTCGCCCGAGGCTTCCTGCCATAACCAGACCGCCCCACCCCCAAGCGCAGCCGTGACTACCACCAGCGCTAAGTACACGGTGGAGTAACGCAATGTGAGATCTCTCAAGGATCGTTGAATAGACATAGAATGCAGTCTAGCAGAGGGGCACAAGCGTGCTAAAATCTACAACTAGAATTTTCGTTTCTACCCGTATCGTATTTAGAGAAGTATTACTCCATGGCAGCTCAAAAGCTTAAACAATTCGATGCATACGTCCCAAAGAAGGGCGAGGAATACATGAGTGCGCGACAACTCGCCCACTTTCGCAAGTTGCTTGATGATTGGAAGGGTGAATTAAGTCAGGATATTGATCGCACTGTCCACACCATGCAGGATGAAGCCACCATTTTTGCTGATCCCAATGATCGGGCCAGCCAAGAATCTGATATGGCACTTGAACTGCGCAATCGCGACCGTGAACGTAAGCTGATCAAAAAAATTGATGAGACCATTTCCAAGATCGAAGCCGGGGATTACGGCTACTGCGAAGCCTGCGGCGTTGAAATTGGCCTGCAGCGTCTGCAGGCCCGCCCGACCGCAAGCAAGTGTATCGACTGCAAAACCTTAGAAGAACTGCGCGAACGACAAGTCGCAAAATAAACTGCTTGTCTATCAACCCGCTTTGAAAAAACAGAGCAAAAATCAATAGCTCTCTCCATAAAGCGTTATGAAGTATAAAAAATGCCCGCGATTGAAACCGTGGGCATTTTTATTTAGATATCACTAAGCAAAATGTAAAAAAGCTAGAAAACACTGCGTGTTTTCTAGCCTTAGGTGACTGCTAAGCTTTACTTCAGGCCTTTAAGGCCTGCTTATTACTCGGCTGCAGGAGCAGGTATCTCGCTAACAGGTGCTACTTCAGGAGCTGGCTCAACAGGATCCAACAATGCTTTCATCGACAAACGCAAGCGCCCCTTATCATCGGCTTCGAGCACTTTCACGCGCACTTGCTGGCCTTCTTTCAGATAGTCAGCCACCTGATTGACTCTCTCATTCGCAATCTGCGAAATGTGCAATAAACCATCACGGCCTGGTAACACACTTACAATCGCACCGAAATCGAGCAGCTTCAGTACAGTACCTTCGTAAATCTTACCTACTTCAACATCTGCCGTAATTGCTTCAATACGTGCACGTGCCGCTTCACCGGCCTCTACGCTCAAGCATGCAATGTTGACTGTGCCATCATCCGTGATATCGATGGTGGTGCCCGTTTCTTCGGTCAGTGCACGAATCACTGCGCCACCCTTACCGATCACATCACGAATTTTCTCTGGATTAATCTTGATGGTGATAATCCGAGGCGCAAAGCTAGACAATTCTTGACGTGCACCACCCATTGCGGATTGCATAATGCCCAGAATGTGCTGGCGGCCTTCTTTCGCTTGGCCTAAAGCCACACGCATAATTTCTTCGGTAATACCTTCAATCTTGATATCCATCTGCAAAGCAGTCACACCATCTACCGTGCCAGCTACTTTGAAATCCATATCGCCCAAATGATCTTCATCACCCAAGATATCGGTCAACACTGCAAAGCGATTGCCGTCTTTAATCAAGCCCATTGCCACACCTGCAGTGTGCTTCTTCAAGGGAACCCCTGCATCCATCATAGCCAATGAACCACCGCATACGGATGCCATCGAGCTAGAACCATTGGATTCAGTAATCTCAGAAACCACACGAATCGTGTAACCAAATTCTTCTTGGCTAGGCAACATTGCAACTAGCGAACGCTTAGCCAAACGACCATGACCAATTTCACGACGCTTGGGGCTGCCTACGCGACCTGTTTCACCGGTAGAGTAAGGAGGGAAGTTGTAATGCAACATAAAGCGTTCTTTGTATTCGCCCTGAAGCGCGTCAATGATCTGCTCATCGCGGCCTGTACCCAGGGTTGCAATGACTAATGCCTGGGTCTCACCACGGGTGAACAGCGCAGATCCATGAGTGCGAGGCAACACGCCGGTACGAATGGTAATAGGGCGAACGGTTCGGGTATCGCGACCATCAATGCGAGGCTCGCCGTCAAGAATCTGCGAACGCACGATGCGGGCTTCGAGTTCACTAAACAAACTCTTCACATGGTTAACATGATCAGGAGAGGCATCAGCAGCGATCAGTTGTTTCTTCATCTCTGATGCGATTTCGCTAATACGAGTAGAACGTGCTTGCTTCTGACGAATCTTATAAGCTTGCTTGAGAGGTTCTTCACACAAAGCATACAGCTTGGCGATCAGTTCTTCATCCCGCGCTGCCGGCTTCCAGTTCCATTCTTCTTTGCCTGCTTCTTCAGCCAACTGAATGATCATTTCAATCACAGGTTGCATCGCTTGATGACCATGCACCACTGCACCCAACATCACGTCTTCAGGCAACTCTTGGGCTTCGGACTCGACCATCAGGACCGCTTGTGAAGTACCAGCTACCACCAAATCCAGCAATGAGGTTTTCAATTCTGTGGCGGAGGGGTTGAGGATGAATTGACCATTGGCATAACCAACGCGGGCGCAGCCAATGGGACCGCTGAAAGGAATCCCCGCCAACATCACAGCCGCACTTGCACCAATTACAGCAGGAATGTCGGGATCAATCTCAGGATCAACCGACATCACGGTAGCAACGATCTGCACTTCGTTATAAAAGCCTTCTGGAAATAAAGGGCGCAAAGGGCGATCAATTAGACGAGAAGTAAGGGTTTCTTTTTCTGTTGGGCGGCCTTCACGTTTGAAGAAACCACCAGGAATGCGGCCACCTGCATAAAAACGTTCTTGGTAATCAACAGTAAGGGGAAAGAAGTCTTGGCCAGGCTTACTGGATTTCTGCGCCACGCAGGTGACAAGAACGACTGTATCTCCCAGCGACACCATGACTGCGCCGTCAGCTTGACGGGCAATTTCACCTGCTTCTAGGGTAAGGGTATGACTGCCGAAGGGAATCGATTTACGAATTGCTTGCATGGAACATCCTTTTAGACGATCGACTGAATTATCCCAGTTTAATTTAAGTTCGCTATAACGTAGCGCAACTTGGGGAATCGAATCAGTTCGGAATTGAATTCGGGGTGGAGCGGCAATGCCGCGCTAAAAATGCAAAAGGGGCGGTATCAGCCGCCCCAATTCAATCAATTACTTACGAAGACCCAGACGCTCGATCAATGAGCGATAACCGCTCATATTTTTACGCTTGAGGTAATCTAGCAAACTACGGCGCTGACTAACTAGACGCAACAACCCCCGACGCGAATGGTGATCTTTAACGTGCACTTTGAAGTGATCAGTTAATTCATTGATGCGTGAGGTCAGCAAAGCGACCTGCACTTCGGTCGAACCCGTGTCAGCGGGTGAACGACGGAATTGGGAAACAATTTCAGCCTTTTGAGTGGCATTGGCAACCATATAGAACTACGCTCCAGTCAAATCTTTGTTTAGAATATCACTTGGGTAATCAACAATTATACAAGAAGATTCTTATATATATCAATACCCAAGTCTTATTTTTCGAGGCCCCACAATAAAACCAAACAAAGCGAACACACTCACTGATTGTTCACGCCCACAGCTCAACGGCTACGTAAGATGGGGCTTAAGAACCCGCAGCAGGCTTGACCGAGGCGGCCACGTTCTTCCCAGTGTCCAATTTTACGGCTGTGTTGAATTTCAGATCACTGGAGTCAATGGCTTCTACCGCTAGAACACCCGCACCTTCCGGAACAAAATAAAAGCGGAAATTAGGGTTCTCACTGATTGAAATATCCACCTCTGCTGTCATGACTTTTTTTCCGGCATAAGTCACGCTAATTTCTCGCACGTAGTGGGCGGGAGTATAATTACGGCTCATTTGATCAAAGGCCAAACCTGAATCGTTAGGATGGCTAATCATCAGTTGCGCGAGCGAGGGCTTGCCAGGGATCACATCGCCTTCCACACGCACTTTCATTTTGCCTAAGCTCGCTAGTGCCTCAGCAGGATCTTTGCCCGCAGGCGCAGAACAGCCACCAGAGGCCTTCACAAACTTACTGACCATATGCAGACTGCCATCATTCAGCTCCGCAACCGCACGAATCAAGGTGTACTCATTGACACGCACTCTTGTCTCAATGTCGGCCTGACCACTGGATGGAGTAAAAACAAATTTGGCGGCAATCGGCGAAGGGTTTTGATCGATGATTAACCAGGTGTTTTGCACATACTGCCCTGCAGATTGGGGAATGCCGGTATGAATCGAAATAGGCACCACCGCAGCATCTTCAGCACGAGTAGGTGCATCCAAACGCAAGAAATCTCCCGAAGCCTCTACAATGGGGCGATCTTGAAACAGGCTGGCGCGAATGCGAGACCACATTTCAGGGTCACCTGCATGGGCGCTTGCGGCCAATATCAAACCTGACAACGCTAAAGTAGCGCGAACGACTAAGCGATTGAATTGTTGTGACATTTCTAACTCTCCTGAGAGTCCTGAGTATTTCTTTACTGGGCTTAGCGTCCCACTATGCGTTTTGCCTTAGCTCAACCCAGAAAATTAAACCAACACAGTATTTTAGTACTAAATACCAAGGAAAAGTTCTCTATATGACTTTATCTGCCAAAAAAACTAATCTTCCCACTCCAATTCCGCAAATGCTGCAGTGATATTGCGACGGTGATACCACTCCACTAGTTTCCAATGAGCCGGTAAAGTTGATGAAGAAACCGTTTGCTGCAGGGTTTGCTGGGCCTTGAGGGCACCCCTGACTTCTTTAGCAACCGAGGATAAATAATCCGTTTCGGCGGCGAAATAGGCAGAGCTTATATCTTTAGTCTGCCCGATTTCAGGCCCAGTAGGCTTAGTAGTGATGACTTCAAGGCGCTGAAGCTCTTTATCGCTCCTTCCAGTATCAGGTCCATGCCCCGGTACCACCGGCACTGACTTTTCTTCTTCATGAGCCAGCGCACCCAATTCTGGCAGGATCGCCAGCCAACCCTTAATGCTGCCATCAATCACAGGCAGATGATCTACAAACAACAAATCACCCGTAAACAAGGTATGGGTTTGACTATCTTGAACGGTTAAATCGTTATCAGTATGCGCAGTGCGCCAAGTTTTGACTGTCAGCATCCTTCCACCCAAATCGAGTTGTTCTGTTCCAATAATGGGGTGATTAGGCAAAACGACTTCGGTTCCTTGAGCCAGGTTCTCTCCCAGGATTGCTTTTTGCCGGGATAAATACCCCTCGCGGCGAATAATTAAGGCACGCGCCTGAGAAGCCGCAGCAACGAATTGAGGGTGTTCATCCAAAAAGGCTGCGTGGCCCAACAGATGATCGGGATGCATATGCGTAGCAATGACATAGCAAATCGGAAGCTTAGTTTTGCTCCGAATCGCACCGAGCAGCGCCTCCCCTACCCAGCGGCTTCCTCCAGTGTCAATGACTGCCACACAGCGCGCGCCAATCACAAAACCAAGATTAGCAAGATCGCCCTTATTTTCAGGGGCGAAATCCCCTATTTCTCCGGTGTGCACCCACACCCCTGCGGCAATTTCATGAACTTCAAACCCACTCTCTGCATGGGCTGCGGGCAAAACAAAGAAAAAACATACGAGCAAACAGGCCAGACTGAGGCAAGTGGCACTTAAACCATCAATCGTAAGCTTATTGGCTGGGTCAAGACCCAAAGTCTTAGAATTCACTCGTCGTACTTGATGTAGCGGAAACGCTGATCATCGTTAGGTGTCCCCTCCAGCGCGCTGCCCTCTTCTTTGCCCGGTTGCCACTGAATCACTTCTTCGATTTTTCGCGCCAATTCAAAGTCTTTATCCGTAATACCCTTGGCATGATGGTTCTGCAATTTCACAATCACAAAGGCATACGTCACAGCCAAATCGGGATGATGCCAAGCTGCTTCAGCCAAGTGCGCAACGGTATTCACTACCATCAAGGTACCTTTCCAACCTTCGGTTTTGTACTTACGGCGAATCCAACCATTTTCATAAGTCCAATGTCTGAGTGGCCCCATCAAATGCGCCACAACTTCGTCTTCGCTATAAGCAATATCTTTAGCCATACCCTGCTCCTTTCAATGTGTTCTTTTACTTGAACAGTAAAATTTCGCCCTTGCCATCTGCCCCGCGATCGCCCATAAAGCGATGCACGGGTGAAGATTTCCCCGCCGCATCTCCAAAGGGGCTCCCTAACTTGACCCAAGAACGGAAGAGTAAATTTGTGATGGGCAAAATATGCTCCCCGCAATCGGCAAATGTCGCATCTAAATGGATCTCACCGCGAATCATTAGAGTGCCGCGACGCATGCCATATCCAGCATGCTTTCCAGCGCCACCAAAAGCAGCGATCGTTCCTGCCAACATACGTGAGCCCGCGTAATCACCTACTTTGCCGCCAATTAAAATTGCCCCTCGGCGCATGCGATCCCCACAACGTTCTCCCACATCCCCTAGCACAATGATTTGACCTCCGGCCATGCCCTGCATTGCGCCGGGAAGAATACCGCCCAGATAATCCCCTGCATTGCCTTTGATGCGAATGGTTCCTTTGCGCATGGCCACGCCCGCAAAATGACCTACGTCACCCTGCACATGGATTTCTCCACCGAGCAGCCCTGTACCCAAATAGGCACCTACATTGCCCTCTACATTGAGCGATCCTGATTGCATAGCAGCACCGATTCCATCCACGCGGGACAGATCGCCTTGCAGAACAATTTGCGAAGCATCACTGCCACTCACAGAAAACAATTCGCCTAAAGGAATTTTTTGGGTGGCAATTTGCAAGGGCAGCGCAGCCAATTCAGAAATATCACCTGAGACCAAAGCAGGCATCAGTGGGGACAAATCCAGTCGACCCAAGGGTAGTTGTTTTAAAGTTAGGATTAAGGCGCTCATTGCGCACCTCCTTCAGCCATAATCTCGCGTAACTTGAAATGGAATTGCCCTAGCTTGCCGCCATAGTTACCTGCTGACAGCGCAATCACGCCGTTTTCACGACCTCGTTCACATACAGCCTGCATGCCCACTCGCATCGCAATGGTAATGTCATCTGCGGTAAGCCCATCGATCACAATTTCCAAACAACAACCTGCTTCATCGGGTAAATCAGACTTCACCACACCGCGCAAGGTAGGACAGAAGGCATCATTGGTAGACGCTGGCAGTGTTTTATAACGCGAACCCACTTTGGAACCTGAGCGCACCACCCCACCCGGGAACGGCATAATCACATTGGGTACCTTGCGCATTGCTTCAATCGCGGCCTCGGCTGCGGCCAAGGCATCTTGACTGTTACGCGTCAGAATCAAGAAATTTCCTCCCCCAACTGCGCGGACCATGCGCGTAGTTTCCTCGCATACAAATTCGCCATCCATGACCGGTACACGCCAGAACCGACGACCATTTACTACTTTGGATGCTTGCCAACCATCACCGAAATAGCGCAAATTTTTACCCAGTGCAATAGGGTCTCCTTCAGTTAAACCACCAAAACAGGATGCCGTGGGGCAAGTCAAAATTGTTTGACCTACACGTCGCTCAACTTGCGAGGCCAACTCTTTACTTGAAGTAGCAAACATCAAGACCGATGCCCCCGGACGACCATCGGGCGTTTCACTTGGATCTAATTTGCGCTCTATTCCAGCTTCGGCGCCGCAAGCAATGACAGAGGTGGCAAAACCGGTCAGCGCAGTCGCACCGTGATACGCCCACTTCAGGTTTTCACCAGTAATAAGCAGCCGCGTTCCCCGCATACCAAAGGCTTCAGCGAAGGTATCTTCAATATGGACGCCATTGATGTTCATACTGTTCTCCCATCACGCTCACAAGCATGGACACGCAGTCCCCCGCCATTGGTGATATCGCGAATCTCATCATCTGAAATTTTGAAATTACCGAGCTTCTGAGTGAGGTGGCGATCGAAATACTCGCCTAAGGGTTTTTCAATACTGCGATCAAACTGGGGTTTCACCACATGCACATCCCCCCAGGTCACGGCCACAATATCGCCATTCTTGGCGACCATCGTGCCATTCTTAAATACGTATTCAGGAGCGGTAAACATTTTCTCTGGATCCGAATCTTCTTTATAGACGACCACATCGGCGCGTGCACCAGGACCAAGATGGCCGCAATCCTTCAGACCCAATATCTTGGCCGGAGCAGAACGCGTCATGATTGCGATTTCATCCAAGGTGTATTCGCGATCGATCGAGTCCAATGTGCTCATGGCTGCAGCATCAGGATTAATTCGTGATAGTGCATCGTTACGGAAAGTTTTATCCATCAACAAACGAATCAAGTGGGGGTAACTCGTAAATGGAGCACCGTTAGGATGATCGGTCGTTAAGAAAATTCTCCATGGGTCTTCTACACGCAGGAAAATTTCCAAGCCAACAGCCCACTGCAAGGCATTCACAAAGTTTTTATCTTTGTATTTGAAGGGTACGACCCCACAACCTGCATCGCATTCGATATCCATAATGACGCTTTTCTTGGGACTACCAAACCCTGCATTGCGATGCTGGGTCATGCTGTCACCTGAGCAAGTGACCGTCTGACCAAACATGATTTGGCCTACGTCTGCACTCACGTGCGGATTGTTATTAATGGCCTCAGCAATCTTTGCGGCTTCAGAAGAAAACTTACGATCGCCCTCGGTACCATAACTATGAAACTGAATATGCGTGAGGTGAATAGGAAAGCCTTCTGCCCCCGTAATCGTATCGAGCGTGGTTTGGAAATTACCCGGCACACCCAGATTTGAAGCATGAATATGCAGAGGATGCGGCACCTTGAGTTCATGCAAAGCGCGCGCCAAGGTATAAACAATCTGGCGTGCAGTCACGTTGTAATGACTGTGTGCTTCATCTAAATCCAAGGCACGGCGGTTGAATTTAAAGTCACTGATACCGCCTGGATTCACCACCTTTAATCCCAAAGCTTGACTGGAAGCAATCGTAAAGCCTACGTAATCATTGATACGTTCTTGGCTGGCACCTTCGCGCATTAAGCGCAAAAGAAAATCATCGCTGCCCAACATCACATAAGCGCCCTTATCGATAATGGGAGTATCGCCCATTTCCAGGTGGGCCTGGCGCGCATTTACCGGCAGCATGGCGGGCTCAAAACCCGCTGTGTAGCCCATCGCAGCATAGCGATATCCCGTGGTTAGGGTACTGGGAGCTGCATGGCCACAACCTGATCGACATAAACCAGCCCGATGCACAGGATCAAAGCGATGATCTTCGGGCAACATATTCCTGGCGATATTCACTTTACCGCCTCCGATATGCGTATGCATATCAATAGCCCCCGCCATAACAATCCTACCCGTAATGTCGATCTCTTCATCAATCCGCTCCCCGGGATTGGGGCCCTCTACAATCCAACCATCCCGCATGAAGAGATCACCCGATACGCTAGAAAGTTTGCGTGTTGGGTCGACGATTTTTCCGCCCTTAAGAAGTGTCAGCATGCTTTGTCTCCCAGCCCGACTAAAATATGCTGAGCAATCTCTGCAACAGTAGGGTATGAACGTTGAATGGCTTTACGCAGCGGAAGTGTGACCACTTTGTCTGCTCGGAATAGGTAACCATGGGTATCCACTCCTGGGGTGGCCACGGTGATTTGAACCGCAGCTTCAGAAACCAGATCAGCCCCTGCTGAAGTCAGCGCAATCATTGGACATCCTTTAGCAGATGCTGAGTGACGTGAGGTGACCGCACGCAAATTGGGCACTTGTATTCGATCAGGATCTAAGCCTGCCACCCACAAAACACAATCTGTTTCGCCCTCTGCCACAATACGTTCAGTAGAGTGCATCACGGGATCATATTGGCTTGTTCCGGATGCAAGACTCGTGCGGAAGGGGTAACCAGATTGCCAGAGCATGACGGCATCGCTTGAAAAGTCTCCGTCCGAACCACCCAAGGGCATTCCTGCACAGCGCGTGGTGTTATTCAGTGTTCCAATCATGGCAGTCAGGGCCTGAATGGTGAGCTCCGCGTGGGACCAATCCAAATCTGCCGCTGCCCAGACAATCACACCATAGTGTGCCGCTTGAAGACGTTCTGCCACGCTTTGTAGTGCTTCAAAAGGAAGATCGGTTTTAATCTTGTTCGGTAATGAGCCTGCTACTAATCCCCGCATCAAGGCTGCGGCTTCAGCTAAGCGATCCTGAGCAATAGCAATGACCTCGGGCTGCTGCCCTTTAGGTGAGATTGCTGAAGCTAAATTTTTTGGCTCACCGATGAGGATGACTTGGCGATGTTCGCTGTCTTCCAAAAACATAGGCTTTTCAACCCATACGCAACGCTCAAAAAAACGGGGGAAGCGGGAGGAGACATCCGTACCAAAACACACAATCACATCTGCACGATTGCGAACCTCAGACAGGGTAGTGGTGATCCAACCGGCATCCTGTACTGTTCGCAAATTTCTGAGCTTAGACTCTGAATTCATATGATCAAGGATGGCACCGGTACGATCAGCAAGCTCCATCAAACCGCGCATGCCCAATACATCCGTAGCCAACCCCCCAAATAAAGGTGCTTGAGCTGAGGCGATCAGTTCAATGGCTTTGGTCATAGCCTGCTCTAAGGTAACGGGTTTGCCGTCAATCCAACTAGAAGCTGCGTCCGACCGAACAGATCCAATTTTTTGAAAGACGGACTGCGCGCGGGAACAGGCACCTCCCGATGCGGTGAGTGTTCCAGATGATTCATTCAAGCTTAAATCATCGCAAGCAAGTCCACAAAAAGGGCATGCAATATCAGTTAAAGAAGCGGTTGCCATGAAGACTCCAAACAATTTTATAAGCGCACCATACTCGCAGCGGCAGGGGAATTTCAAATTTATTGCGGATCACGATCCACTGAACTCAGTTGCACAGTCACTTTACTCGGGGTGTCAGGCTTCAATATAAGGATTAGCTTATGTCGTATAATTGAAAGCTAACACTAAAAGCCATACAACGCCCCTTTCATGCAGCAAAGCCATCGTTACCTGGACACCCAACCAAACGCAAGGCGCACAGCAGCGCTTGTCATTGCGGCCCTTCTTCACATCTTATTGGTTTATGGATTGGTGTCTGGACTAGGTCGCAAAGTCATTGAGGTAATTCGTCCTCCCGTTGAGGCCACCATCATTGAGGCACTCAAACCGCCCCCGCCCTTGCCCCCAACCCCTCCGACTCCACCCCAAACCCCGCCTGCCAAACCTGTTGCACCTCCTCCCGCGTTTGTGCCACCCCCCGAGATCAAGTTACAAACCCCAGTGCCTGCCCAAAACACTATCACTGCTGTGGTAGCCGAAAAAGCACCAGAGCAAGCCCCCTTGTCCATTCAAAAACCCGCTGAGGTCATCAATGCTAAGCCAGCACCTGCTGCACCTAAGCCCCGACTCCGGGCAGGCGTGAACCCCATCTATCGCCCCCCTGTTGAAGAACTGCTCACCAACTACCCCCCTCGCGCTCGCCGCGAAGGAATCAGCGGTCGGGTCTCGCTGCGATTAACCATTAGTCCCGCAGGTGAAGTCATCAATGTGGTTGTGCGCGATGCGCAACCCAAGAAAATTTTTGATCGTGCGGCAAGCGAGTACGTGCAAAAATTCCGTTTTGAAAAAGGTGAAGACGAATTCGAAGTCGATCAAGTCATCGAATTCCACGCCGAATAATGCAACACACTTTGGAGGTGTCATGGAAATTACAGTAACTAACCCTTATGGTTTGGAAGCCCTTTGGAACGGGGGAGACTTTGTTACCCATGGAACCTTGATCGCACTGGTGATCATGTCACTAGGGACTTGGTATATCTTGATCACCAAGTTGATTGAGCAATCTAAAGCAATGAAGCAGAGCGCTGAGGTACGAGAATTATTTTGGTCAGCAGCTTCAGTTGCAGCAGGCACTCAGGCACTGAGCGAAGAAAGTCCCTTCCGCTTCATCGCAGAATCTGGCTTATCCGCCAATGCGCATCATGAAGGCAAATTAATCGAAGCGATTGATCGCCACACTTGGGTGACGATGAGCATTCAACGCGCTGTGGATTTGGTGGCAGGGCGCATGCAAAATGGCCTGACATTCTTGGCTACGGTCAGTTCCACTGCCCCTTTCGTTGGTTTGTTTGGAACCGTTTGGGGTATTTATCACGCGCTTACCGCCATCGGTATTGCTGGGCAAGCCTCTATTGACAAGGTTGCAGGCCCGGTTGGCGAAGCCCTCATCATGACCGCAATTGGTTTAGCTGTCGCTGTTCCTGCCGTGCTGGGTTACAACTGGCTTGTTCGTCGCAATAAAACCATACTAGAACGGGTTCGTAGTTTCGGTGCGGATGTTCATTCAGTTCTGATCGCAGGTATGCGCCCGGGCGCACGCGACTAAGAAAAGGCGCACGCATGTCTCTTTCTATTAGTCCACGCGGCATCAATGACCCAAGTCAGGAAGACGAGGATGAGGTGTTGAGTACGATCAACACCACGCCTTTGGTCGATGTCATGCTTGTTTTGTTGATTATTTTTCTGATCACCATCCCAGTCGTAACCCATACCATTCCGGTTAAGTTACCCAAAGAGGTGAACACCCCAACTCAAACCAATCCAGATAATATTTTGTTATCAGTAACTGAAAACGGGGATGTATTCTGGAATCAAAACCCCATCACAAGTCACCGCGATCTGGTAGAAAAACTCAAAGTTGAGGCAGTCAAAAAACCACAGCCCGAGGTGCATATTCGGGGTGATCAAAAAACACGTTATGAAGCCATAGGCAAAGTGGTGGTCGCCTGCCAACAAGCGGGGATTGGCAAAGTGGGCTTCATTACCGAACCGCCTGTGCGCTCTAGTCCCTAATCGCTCAGACCCAAAGGAATCCAAGCATGGCAATGAATACCGGTTCTCAAAAAGAAGATGAGGTATTGATGGAAATCAATACCACGCCCCTGATTGACGTGATGCTCGTGCTCTTGGTGATGCTGATTATCACCATCCCCATTCAAACCCACGCTGTAAAGCTCAACATGCCCCAAGGCGCGCCACCTGTGCATCATGATCCCGTAGTGGTGACATTAGATATCGATGCACGTGGTCAGATATTCTGGAACGGTCAATTACTCGATGATCAAGCCGCAGTTGAAACTAAGTTCAAGGTGGTTTCACAACAGTCAGATCAAGATGAAGTCCATCTTAGACCGAATAAAGATGTGGCCTATGAGCATGTAGCCAGGGTGTTAGCCGCAGCCCAAAGAATAGGAATAAGTAAAATTGGGCTCACCGGTAATGAGCAATTTATGGACGCCGTCCGCTAATTGTGATTCGCCCTATGATGACTTCTATTACTGATCCTTCCTCACCGCTCTCCTCTGATGATCTCGGCGGATCATCCTCAGCACTAAACCGATCTCAATCTAAAGAATTCATGAAAAACGGATCTGAACAAGCCTTACAACTTGGCTTGATCGCTCCCTCAAGACTTCATTTGGGCTTTCTGGATATGGGCGGTCATCTGGGGCGACGCTTTGGATCTGTGGGTGTAAGCCTTGCGAACCCCTCTCTGCAAATAGAAGGTCGTCTTGCAAACCAAACCAAAGTTGTAGGTTCAAACTTACAAGAATCACAGCGGGCGCGTATTGAAAAACTGCTTGGCCAACTTGCCTGTTTGTTTGGCTTCCATCACAACGTAGAGATCACACTTCTGCGAACGATTCCCAGCCATTCTGGTTTAGGTTCAGGAACGCAGCTCGCACTTGCGTTGGGCAGCGTTGTGTCTCAACTGCATGGCAGGCCGCTCTGCCCCCGTGAATTGGCCGCCGCGCTTGATCGCGGCAATCGTTCGGGTATTGGCATCGGTGCATTTGAATCGGGTGGATTTATTTTAGATGGCGGGAGAGGTAAGAATGATGAACCGCCGCCATTATTAGCGCGCATTGCCTTTCCTTCAGCATGGCGGATTGTTTTATTGATGGATCCAGAGCATCAAGGATTGCATGGTAAAGCAGAGACCGAAGCATTTAAGCATCTTCCCGTATTCCCTGAGGCGCTCGCTGCAAGGCTTTGCCACATCACGATGATGCGTGCGCTACCCGCCATTGCTGAAGCAGATTTAGCTCCCTTTGGTCTTGCAATTACAGAGTTACAGGAAACGGTAGGTGACCATTTTGCGCCTGCCCAAGGCGGCCGATTTACCAGCCAGAAAGTAAGCCTGGCACTCGACTTTTTAGGTTCTATTGGGGCGCAATGCCGAGGACAAAGTTCTTGGGGGCCAACGGGTTTTGTCATCGCACCCGATGCAACGACCGCTCAGGAGTGGGCGCAACGCACGCATGACCTTGCATTACCCGGGCTACATATTGAAGTCACCGAAGCCAATCATCAAGGTGCACAATGGTATGCGCCTGAGTAGATTTTTTTAACTTTACGAGCTCTCCATTCATGGAAAAACTATATATATTGCACATGTTGACCCCCAGCCCTAACGTCAGCCCGTTTGACGTTAACATGGCGTATGACGCAGGCTTTCAGGTAGTCACACCTTACACCGGAATCACATTAGATCAAGTCACCGGCTACACCCAAGACGCCATTTTTTCTCGCGGCCCAACCGGAGTAAAACGCACGGGTATTTTCTTAGGTGGGCGCGATATTGGGTTGGCTTATGACATGATGGATATGGTTAAGCGCGCAATGGTGCCTCCGTTTGAAGTCAGTGTATTTGCCGACCCTTCTGGCGCATTTACCACTGCAGCCGCAATGGTGGCTTCGGTTGAACATCAGCTGCGTAAGCATTTCAATCAGGAATTAGAAGGACGTGATGTGGTATTGCTTGGCGGCACAGGCCCAGTAGGTTCTGCAGCTGCGGTCTTGGCGTCAACTGCAGGTGCAAGGGTGCGCGTGGCCTCGCATGCGGGTTTGGCTAGGGCCCGCATTGCTGCAGAAACCATCAATGCCCATTACGGTGCAAACACCGAAGCCGCTGATATGAGCGACGTCGCTAAAATTGAAGAATTACTTGAAAGTGCAGAGATCGTATTGGGCGCAGCAAAGGCCGGAGTACAAGTGGCCTCAGCCAAACAATTAGAAGGGTGCAAGCACCTTAAAGTTGCTGCTGATTTGAATGCGGTTCCTCCTGCAGGCATCGCCGGAATCTCGCTTACCGATCAAGGCGTTCCAATGCCCTCTGGCTCAGGTCATGCTGTTGGAATTGGCCCCTTAGCTGTGGGTAACATCAAATACCAAGTGATGCATGGCATGTTTGAGCGCATGTTGAATTCTGATAAGCCGGTCTATCTAGATTTCCGTGACGCCTTCCAGTTTGCCCGGGAGCGGGTAGCTGAGCTCTAACCTGGCTCAATCCCGATTGACTGCTGCACCGATCTTGGTGGTTGGTAGCAGTGGTCGAATCGCAGCACAGGCCCTCAAACAAGCAGGGTATACCGTTGATGTATTCGATTGCTTTGGCGACATGGATACACGTCTGGCTGCGCGGTATGTTGGCCTGGTGCCCGACACAAAAGAAGCCCCTTTTTTACCCGCTCACTCAGCACTCATACCGCTTGTTCAAGACTGGAAAGCGCTTAATCCATCAGGTTTGGTTGTCACTACAACCGGATTTGAATCCTCACCTGATACACTCGATAAGCTCAATCTGCTAGGCGGGATACTAGGAAATCAAGCACAGTGCGTGACATGCTGCAAAGATCCCGTAGTGTTTTATCGGAGATGTCTGCAGCTTGGTTTATCCACCCCAGCTTTATTGCCACCCTTCTCTCATCTAAGGGATAGGCAATCCAACGCCGACAACAGTGATGAAGCAACAGATACCACTTCATGCAATTCCCCTTCGCGCAATTCCCCTTCGCGCAAGGCGATCCCGCAGTGGCTCAAAAAAACGATGGGCGCCTCAGGTGGCGCACACATCGAAGTTGTTTCATTCGACGAGGCGATCCAACTTAAAGCACCGTTTTATGCCCAACAATATGTTGAGGGCATTGCCCTTTCAGCGCTTTTTTTAAACGGCCCTGAGTGCGTTGTCCTGTCTATACATAGGCAGTATCTTGCCCCCTCATCAGAAAGGCCATTTAGATTTGGGGGCTTGGTAGTAGATGCCGATATTCCAGAGCCAGCATGCATATCACTTGCAAACGCTTGCCATTCAATTTGTCGTCAATTTGGCTTAGTAGGGCTCAATGGCCTAGATGCGATCTGGGATGGTGCAACCTTGTGGCTGCTCGAAATCAATCCCAGGCCCCCTGCCAGCCTTGCCCTTTACCCCAACGCTCTTCTAGCCCCACTCTTTGAGGCGCATCTCATTTCTTGCCTAAGAGCTGCGAAACCTACCCCTTTATTACCAAACTTCAACACAATCATTGGCTTAGATGCTTTAAATAGCGCTCATTTTCATGCTAATCGCAACACTTTGTGGCCAGCCTCTCACAATCTCTTGAACAGGGGGATGGCAATCGTTTATGCTAGTGCCCTGTTGTCGATTCCAGCCGATTTCCAATTTCCCTCAGGCTGTCATGACTTGCCAATCTTACCCCGCACATTTCAAGCGGGTGAACCGATTTGCAGTATCGTTATTTCAGATGGGGGGCTAGGAAAGCTCAGAGCGCAAGTGAAGGCTCTGCGGGAATGCCTGAACCCCGTGGCTGGAGAGGACTTGCTCTATTACCTTTGAGCCCGGCGAAAGGCCGGAACGAGATGTTCATCTTGAACATCTGGTGCCTATCAGTCCCAATGAATTCGAGATGCCATGTGGTATGCGTGCATCCATAAGAAATGGGGCGCCACATACAAAGGAAAACATAATGAGCCAAGATCACAGCACGACTTCAGCCCCTCACGCCAGTCATTACGCCAATCATCCTTTAAGCATTCAAGAACACGTTGCATCCCTAGTAGACAGTTTGATCGAAGAAGCTGATCTGCTGCGCGTAAAAGTCAGCCAATCACCAGAAGGTTCTACTATTGTTGACGCGGGTATTGAAGCCCCAGGGGGGCTAGAAGCCGGAAGATTAATCGCAGAAATTTGCATGGGTGGACTAGGTACCGTTGATATCGAACCTAGCTGCGGTCCCAGCCGCCTGCGTCTTTCAGTAGGGAGTTTTGAACCAATACTTGCATGCCTGGGAAGTCAATATGCAGGATGGAGCCTATCCGCAGGAGAAGGGAAAGAGGCTTTTCATGCTTTAGGATCGGGGCCCGCTCGCAGCATCGCCCTCAAAGAGCCACTCTTTGCAGAGCTAGGCTATACCGATACTGCCCTTGATAGAACCACCTTAGTGCTGGAAGTAGATCGTCACCCCCCCGCCGAAGTGATTGCAAAAGTGGCACGCGACACCCAACTTGATCCAGAACAATTGGTCTTTATCCTCACCCCCACGCGCAGTTTGGCCGGTAACCTTCAAGTGGTGGCTCGCGTGTTAGAAGTGGCGATGCATAAAGCTCATGCGCTGGGCTTCAATTTAAGCCACATCATCGATGGTCGCGGCACGGCTCCCCTCCCCCCACCAGGCGTAGATTTCCTAACGGGTATGGGCAGAACAAACGATGCGATTCTCTATGGCGGCGAAATTCAGCTTTATGTAAAGGGAAGCGATGAAGCCGCAAAGAATTTAGCAAAGCACCTGCCAAGTTCTAATTCCAATGACTACGGCAAACCCTTTGGCCAAGTCTTCAAAGACTACAAATATGACTTCTACCAAATCGATCCCATGTTGTTTGCCCCTGCAGCGGTGACCGTAAGCAACCTCGATACAGGCCATAGCTTTCATGGTGGGCAAATCAATGAAGCCCTGCTCTACCAATCTTTTGGAACTGGGAGCTGAGTGCCTTGAGTATTGCGCCCTTGCGGATTGCAGTGGTCACCGACGACCCGGGTTGGCATGGACGGCAATTGTTGAAGTCTATGTTGGCCTACGGGATAGATGCACGCTATCTGCGTTTGCAAGATTGCCGCATTGACCTTAACCACTCTGAGGGACTCTATCTAGGCGAGTTTGGAACAGAATTACCTGATGGGGTGTTTGTTCGTGGGGTTCCAGGCGGTTCCTTAGAACAGGTGATCTTAAGGCTGGATATCTTGCATGCTCTCCGCGAAAGCGGCGTTCCCGTTTACAACGATGCCAAAGCTATCGAGCGAACCGTTGATAAGGGGATGACCAGTTTGCTCTTACATCGTGCGGGTTTACCCACTCCACCTACTTGGGTATGCGAAACCCCAGAGGCTATAAAATCAATTTTGATGCTTGAGTGGGCGGCAGGTCACACCATGGTATGCAAACCTCTCTTTGGATCTCAGGGTGAGGGCATCATCAAACTCAATCCTCAAGACAGCATGCCTGATCTTGAAGTATTTAAGGGCGTAGCTTACCTACAACGTTTTGTTCCAAGCTGGAATGGTATTAGCTGCGATTTCAGAGTTTTTGTGGTTGGTGGTAAGGTAGATTGCGCCATGGCGCGTTATGGAAAAGACTGGATAAACAACGTCGCACAAGGTGCTCGCTGTGAATCAATCATTCCAACAGGTGATTTAGAACTCCTTGCAGAGCGCGCAGTTGAGGTACTTGAAATGGACTATGCCGGCGTAGACCTGATTCGCGGGCAAGACGGCCATCTTCAAATCTTAGAAGTCAATAGCGTTCCGGCTTGGTATGGCTTGCAATCCGTCACGCCTCATCGTATTGCCGACCGTCTCATCGCTGATTTTCTCAATCGCTGTGTGATGCCCGCCGCTACTTTACGGCATCCGCTTGCTTCTCAACTCTATCCATCTGATCATCGCTCCTCTGAGGAGACGCTGCACTAATGGATCAATCGCGCTTACAAACCGCTGTAATGGATGCCTGTACACAGGATATACGGGCATTTAAGCCTGGCAATGTGAGTATTGGGTTTCCGATGCATGATATGAATGCTACAGACTTTGTGAAAAGCGCGGAGGCCATCATTTCTCCTATCACCCAATCAGCTTACTCAGTAGGCCAGAGGATAGAATTTTCTGTAGAGGCGACACACCGCGTGGTCTCTTGTAATACGAATCTGGGTATTGTGTTGCTGTTTGCACCTGTGTTGAGGGCGCTCGAACGACTGAGAGAGGATCTCACTCTAGATTCGCTACAAAAAGCATTGCATATGGAATTAACTGAACTGTCTATAGAAGATGCGCAGGCCTGTTATCGCGCCATTCGCTTAGCTGCGCCCGGCGGTTTGGGCGCGAGTAAAGAGCAAGACGTTCAGTGTGAGCCTAGTATTAACTTATTTGAAGTCATGCGATTAGCGGCAAACAGGGATCAGATCGCACAAGAATATACGCAAGATTATTCTGGGGTGTTTGGGATGGGGGTTCAGTCTTTAATGCGCTCCAAAGAAAAAGGCGAGGCAGAATTGTGGGCTATTACCCGCTGTTACCTTGATTTTGTTGCAAATCAACCAGATACGCATGTATCACGACGTCATGGATTGGCAGTAGCACAAGCGACTCAAGATGAAGCACGACATGTATTGGAACAGTGGGAAATTTGCGGCAACGCAGCAGAAGTCTGGCCAGATTTGTTACAAATTCATCGTCGCTGGCGTGAAAACAAAATAAACCCAGGAACGAGTGCAGATTTAGTTGTAGCAAGCATTTTGATAATGCGATTAGTCGATGCAAACAGTTATAATGGCACGCGGCATTAGCCGTCGAGCCTTCTGATATTGCTGGTCTTGAAAGAGATTAGCCTAGGTTTTTGGCGGGGCCCGAAAGGGATTTGCTGAAAAAGAGAAGTGGGCTCTCCCCACAAGTTTAAATAAGAAGTCTGTTAATGGAGATGGAAACATGTCAAAGATTAATCATGTAATGGTTGGTGAGTCCCTGGTTGGTGATGGCAACGAAGTTGCTCACATTGACTTGATCCTAGGCCCACGCGGTTCTGCCGCTGAGTCAGCATTCTGCAACGCATTGGTCAACAATAAGGATGGCTTCACCTCCTTGCTAGCTGTTGTTGCTCCTAACCTGCCTGTTAAGCCCAACACCGTGATGTTCAACAAAGTCACGATCAAAGGCGCTAAGCAAGCTGTTCAGATGTTTGGCCCCGCACAGCGTGGCGTTGCAATGGCTGTTGCTGACAGCGTTGAAGATGGCACCATTCCTTTGGCTGAAGCCAACGACATCTTCATCTGCGTTGGTGTATTCATTCACTGGGAAGCAGCTGACGACGCTAAGATCCAGGACTACAACTACAAAGCTACTCGTGAGTCAATCCAGCGCGCTGTTGCTGGTCTGCCCACTGCAGCTGATGTTGTTGCAAAGAAAGGCACCACTGCTCACCCCTTTGCAGCACACTGATCTCCGAGTTTCTTCGGGTTCATTAAAAAAACCCCGCTTCGGCGGGGTTTTTTTTATTTGGGTCTGAATAAGAGTGCAGCAACTGCAACGGCAGGAGCACATCGACTGGCATAGTCCGCAAGCATAGGATTGTGATGATCTGGATGGATCAGGTTTCCCAATGCGCCAAATTCAACTGTGATGAAATCTGTTGGAGCACTTTCATGATTCATCAAGCCGCTGACCAGGAAACGCCCCACACCTGCCATGACAAGTGGAATGAGCTGGCTATTTTTTGAAGTAGGTGCAGATATACCTGCTGATGAAGCAAAGGAAAGAGAAGGCGAAGGGTAAGCTGAGGCGTCATGGACAGAGACGGTGGGTGAGGTCAGCAGCCTTTGCTGAACGCGATGTAAAGCTGCTTGAATGTGCGCTTGCTGAATTGACTGCCAAATTCCTGCGAGTTCTAACCATGCAGCATCCTCATACTCATGTCCATCCAGCCCTATCATTCTCGCCATCCGCGAAATACTGGCAGAGCGCGTTTTCTCCCCACCATCAACCGCATCATGTTGGTCGGCATCGTCAGGCAATGTTCCCAGAATGCGATATACATCTGCCGTGGTGGCGAAGAGTTCAGCCATCACCCCACGCGTTTCACCACGCCAAGTAATGCGCTGCGCCAAGGCCATCAAAGGGGTACGTGTAACACCGGTATAAACCAGTTCCTCGCTGATCAGTCGATCGGCATCGCCAATCGAAGTAGGAGCAGGCCGTCCACCTTCAAAATACAATACATCGGTTGTGGTGCTGCCAATATCAAGAAAGATTCCGTATTCAAAATGTTGCGCAGCCCAAGTTGCTGAGGCCAGCCAATTAGCTGAAGCAATGTCTGCTTCATACCCTTCAAGCTCCTTCAAAGAAATAAATCCGTGCTTCGCACAGAACACCTGAACAGGAATCTCACCGACGTGTTTTGCAAAGGTGTGCAGTAAGGTTTTGACGCCTGAGATGCGATCAGTAAAAAGATCGACCATCTCGCCGCTCATCGTGACGGCATGCTGCGCGACGGGAGTCCACTTGTTGAGTATTTGTGTGATTAAGGGCGTGAGTTGATCTATTCCCCTCCAGAGCGCACAGGGATATTGCTCTACACCAATGAGTTGTCCCGTTTGATTCAGTACAGCAATTTTTAAATGCGCCCCGCCGATATCCCAGCCCAAAGTAAAAGGAAATATAGAATCTTGGCGGGCGGATGAGGTTTGCATGTTAAAGATTGCTGAAATAGTCAGTCTATGCAGTGAAAAAAATGGAATGGTTTAAAAAGATGAGTTTGAAGTTGGTATAGGAAAGCCCAGACTCTGAACCCACAGTGTAGCGGGGTTTGTGCCCAATGCGACTCTTAGTCCAGGATAGGCGCTGGTGACACGAGGATTGATTTCAACAACGGTAAGTAGGTGATCTTGGATGAGGATATCAATTCCGTATACCCCATGTAATCCAGGAATTGCATTATGTATGGATTGGGTGAGGTTTTCAAAAAGCGAAAAATCTTGCTTAATCGATCCGGTATGAACTGTTTCTAAGTAAACATAACCCTCTGCTGAAATACTCAATACTTGCTCATTGATGCTCAGCAATTGAGCGCCTTGAGAACTTCCTAGAAGGGTGAGGCTTGCTGCTTGGCCTGCTAACCATGGTTGCGCGATCCAATGGCTCAAATGCGTAGAGGGTAATTGTGTAATCGCTTGTTGGGCTTGTTCTGAAGATATAAAACGTTGAACGCCATCACAACCACATCCATCGCAGGGTTTGAGTACCCATGCACCATCATGGTCATACCATGGAACAGAAGTATCGAGTCGATACGTTGGGACATGAGCAATAGAGTGATGTTGCAAATGCTGTGCAGTCTGCCATTTATCGCTTGCGATGGTCAGTGCTGCTAGGCTGGCACCCAATCTTTTGATTCCTATTTTGTCTGCGCGCGCGCACCAATTCAAAAGTATTGAATCCGTTTCAGGCGCTACGATGAGGACTTGGTCATGCGCTAACAAGGCCTGCTCCCATTCGCCCAACACGCCTGTTGAGGGAAGGATGTGAATGGGGCTTGAAGGAGGCAGCACTAGATGTGGGTAGCGAAGTAATGAGACCGTGTACTCCGATAACTCGCTAAAATCGCGAGCTAAGGCGAGTGCCATCGCATCAGCTTCCTCAAGAAGTGGGGATCCAACCGGATCCCCTAATCCGCCAGCCGTTACATATTCAAGTATCAGGAGTTTCATGGTTGCACATCCTACCGCCGAAGGGCATGAATGGCCTATAGCTGTGATTCCCGTGATCGATCTTTTATCCGGGCAGGTGGTGCATGCGCGCGCGGGACAACGGGATTTGTACGCACCTATTCAAACTCCTTTGGTGCAAGGATCCGATCCGGAAGAAGTTCTAGAGGCCTTACTGAATCGAAGCAAGGCTAAGACAGCCTATATCGCGGATCTGGATGGCATCATGCATGAGCGGGCGCAATGGCCACTGATTAATCAACTGGCTACGCGTTTTAGCGATATCGAGATTTGGTTGGATGCGGGGTTCGAAAGTTTTGAGAGTGGGCAATCCGCAATCCAGTTACATTGTCAAAAAGAAAACATTTCCGGCGCATCAGAATCGAATTTGCAAGGTTCAGTTTTAGAAAGGGGCGAGGGATTTTCGACCTTGCTTCCGGTATTAGGGACAGAGACATTGCAGGCCCTTGAGAACCTCTCTAATCAAGCTCAACACTCTGTGTTGTCTTTAGATTTTGGTCCAGAGGGATTTCGCGGCGATGCTGGATGGTTAAGCCACCCTGAGTATTGGCCCGAGCGAGTGATTGTGATGAGCTTGGCGAAAGTAGGAGTAGGAGCGGGGCCTGATTTTGAGCAAGTCCAATCCGCCTTACTCAAGGCCAGTAAATTAGATAAGCCGACTCAGGTTTTTGTAGCAGGAGGGGTAGCCCAATTTCATGCATCGCAGCTGAGCCAATTAGGGGTCGCTGGCGCGCTCGTTGCAAGCGCACTGCATAGCCAACCTTAATTGAATAGATGACTAATATGAAATGGGAATAAAGCCCCAAAGATCATTATTGAACCGCAACCTCAATCACCGTGCCGTCTCTTCGTGAGTCTGCAACGCCATGGGGCTGTCCCTTTGGTGACCATTCCAATCCTTGCACAGAGCCCATTCCACGCCCCTCATACTTGAGGGAGTGACCTACCTTGCTTAAGCCATCCAGTACATCAGAATGCCAACCCGGCTCAAAACTGGGCTCGTCTCGCGGCGAGGTCTGTGCAAAACGCGGCGCTTCAACTGCGCTCTTTAGAGGCTGAGCAAAATCTACCGTGCGTACAATAGTCTGCAAGACGGTACTAATGATGCTGGCACTTCCCGGTGAACCCAAGCCCTCAAAGGGCAGATCGTTTTTCAGCAATAAAGTGGGAGCCATGCTCGAGCGAGGCCGACGACCGGGGGCTGCGTCATTGGGAGCCAGCTCCATTCCCAGCTTGGGGCCTTCAGGCTTTAAATTAAAGTCCGTCAACTCATTGTTCAAAAAAAATCCCCACCCCGGAACCATCATGCCGGTACCCCAAATATAGTCAATGGTGCTGGTCACCAGAACAATATTTCCCTCATGATCAACCACACTGAAATGGGTTGTATTGCGGCCCTTTTCTTGTTCGAAAGAATCGTAGCTCACTTCTTTTAATACTTGATCCGTAATCAAGGCAGCACGCGATTTAACATAGGTCCCAGAAACCAGCTTTTCAGTTGGCAGCACTGATTGTTTATCATCCCCTAAGTAGCGTAGTCGATCTGCTGAGGCTAAGCGCAATGCTTCAATCAGCGTATGCCATGTCCGGGGGCTGACCTCTCCATATCCGGCTTTTTGATCGCTTAAAGGAAAGCGCTCTAGCATGCCCAAAGTTTCTAATAATGTTGTTCCACCTGCAGAAGGAGAGGGCACGGTGAGGACTTTGTAGCCTCGATATTGGCCTTCTAGCGGTTTGCGAACCCTGACTTCATAGCGCAGTAAATCTTGTATTTGCATGCGTCCTTCGCCGCCAGGCCCAACCCGAGAGGGCTGCTGCGCCTCAATAATCGCCTGCGCAATTTCTCCGCGATAAAACTGTGCCGGATTATCAGCGAGCAGTTTTAAGGTTCGTGCCAGATCTTTCTGAACAAGGATTTCACCGGCTTCAATAGGACGGCCCTCTGGCATGAATACTGCTCGTGCTGCTTCATTCAATCGAGGTTGAAATTTTTTATCTGCCAGCATTTTAGAAACGTATTTTCCGAGAGGAAAACCTTGATCCGCTAATACGATGGCAGGTTGTAGATCTTCACTAAAGGGTAAATTTCCCCAACGGGTATGCGCCACCTGAAAAGCTGCAACCGTTCCTGGCACCCCAACAGAGAGGCCAGTCATTGAGGCCTGATCAAAGGTGAGTTTTTCAAATTGATCTGGAGTGGTAGCCATGGGTGCAGCCTCACGACCATCAATAAACCAGGCGCTGTGATCCTGCGCGCGCCAAACGAGAATAAATGACCCTCCGCCGATCCCAGACGATTGCGGTTCGGTGACACCCAGCGCATATTGAATGGCCATCGCGGCATCGATGGCATCACCACCATGACGGAGTATATCGGCGCCCGCCTCTGCTGCCTGCGGCTGTGAAACACTAACTATGGCTGGATAACGATGCGCCAGGGAATGATTCGGGAGGAGCTCTGAATCAGCACAGGAAAAACGAGGTGTAAAACCAAAAACGGCAACACAAGCTAAAACCAGAGCCCGGTCAGGTTTAAAGCCATGCTTGAATAAAGACGTAAACAAGGACATGACCGGACTCCGTTTTAGTCAAACTTATTTCTTTTCGAGTTTAGCTTTTAAGCTTTCAAGACCAGATTTGAATACAGAGGTGACTGCTTTCACTGCTGCTTCGTCATTCTGATCAGGGGGAGGATCGTTGTTGGTATAGGCCCGGTAAAACGCACCACGCCATGTCACTTTAGCCCCGCTACCTTCTGGAGCAACTGCCATCATCATGCTGAAATTCGTAGCAGGCACCGCTCCGCCATCTAGTGCACGAATCTTGATTACTTTGTTCTCAGCATCATAACCTTCAATTTCTTCTACCATCTTGCCGCCGCCTTTGATTGCAAGGGTGCGAACAGAACCTACTTCATTACCTTTAGTGGCTTCGCTTTTTTCAACCGCAGGGTGCCAGTTCGCAATACCCGCAAAATCCCCCACCACTTTCCAGACTGCATCGGGCGAAGCATTAATGGTGATCTCTTCAGTCACTTTTTGACGCGTAGGACCGTGGGCCTGCGCTAAAGGTGACAAAAAAGATAACAATGTCAAAGTGGTAATTCCCGCCAGTGCTTGGGTTAGACGCATTGAGCAATCTCCTCGGTTTAATAAATTTAGATAATCAAAAATCGAATGGGTGAATCTTATTTCAAATTGCGCCTTCTGGGTCAATTTGCGTGATGAGCCCCAGACCAAATAAATCGCCCAAAGCCGCGACTGTTCTTTCCCGCTGGAATTTTATGAATCATCTTCAGTGTTTTCAGATCGATCACATCCAACTCTTCTTCCATCCAGCTCACTACGAATAATAGCCCCTGATCAATTTCTATTCCCTCAGGAAAAGCACCTACGCGGATTGTTTTGATGAGCTGAGCAGTAACAGTATCAATCACACTCACGCTATCACTGTGCTGGTTGGTCACAAATACGCGCCCATCATCAGAAAATACGGCGCAGTATGGAGAAATGCCCACAGAAACTCTTGCCTTTTCATTTAGCGCTAAAGCATCAATGATACTGACATCATTGCTTTGCACATTCACTGCAACAATCGTCTTCCCTAACGCATCCATCGCCACACCAAAGGGATGCAGACCCACAGGTATCGAGGCGATACGTTCTAATGAGTGGGTATTCAATACTGCGAGCTGATTATCATCGCGCTCAGCTAGATACAAACGATCTCCATCAGGGGAGATCACCAATCCCGCAGGGACATGACCCACCGAAATACGATGGAGTACTTTTAAGTTTTCAGCATCTAAGATAAGGAGCTGATTGTTATACCAGTCAGACACATAGACCCGTTTTCCTGATGGATCTACCGCAATTCCTACTGGCCCCCCCGCCACTTCTTGTGTTGCCAACACTTCAAGAGACTGGGCATCTATCTTGGTGACCGCACGACCATCTGGGCTACTGACAAAGACCATCCCAAATGTGTTGTCCACTGCAACACCTGCAGGAGATTCGGGCAAAGGGATACGCGCCATTTCCTTTCCTAAAGCAACATCCATCACCGATAAATCATGACTCCCTTGGTTGGTCACAAAGGCTCGAGGATGGTGATCCGGGATATTGCCTAACGATTCTGAAAATTGTACTTTTAATAAAAGGGGAGTGTTTAAATTAGCCTGTTCAGCGTGCACGCAAATAAAAAACAAATTCACTAGCAAAAAACCTAGAGCACAGGCTTTGTTGATCACTTAGGGTATCCCTAACCACTTATGGGTTTGTAAACTCAAGCGCCACTTTGGATGCGTCAGACAAAATTGCAAGGCCATTTGAGTGTTTTGATGCACCTGATCACCATCCATCGGCTGTAGAAGAAAATGATCAAACTCTAGATCTTCAAACGCCTCGGGCATGGCATTACTCTGAGGGTAGACCAATTTCAATTCATCCCCTGTTCGTTGCAATACAGGTACTTGTCCTTTAGGGCTGACGCAAATCCAATTAATTCCTTCGGGCGCTGCAATCGAGCCATTGGTTTCCACTGCGATCTCAAAGTTTTCGTCATGCAAAGCCACGATAAGCGCCGTATCCAATTGCAGCAGAGGCTCTCCACCGGTGCACACCACATAAGGTACAGTAGCGTTAGCGAACTGCGAGGTTTCCAATTGAGCGCGATCCCAGCTGCGCCTCACGGCTAAAGCCAGCTCTTGAGGTGATTCAAAACGTCCCCCCCCTTCACCGTCTGTACCTACAAAATCGGTATCGCAAAAATTGCACAAGGCCTGCTCTCGATCACGCGCTAGGCCCGACCACAGATTGCATCCTGCAAAACGCAAAAAGACCGAAGCGCGCCCTGCTCTGCATCCTTCTCCTTGCAAGGTGTAAAACATTTCTTTGACGTGATAGGTCACGGCGCTAAAACCTGAATACCACCCGCGCCCCAGTCCAGGCTTGCACCACTTCCGCAGCCATCCAGGACATCGACTCGACCCAACTGAGGCAGCACTAAATGGGCGTGGTGACGAATCCATCGCGCGAGCCCCGCACTATCAGGCGATACCAATCCAACAACTTCTTTTAAAGGCTGATGATCCAAGCTGCGAAAAAGTGGTTCAAACTCCCGTTTCACATCTGCAAAATCCATCGCCCATCCAAAAGTAGGGTGCAATTGCCCCTGCAAATTTAAGCGCAACGTCCATGTGTGTCCAAAGGTCATCCCTGCTTCTTCGGTAGCACTATCTATGCTGAAGTCTTTCCAGATGCGATGCTTCATACCATCGTAATGCCCGCCACAACTTGCAGTCTCAAAAACCGTGATCCAACTGAGCGCTGGCAACACTTCCTTTAACTGATCCCAAATCCACACCGCAAGCCATTCGCTAGTGGGGTTAGGGAGCCCGGGAATGTCGTTTAAATAATGATGATGCAACTGTGCATAAAGTGGCGCCCATGCCAGATCTAACTGATGATAATCGCTATTCCATTCTTGCTCTGCGTGCGTTACAGGAATATGGATCACCGCTTGAAAGCCATGACCATGCAATCGACCACATTTATGGCCGGGTGGAACATTGGGTAACTGATGGGCCGATTCAAAGCGATAGGAACGCCAAGCAAAATAGTTGCCTTGCTCATCTTTGCGAACCCCTCGATCGGGCATGCTAGACAAAGCCATTTCGTGACCAGATACATCGAGCGTTTTGACAAAAGTTTGAAGGATTCTCAAGTCACTGGGATGCGCCACAAAATCATTAAGCGACTGATGATCCCATTCAGCAATCTGGGTGTGCCATCGTTCAGCAGAGGGATGAATGGGCGAAAGGGTCGTTTTTTCATCTGCTTGTTCTACATCATAGGGAACGAGCGGCGACGGAAGGCTCAGTGCAAGTTGAAAGCCGTGCCCATGAAGACGGGCTTCAGGTTCCCGAGCGGGAGCGCGTGCTAACCGTCTGGCTGCTTGGAAACTGGAAAAGTAAAGGTGTGAAAGCGAATCAGTCACATTAAGGCCATCAGAGTGGCGTCCCCACCGGGATTCGAACCCGGGTTATCGCCGTGAAAGGGCGGTGTCCTAGGCCTCTAGACGATAGGGACAGCAGGCCAGTTAGCCTCAATAAAGATTTTAAATACTCTTTAATGAGCTCAGCCTCAGATTATAACCAGAGGATGAGTATGTTGTCACCCCCTGGAAATAAAATAGGAATCAAATAAAAGTGCAGAAAGTCTTGCGATTACTGGCCAACGCGATATGCACCAGAGGAGTAGGGTGTGCTGGAAATCGACGGCGCCGGCAGGCCCTTGAGCAGGGCTGCAATGGCTGCGGGAAAGACGTTCGCTTGGGTGAGCATGGCAACGTCAATGGACTGTTGAACTTGGTTGCTGGCCAGTGTTGCAGTCTCAGCTGCAAAGTCTGTATCGCGGATACGGCTTCGAGAATTAGATGCATTTATCGAGGATTGATATAACTGATCAACCACAGCCCCAAATCGATTTTGATAGCCACCTAAATTCTCGCGCGTGATATCCACCTGATGAATTGCTGAATCTATTACCCCAATTGCACTCGTGGCTGCAGATGTGGATGCAAGACTAATTGAACTCAAAGAAGATAAAGAAGGCGAAGAAGCCCCTGTAAGATTAGCTACATCTGATGAGCCATATTCAGAAACAGAAAAGGCCTGAGGTGAGGATAATTGAATTTGTCCGTGCGTGGTCGAAGTTCCATTGCTTGCAAATAGACCCGAACCCATATTCGCATCATTACTGAGAGTGAGGATGATATCTCGACCATCGGCCGCATTCAGTGTCACAAGCCCTGACGAACTATTCACTGATGCAGTCACCCCAGTCGTTGCCGATAATGCATTAATGGCTGTCTGAACTTGATACCCTTGTCCCACAGCAGAACTTGATCCTGATACTGATCCAATACTGGTGCCATTAATAATGATGTCTCCACTAGACAAAGCCGTATTGGCACTTGGCGCGGAAGCCCCCACCAAGGAAGTAGAAGCAGCAGCAGTTACACCTGTCAAATTTGTTTGGGCATTAATAGCTGAAGCCAAAGCATAGGCACTGCCATCGGACAAACCCGTGTTCGTGGCATCACCTGAAGAGGCACCAATCGTGGTCTGCCCGTTGATTTGAATGGTATTAGATGAAGTAAATGCATTACCTGATACCAGCCCAGTCGTAATTTGATAGCTCCCCATCGTACCGATCTGGTGATTGGGAATAAGAATAGAAACAGTTTGATGCGCCTCCGCCCCCACTTGGATTGAATGCCCATTAAACGTTCCGTTTAATAATGCCATGCCATTAAATTGCGCCCCTAGCACTGAAGCCTGAATGGCGTTGAGCAATTCTTGCGATTGTTGATTAAGACTAGTTCTATCTGAAGCACTATAGGAAGAACTAGACGCTTGAACAGCTAAGGTTCGGAGTGACTGCAATTGGGATGAAACTGAGGCTAAAACACCATCGGCAGTTTGAACCAATGAAATTCCGTCATTTACATTTCGCCCTGCTTGGCTAATCCCATTGATCTGGGAAGTCAGGTGAGTTGAAATGGCCAATCCAGCTGCATCATCTGCACCTGATTGGATGCGCAATCCAGAGGACAGTCTTTGAATAGAGGTCGCAAGTGCGCCCTGCGTTTGAGTAAACGCCTGCTGAGCAGCAAATGATGAGAGATTGGTTAACACTCCCAAACCCATGATTGGGACCCTCTTAAGTCAACCGCCTACGTTTTAGGCAGTACTAACCTTCAAATAGTACGCCTCAATGGCATCCCATGCCAACCATACCAGGCCCAATAAAGCGACCAGGCGCTGCAGCACAATACCTGATGCATAGCCGGTATCGTGGCTTAACAAATCAAATAAGGCGATCAAGACCAGAAGCGCAATTTGCACACGCATTGGCCACCCTTGCCCACCCCAAGGCCAACGCTGAGCAAGATACATAGCAAAAATAGCAGACAACCAACCACCTGCAATTCCCATCAACACATCTGCAGGCCAATGCACGCCTGCCACTATGCGCGAAACCCCTACTAATCCAGCCAATATAAAGGCGAGAAGGATAGGCCCAAAACCACGAATGACCCCCACCATCACCAGCAAGCCCAAAACCGTAAAAGCTGTAGTGGTATGACCCGATGGAAATGATCCTTGTAAAAACCTTGGCCCCATGACTGCTAAGTCTAAGACTGCAGGGGGCCTGGCAATATGGGCAATGGGTTTAATGATGTGCGTGAAGGCAGTAGCAATGAGTGCTGCTAGAGTGCCATCCCAAATCAAACCGGGCCGGTTTTTAAGAAATGGAATTAAAAATAGGGGGCCAACCAATGCATCCCCAAGTAAGGTAATACCGGACCAAAACGGCTCACCGAGTGGTGATAATGCTTCTCTAACAGTGTTAAAAATGGTGACGTTTGAATCCGTCAGTAAAACAGTAAGCGCCAAAATGAAACCCAAAGCGGGGATAACAAAATGCTTTTTACTAAATGGGTTCAGCGATTGAACACTATTGCTGGAGATCTTTTGATTCATCTTCATTCTAAGGCTGCAAAACTTTTACAATACGCACACCACCCTGCGCGAAAAGGGTTTGGTATTGACTTCCCAATTGGCCGGGGTGATCCAATCTTCCAAATGCAATATCCCCTGTTTTCAATTGACGACGCTCAGTAGGACGACCCAGATACACCGAGAAACTAGGCATACGATTATCGCTCACAATGGGTAAGTTTAGCGTTTTTGCAAATTGTGCGGCAGCTCGCACCGGGTCTTGCTGCAAGTGAGTGACAGCAGGAATCAATATCCACGATACGCCTATCGCTGCCGCCATGGCAGGCAGCAAAACGTAATACGGATAGTTTTTTGAGTTTTGTGCTGTCCAAACCAATCTCAAGCCAAACAAGACTGTCAGCAGAGCCCAAAGACCGCAATTTCTGTAGTAATCACTTGTAAATATCTCCGCACCTCTCCCCAACATTTCTCGAATGTAGGGGTTCGAGTCATTCAGTGCAAAATGCGCAACAATCGCTGGGAGCACCAAGGACACAGCAGGCAACAATACGCTTGGCAACACCAATAGCCATCGCCATAAGGCCTTACCTGGTTTGAGCAGTTCAGCCGCTGCCAGCAAAAAGAGCGGCGTACATCCATACAAAAGATAGTGCGGAAGCTTGGTTCCGGCCAACGTGAACACCGCTAAGACCACAAAGAACCAAATCATCAAATAACGCTTAAGGGGCGAACTCCAATTTTTGGGTATCGCTTTGATCAAGCGAAACAGCACCGCTGAATACGGCAATAACAGCAAGGGCAGCACAATCAGGTAATACATTGGGCTACCAGAATGCCCCTGCAATGAACCGCCCACGCGACCCAAGTTTTCTCTGAATAAGAAATATTGGAAAAACATGCCTTGGGAATGCATGCCGTACCAGATAAACCATGGAGCGGCGACAACAAGAAAAATTGCCCATGCCCATCCATCCCATAAGCCTCGCCAACGATCGCGATATCTGGGTGAGCAGATTAAAAATCCCCCCATGACCAAAAAAGGTATCACTAAAGCCATCGGGCCTTTTGTTAAAAAACCCAAAGCCATCCAACACGCAGCGCGTCTTAGATAAATGCGCTGATCTGTCTCAATAAAACACCATAGATCAAACAGTGTGGCAGTAAGCCAAAGGATAATCAGGCTGTCCATCGTTGCCGCACGCCCAGCAATCGTCATTCCTAAAGTGCACACCCCAATCCAAGCTGCCAATTCGGGTTCTCGCGCCTCCCCCCTTTTTCTCCACCACCCCAATACGGTGATAACCCATGCTAGCGAAGCCAGAAAGGGGGGTAATCGAAATACCCATTCTTTAGGACCTACTAATTGAACCAAGGGTGCTTGTAGCCAAAATAAGAGTGCTGGTTTTTCGTAAAAGGGCTGACCGTTGAGTGTTGGGGCAAGAAAGTTTTCAGAGGCAGCCATTTCAGCTGCCACTTCGCTGTACTCCCCCTCATCTTCGTCTATCAGAGGCACGCGCCCTAATGTAATCAACGCAAAAAAAGCGAGGAAGACCATAAGAAGTCGCACCTGCCACCAAGGACGAGTATTGATTATTTGAGAGTGATGAGCTGGAAACATAACTCAGAATTATCACCTGTTTATTGTGTAGACGTCAGCACAGCATGCTCAGCCTAATGTATTCTCGCTCTCGGATGTGCTGATCGCGCAACCATACCGAAACCAAGCCCCAACATAGGGGGCACCCTGAAAAGAGGAACTCATGGCTAAAAGCAAGCGTAAATCACTTATCCCCGCGACCTTAATCCCCGGTGACGGTATCGGGCCAGAAATCATCAAAGCCACCGTTTCTGTTCTTGATGCACTCGAAGCCCCCTTTGAATGGGATGTACAAATTGCAGGGATGGCCGCTGTCACCGAGCATCTTGATCCCTTACCCGAAGCAACCTTAGCGAGTATTCGTCGCACAGGTTTAGCGCTTAAAGGTCCTTTAACCACGCCAGTTGGTGGTGGTTTTCGTTCGATCAATGTGCGCCTGCGGGAAGAGTTCAAGTTATTTGGTAATGTACGCCCCGGCAAAACCACCATTCCTGGTGGTCGGTTTGACGACATCGATATCGTTTTAATTCGTGAAAACTTGGAAGGACTGTATGTGGGTTTTGATCACTACATACCCATCGACAATGATCCTCATGGCGCTGCGATCTCTTCTGGTGTGAATACACGCGCAGGTTGCCGTCGGATTGCACGTTTTGCCTTTGAATATGCTGTGAAGAACGGCCGCAAGAAAATTACGATCATCCACAAAGCAAATATTCTCAAAGCTTTAACGGGTATTTTCTTAGAGACCGCGCTTGAGGTTGCCAAGGAATATGAAGGGCGCGTTCAAGTCGATGACCGGATCGTAGATGCTTGCGCTATGCAACTTGTAATGAATCCATGGCAATTCGACGTACTACTTACGACTAACTTGTTTGGCGATATTCTTTCTGATGAGATTGCTGGGCTGGTAGGTGGTCTGGGAATGACACCGGGAGCGAATATTGGTGAGCACGCCGCAATTTTTGAAGCAGTACATGGTTCGGCCCCAGACATAGCAGGAAAGGGAATCGCTAACCCTATCGCTGTAATGAATGCTGCTGCCATGATGTTGGATCACGTAGAACGTCAAGACCTAGCCAAACGACTACGCGAAGCGATCCACGCCACCGTCAATGAAGATAATGTCCGAACAGGTGATCTGGGCGGAAAAGCAACTACCGCAGAATTTACCAATGCAATCATTCGTCGCATTGAAGGCAAAGCATCGCCGGTTAAAGTAGCCTCAAAAAATAAGGCTTCAAAGAAAAAGTCTTAAGCCTGATCATGACTAAAACGATGTAAAAACATGAGGCCCTGATTTTTTCGGGCCTCATTTTTTGGATGATCCCACCTAGCTAAGCACGCAAATACATATCCTCGCTCTTCTGTCATCTTGAATCGGCAAGCTATGCAAAATCAATTCAGGAGTCAGCCTCATGGTAGCTCGCAAAAAAAACGCGCCTCGGATAACAGACGTTACATCCTCTAGTGCAGGATGGCGGCCAAATGGTTGTGAACGCGTTGCCATGGTTCTTCAGGGTGGCGGAGCCCTAGGGGCTTACCAAGCAGGCGTATACCAAGCACTCCATGAAAATGGAATGGAACCTGACTGGGTAAGCGGTGTATCGATTGGCGGCATTAACTCAGCGATTATTGCTGGCAACAAACCAGAGGATCGACTTCCACGCCTGCGCGATTTTTGGGAAACCATTTCAGGCCGAAAAGTGTGGTCATTTACTCCTGATGGCGATGTGTTTAGAAAAGTAAGAAATGCCAGCAGCTCCTTGATGGCCATGCTGCATGGGCAACCAGGTTTCTTTGCGCCTCGCCATGTAAATCCTTGGCTATCTCATGCGGGGGGCGATGCCTCAACCAGCTTTTACGATACCGCTCCACTGAAAGAAACGCTGCTGCGCTTAGTTGATTTTGATCTGCTGAATAATGGGCCCGTGCAGTTTGCCGTGGGGGCTGTAAACGTGACCAGCGGAAACTTCGTGTATTTCGATAACCGATTCACCGTGATTGAACCCGAGCATATCATGGCCAGCGGGGCCCTTCCCCCTGCGCTCCCCATGGTGGAGATTAACAACGCCCAATATTGGGACGGCGGTATCGTATCCAACACACCCCTCGCACACCTTTTAGATCGTGAAGATAAATTGAATACCTTGGTGATACAGGTAGATTTATTCAGCGCCAAAGGTAAAGTACCCAATGATATGCCTGAAGTATTGGCAAGACATAAGGACATCATGTATTCCTCTAGAACGAGGGCGAATACTGATTCCTATCGTAAACTAAGGAATTGGAAAAACATTGCACTAGCCGCACTCTCAAAGATTCCAGCAAGCAAATTAGATAATCAAGAAAAAAAACTTTTAGAGGATCTTTCTACCCTTCCCGATATCACCTTGCTTCAGCTCATCTATCAGCAACAATCGCATGAAGGCCACTCCAAGGACTATGATTTCTCTGGCACTTCAATGCGAGAGCATTGGACAACAGGGTATGAAGATACAAGAAAGATTTTTGAAAAACCCGAACTGCTTGAAATGCCCCCCAAAGGGTCAGGAATTACAGTTCATGATGTCAGGCGAGAAATCGAGTAGTTCAAAACTTGAGTATCAATAGTAGAATAGTACGGGCCACTTGATTGCGGCTGCCTAACAGGCAACCATCTATTATGAGAGACCGCGCGCGAGATCGGCTTTCAGGTCTTCGAGCCCTTCAAGACCAACGGCGATTCGCACCATCCCTTCGACGATCCCTGCACGATCGCGCTCATCCTGTGAAATACGGCCATGCGTCGTGGTAGCAGGATGGGTAATGGTAGATTTGGTATCACCCAAATTGGCAGTGATCGAAATGATCTTGCAGTGGTCGATTACTTTCCACGCAGATGCTCTTCCTCCATGCACAATAAACGACAAGACCGCCCCACCCGCTGATTGCTGACGACAGGCCAGCTCATATTGGGGATGGGACTCCAACCCAGGGTGCAGCACGCGCTCAACCGCGGGATGACTCTCTAACCATTGTGCAATGGCCAACGCCTTTGCACTTTGAGCTTCTACCCGAATTTGCAAGGTCTCAAGTCCCTTGAGTAACACCCATGCATTGAAGGCACTCAATGTTGGCCCAGCGGTTCGCAATACGGGCAAAATTTTATCTCTAATCATTTCAGCAGAACCCAGCACCGCCCCCCCCAACACCCTGCCTTGCCCATCTAAAAACTTAGTGGCCGAATGAATCACAATATCTGCCCCCAGCGCCAAGGGCTTTTGTAGCACGGGCGTGCACAAACAATTATCGACCACCAAAGGGATGCCCAAAGTGCGCGTGCGGGCTGAAAGTGCGGCAATATCCACCAACTCCATCGTGGGATTAGCAGGGGTTTCCAGATAGAACATTCGAGTATTGGGTTTGACCGCATCAATCCAGCCATCAATATCTGAAAGTTCAACCCAAGTCGTTTCAATCCCAAACCGTCCCAAGATATTATTGAATAAGATAATACTGGCACCAAAGATGCTACGCGAAGCCACGATATGGTCGCCAGCCTTCAAAAGGCCCATAGCACAGGCCAGAATCGCCGCCATACCAGAAGAAGTAGCAAGTGCCATCTCTGCCCCTTCCATCGCAGCCAAACGGGTCTCAAAAGCTGTTACGGTGGGATTGGTAAAGCGCGAATAGATATTCCCTGGCTCTTTATTCGAAAATCGCGCGGCAGCTTGAGCGGCTGATTCAAAAATAAAACTTGAGGTAAGGTACATCGCCTCAGAATGCTCTTGAAACTGTGAGCGCTGAATGCCTGACCGAATGGCCAAGGTTTCTAGGGAATATTCAGAAGGATCAAACTCGGATTTCACAACAGACACTCCAGGGCTTAGCTAGTCATTTCAGGTTCACTGGATAAATTAAAGTCCAGTTGGGCAACAGGTTCACCTGATTGATTGGTTTCTCCATCCTCCCGATGATTTTCAATTTCTGCCAAGTATTCTTTGCTGATATCACCGGTAATATAAATACCGTCAAAACAACTGGCATCAAACCGTTCAATATTGGGGTTATCACATTGAATCGCGCGCTGCAGAGCTCCGAGCTCTTGATAGAACACGGCATCCGCACCGATCTCAATAGCAATTTCTTCATCCGTTCTGTTGGTGGCTAATAATTCCCGGCGCGTCGGCATATCTATGCCATATACATTAGGAAAACGCACAGGAGGCGCTGCAGAGGCAAAGTACACCTTCAGCGCGCCACAATCCCTCGCCATTTGAACAATCTCACGGCTCGTTGTTCCGCGCACGATCGAGTCATCCACTAACAGTACATTCTTGCCCCTGAATTCCATCGCGATGGCATTCAGTTTTTGGCGGACAGATTTCTTGCGCTCTGCCTGGCCCGGCATAATAAAAGTACGGCCAATATAGCGATTTTTAATGAAGCCTTCGCGATAGGGTTTTCCGAGCTTTAAAGCAAGTTGCATTGCACTGGGGCGACTGGTATCAGGAATCGGTATCACTACATCACATTCCAGATCAGGAAACTCTTCCATGATCCGATTGGCCAAACTTTCCCCCATTCTCAAGCGCGTCTCATAAACGGAAACCCCATCCAAAACCGAATCAGGACGTGCCAAATAGACATATTCAAAAATACAGGGATTCAAGGAAGGTCGCAAAGCACATTGGCGGCTTAAGAAATTGCCATCATAGTCACAAAATATAGCTTCCCCTGGCGCTACATCTCTCAAGAATTGAAAGCCTACTGCATCCAAGGCCACACTCTCCGAAGCCACCATGCATTCTTTTCCGTTTGGAGTATCCGCCGTACCCACCACCAACGGTCTTATCCCGAAAGGATCTCGAAAGGCCACCATGCCGTAACCTGCAATCATGGCAACAACTGCATACGCACCCTTGCACCGCCTATGCACACCTGCCACAGCACGGAATATCGCTTCTGCATCTAAACGATGGCCCGCCGCTTCTGCTTGCAGCTCATGCGCCAGCACATTCAGCAAAACCTCAGAATCAGAATTAGTATTTACATGGCGCAGGTCTTCTACAAACAGCTCTTTGCGTAACTGGCGCGAGTTGGTCAAATTACCGTTGTGTCCTAATACAATCCCAAAAGGGGAATTGACGTAAAAGGGCTGGGCTTCAGCAGGGGATTTGGCAGAGCCTGCAGTGGGATAACGGCAATGCCCAATTCCAGAGTTTCCCGTCAGCGATCGCATATCGCGGGTTCGAAAAACATCTCGCACCAAACCCAAACCTTTATGCATGTGGAAGGTGTTTCCATCGGCCGTAACAATACCCGCGGCATCCTGACCGCGATGTTGTAATAGCTGCAGCGCGTCGTAGAGCACTTGGTTCACAGGTGCACGTCCCATCACTCCAACAATTCCACACATGCGGTTCAAGCCTCCTTAGCAAAGCGAATATAGGTTGATACATGGTCGTTGTGATGCAGGTGAACGCGCGCAGCAACGGCATTGGGCAACAAAGGGAGCGCTAATGCAGTCATACGCTCTAATGGCATGGTAAACCATGCATGCTTCCAATCAGGTTGATCATTTAATCCAGTCAACCCTGCGATCACCACTAGCAGCATTAAGATCGCAATCGCGCGCACCATTCCAAACAGTGCCCCAAGCATGCGATCTAACGCACCCAAACCTACTTGATTTGCTGCTTTAGATAAAGCGCGCCCCAGCAAACGAATCACGATCAGAGACACAATAAAAATTAGGATGAAAGCCAAGCCAAGACGCATGGCGCTATTTTCCATCGTATGTTCAAAATACTGTCCTAATGACTCCGCACCAAAACGTGCGGCCAGTAAGGCTCCGAACCAAGACCCAAAACTGACTAATTCAGTAATCATGCCGCGAATTAAGCCCATCAGCATAGAAAAACTTGCTACAACCAGGACTATCCAGTCATAGGCGCTTAAATTGAAAAGAAATTCCATCATTCAATTTTTCCTATTGGTGGACCAAAATTGCATTTTCCCCTAGCGCTTTAATGCGAGCGAGCACGGCACTTGCAGCGTCGCGTTCTGCAAAAGGTCCCGCACGTAAACGGCTAAAGGTACCCCGCGGGCCCTGAATGGTATCAATTTGCAGTCGCACTCCTCGCTGCTGCATACGATCATTTAAGGCGTGCGCGCGCTCTTCCTCTGCAAAGATACCAAGCTGAACAAACCAACCATTCATGTTCTCAGATTTACTGACTTGTACATTCTGCTCTTCTTTTTTTTCAGCAGGCATAGGGGAGCGAACGGCTACTTTTGCACTCGGCTCAGGTACATCAGAAGTTCTGGCTCCCGGGGCAACAGAGTCGTGTATGGGTGGAATCACTGAGGGCGGGCTGATGACCGGAGGCTTTGCTTCAGGTTTAGCTTCAGGTTTAGCTTCAGGTTTAGCTTCAGGTTTAGCTTCAGGTTTAGCTTCAAGTTTAGCTTCAAGTTTAGCTTCAATGGGTGTTATGGCCGCAGGAGCATTCAGGTCAACTGGAGGGGGGCGCGGTAGTGTGTTTGTCTCAACTGCCTCCAATTCAGACCGAGCAACAGAAGGTACAGATTCAGACAAAGGAGCCTGTCTATCTAGTAATACAGGGACCAAAACCACCAATACCAGAACCAATACAATGGTTCCGATTAAGCGATGCCTGGATCTTGTTTTGATATCTGCTAGCTCAGCATCGGTCATGTTCTTCCCAAACTTTCCATCGCCGAAGCAACCGTCAAAAAAGACCCCAAAACAATAATACGATCATCAGGATCCGCATCTTTCTGAGCCGCTTGCAAGGCTTGCCCAGGATTTGAAAATAATTTTATTGAGGGTGGATTTTCAGAGTCACCACAATCAATTTGACTTGCCAATTCCGATGCAGAAGAACCGCGTGGCGCTGGAAGATCGCAGATATACCAAGCGCCCACCAAGCCCCTAAACAACTGTGTCACGCCTGGGATGTCTTTATCGCGCAACATCCCCAATACAATCCGTGTGGTCTTAAAGCCCGGCATGCGTTCTAAACTGCGCACTAAGGCAGAGGCCGCATGGGGGTTGTGTGCGACATCCAAAATAATCGCCGGGCGGCCTGGCAAAACCTGAAGACGACCTGGCAGGTCAACTGATACAAAACCTTGGCGAATATGCTGCATCGAAACAGGAAGCATATCCTGAAGCGCGGTCAAAGCAGCCAAGGCACACGAGGCATTATCAAGCTGATAGGCTCCGCGCAACGCGGGATATGGCAAAGAAAATAAAGTATTTCCAGGCCCAATAAAATCCCATTGAGAAGCAGAGGATTGATGTTGAAAGGCTTCACCGTTCACCCACAGTTTTGCACCCACAGAATCCGCATAGGCCTTAAGACTAACAGGCACCTCTTTTTCACCAAAAATGGCTACACGGCCTGGTCTAAAAATACCTGCTTTTTCTTGAGCAATACTTTCTCTATCGGGCCCAAGAAATTCCATATGATCTAAGGCCACACTGGTGACGATGGCGCAATCTGAATCCATCACATTGACTGCATCCAGTCGACCGCCCATACCAACTTCTAAAATCAACACATCCACTTCACATCGAGCAAAATGATGAAGTGCTGCTAAGGTTCCAAATTCGAAATAAGTCAGTGAAGTTTGTGCCCGTGCCGTTTCTACTGCAACAAAGGATTGAACAATCTCTTCATCTGAAGCCGGCTTGCGATTGATGCGAATTCTTTCGTTATAACGTAAGAGGTGGGGCGAGGTATAGCAGCCTGTTTTATAGCCTGCCGCATGAAGGATGGCTTCAAGGTAGGCCGTAGTTGAACCCTTACCATTTGTCCCCCCTACCGTGATCACCGGGGTTTTTTTTGCAGGCGGCAAACGATGCAACACCTCAACAACACGGTCTAAACCCAAATCAATAGCTTTAGCGTGGAGTCCTTCAAAATAGCTTAACCAGTCAGCAACCGCCCCGCTGGTAGGAGAGAGAGAGGCAGAGACCACCTAAATTCGAGCCTTTATCCTTAAGCTGCGAGAGTCTGGCCGGTGAGCAAAGCAAGCAGGTTCGCTACCCTCTCACGCATTGCCCGACGATCGACAATCATATCAATCGCACCTTTCTCCAACAGAAACTCAGCACGCTGAAAACCTTCTGGCAGGGTTTCACGCACAGTCTGTTCAATCACGCGTGGTCCAGCAAAACCAATCAGCGCACCCGGTTCAGCAATGACTACATCCCCAATCATCGCAAAGCTAGCAGAAACTCCGCCCATAGTGGGGTCGGTAAGTACAGAAATAAATGGCAGAGGAACACCTGCAAGACGCTTTAACGCTGCACAAGTTTTAGCCATCTGCATCAAAGAGAGCAAACCTTCTTGCATTCGCGCTCCTCCGCTTGCCAAGAAGCACACAAAAGGTACTTTTTGGTCCATGGCTGCCTCGACTGCGCGAACAAAGCGTTCACCCACAACTGAACCCATTGATCCACCCATAAAAGAAAACTCAAAGCTAGCTGCAATCACAGGTAAGCCATGAACGGTACCCTGCATCACCACCAACGCATCGGTCTCACCAGTGACACGTTGCGCTTCAGTCAACCGCTCGATATAACGGCGGCTATCTTTGAACTTAAGTGTATCCACAGGGACGACTTCAGAGCCCAATTCAAAGCGCTCATCTTCATCAAGAAAGGCATCCAGCCTATCGCGGGCACTAATGCGATTATGATGCGAACATTTTGGACATACTTGCAAATTGTTATCGAGATCAGATCGATACAATACGGCTTCACAAGAATCGCATTTGCTCCACAAGCCCTCAGGCATCGTAGATCGCTTAGCGCTGACTGCATCGCGATTAATTCTTGGGGGAAGAAGCTTTTTAAACCAACTCATCTTGTTTTTCCTTCGTCTTAACGACGATCCATCGCTGCTCTAAATTCGTGCATCAAAGCCTCAATGCGAGGAACTGCAGCTTCGCCACTGGCTGATTCTTCGATGGTCAGCACAATGCGGCTGCCAATGACTACCGCATCCGCGAATTGCGAAATAGCATGCGCAGTTTCTCCATCACGAATTCCAAAGCCAACACCTACAGGCACACTGATCTGTTTGCGAATCCGCTGAACTTGCTGATCCACATCATGAATGTCGATATTTGCTGCCCCAGTTACTCCGCGCAAAGAAACGTAATACACATAACCTGAGGCCAACTTGCCTACCGCTGCCACACGCGCATCCGTACTGGTTGGAGACAGCAAAAAGATGGTATCAATATCCCTTGTGCGCAAAACAGAAACCAGTGCCTCACACTCTTCAGGCGGGTAATCTACTACCAAGACACCATCCACCCCCGCCTCTTTTGCAGTGTCTGCAAAGTGTTCAAAACCCATCTGCTCAATCGGGTTGGCATAGCCCATCAATACTAGCGGAGTCGTTTGATCTTCCATGCGATAGGTCCGCGCCATCTCAATCACACCCCGCAAAGAAACACCATGCTTAAGAGCGCGTTCACTAGAGCGTTGAATCACGGGTCCATCGGCAATCGGATCAGAGAAAGGAACACCTAATTCGATCACATCGGCCCCACCTTTTACCATCGCACGCATCAATGCAACCGCACTCTCAGGATCAGGATCGCCTGCCGTAAAAAAAGGAATCAATGCAGAACGACCCTGCGCAGCCAATTGCTCAAAGGTACTAGCGATACGAGACAAAGTGTTTCTCCAAAAACGATTTTATAAAGTCATGCCCATGCGTTCAGCTACAGTGGCCATGTCTTTGTCACCACGGCCAGACAAATTCACCAAGATGACTTGATCAGGACGCATTTCTTTGGCGAGCTTTGTGGCGTAAGCCAAAGCATGACTAGATTCAAGAGCAGGAATAATACCTTCATGACGACAAAGATCATGGAACGCTTGCAAAGCTTCTTCATCAGTCACACTGACGTATTCCGCGCGGCCGCTATCTTTTAACCATGCGTGCTCTGGGCCCACCCCCGGATAATCCAGACCAGCAGAGACGGAATGGGTCTCGATAATTTGGCCATTTTCATCCTGTAGCAGATAGGTGCGATTGCCATGTAATACACCAGGCGTTCCTGCTGATAACGATGCAGAGTGCTTCCCAGTTGCAATACCCTCTCCCCCCGCTTCAACACCAATCAATCGAACATCTTCATAGGGAATATAGGGATGAAAGATACCCATCGCGTTACTGCCACCGCCCACGCAGGCGAGCACTGCATCGGGTTGGCGCCCCACCATCTCAGGCATTTGTGTAAGGCATTCTTTTCCCACAATAGAATTAAAGTCACGCACCATCATGGGATAGGGATGGGGGCCCGCCACGGTACCGATGATGTAGAAGGTGTTTTGTACGTTAGTCACCCAATCTCTCATGGCCTCGTTCAACGCATCTTTAAGCGTTTTAGAACCACTTTCTACGGGTACCACTTTCGCACCCAAAAGCTTCATACGATATACGTTTTGCGCCTGGCGCTTTACATCTTCAGAGCCCATATACACCACGCATTCCATGCCATAGCGCGCGGCAACAGTTGCCGTGGCTACACCGTGCTGACCTGCACCCGTTTCAGCAATCACTCTAGGCTTGCCCATATGGCGCGCTACCATCGCTTGGCCTACCGTATTGTTAACCTTGTGTGCCCCAGTGTGATTCAGGTCTTCGCGCTTCAAGAAAATCTGCGCACCACCCGCCAATTCCGTCATACGACGGGCAAAATAAATGGGGCTAGGCCGGCCTACATAATGCGCAAGCTCATAGGCCAGCTCTTCTTTAAATTTTGGATCGTCTTTTAAACGCAAATAGTTGTCGCGCAAGGTATCCAAAGCGGCAATCAGTGTTTCTGCTACAAAGGTTCCACCATAGGGCCCAAAGTGGCCACGGGCATCCGGCAGGTCATACATCTTCATGATTTCCAAACTCCGTTGATAAACGCCTCAATGCGACTAGCGTCCTTGATCCCTTTTGAGATCTCCACGCCACTGCTTACATCGACGGCAAACGGGCGCACGGCGCGAATCGCCTCACCCACATTTAACGCATTTAACCCCCCCGATAAGATCACCGGAAGAGAACAATTCTCAGGTATCAAAGACCAATCAAAGGATTTCCCACTTCCACCCCAGAGATCCGGATGGTAGGCATCCAACAACATACCGCGCGCAGAAGCATAGGTATCACAATATTGTAGCAAATCAAGACCGGGTCTAACTCGTATTGCCTTGATATAAGGTTTTCCGAAGCGCTCGCAAAACTCCGGCGGCTCGTCCCCATGAAATTGCAGGAGGTCTAACGGGACGCTTGCGCACACTTCTTCAACCCATTCGGGCTCAGGGTTAACGAAAAGACCTACCGTTTGTACAAATGCAGGAATCCGAGCCATTAAAGGGGGCATTAAACGAGGAGTAACGGCACGCGGGCTCTCAGTATAAAAAACAAATCCAAGGGCATCCGTGCCTGCATCCACGCTCGCTTGAACATCCTCAGGACGGGTGAGCCCACAAATTTTGATGCGTGAACGCTTCACTGCAGGCCCAAGGAAATGTGATCAGAAGGATGGGCGTGTAAAGACAATAAGGAATGCGTTTTGACGTGAGGCAGATTGAATTCAGCCGGGTAGTCAATATGACTGAGGTACAAACCATCAGGGGCAAAAGTGGGGGCTGCAGCAGTGCGGTCTCGGGCAAACAGTAACGCTGCCATCCATTCAACGGACTGCCGATGACTGCCAATCGCTACAAGACTTCCCACAAAATTACGAACCATATGATGCAAAAACCCATTTGCTGAGAATCGAAATTCTATCAGGCCCCCAGTTCGCTGAACGCTAGCATAACGAACTTCTTTTACTGGGGTATCGGCCTGACACCCTGAAGCACGAAAACTAGTGAAATCGTGCTCCCCAATTAAGCAATGGCAGGCTAACGCCATTGCCTCAACATCGAGCTTGCCGTGGTACCAACCGACTTGCCCTGAAGCCAATGCTGGTCTCACCGGATGGTCTAACAAGAGATAACGATAATGACGGCCCGTCGCAGAGAACCGAGCGTGAAAATGAGATTCAACGACTGCGGACCAAAGCACCGCAATCCCTTGAGGAAGATGACTATTCACCCCTCGCACCCAGGCCATTTCTGGGCGGTCTACATCCGTATCAAAATGGACCACTTGCAAAACCGCGTGCACTCCTCTGTCCGTGCGCCCGGCAGCATGTAAGGTCACCGCATGGCCTGAAATGGCTGCAACAGCAGATTCCAGTGCTAATTGAATCGTAGGCAAGTCTAATTGACGCTGCCAACCCGCAAAACCGCGGCCGTCATACTCGAGTCCGAGCGCTATTCGCACAACTGACCGGGGCTTACCTAGCCCAATTCTGCCAGGATGCGCTCGGCCTCACCGCGCTGCGCGGCATCCCCTTTAGCCAGCACTTCATTGAGAAGATCACGTGCATTATCTTTATCTTCAATTTCCAAATACGCGCGTGCCAAATCCAACTGGGTTGCGACTGCTTGCCATTCAGGACCACGCTCCGCCGGTGCTGTTTCTGTGGGTTGATCAAGATCAAGACTAATATCTGCAAAACTACTTGGAGGCGTTGCAGACTCTCCGGGAATGGGCGGCACAATAGAGGACGCTGAGACGGCAGGGGCAGAAACCATTTCTCTCCCACCACTGGGTACCGGCCCATCAGTGGTGACATCCAGATCAATTCCTGCCAAGTTTGGGTTAGCCCCAGCGACGGCGGCGGTTGAAGAAGAAAGAGTTGGGGCGGCGGCTAAAGGTGCAGGGGGAGGCGTGGCTGGAGCAGACGGCGCAACCATACTATAAAGCGGATTTGAAGGATCAAGTTCTGCGCCCATTCGCCTTGCAGCCGCCAATAGGGTACTACCCGCCGGAGCAAGCGACTGCAATTTGGTGAAACCTTGCGCATAATCGGGCAAGCGTTTCTCCATTGCATACAAGTCAAGTAATTTTTTAACCAATTCCAAGCGTGCGGGATTGGCAACAATCGCCTTGAGCAGAATTTCTTCAGCCTGCTCATTTCTTCCATAAGCAATATAAACATCCGCTTCTTCAATCGGGTCCACATCCTGACGCAAAGGCGGAGGGAGCGCTTCTACCGAACCCCCCTCAGCGAAACCTTTAATCGTTTCAGCAATTTTTACTGCTTTTGGCTGTTCATCTGTGGTCTCTAACTCAGGTTCAGAGACACTATGCGAAATAGGGTCTATTGGATCCGGTTCAAATAAAGCATCTTGCAAACGCTCGCGGCGGCGGCGAAGAACTGTCAGCCCCAGCCAACCAATAAGTAACCCGCTTGCCAAACCACCTGCAATCGCAAAAGGGTGCTCTGTAAGGGTAGAAAGGGCCGATCCAGAATCCGTAGAGGCTTCTGTCACCACAGGTTTTTTTTCAGGACGACCCAAGGGAGCAACTGGTTTATCTTCTTCCTTAGCGCTCTCTTTTTTCTCTGTTTCTGCGTCTTTGGCATCTTTTTCAGTTGCTTCAGCCAGACTCTTGTTTGAAGGCAGGGCGGTCTCTTTTAATTGGGCTGCTTTTGCAGCTGCCTCTTCAGCCTCTTTCGCATCTTTAGCCTCAGCCTCTTTTCTTGCGGCGGCTTCTTTCAAAGCCTGCGCTTCTTTACTTGCTTGAGACTCTTTTCTGGCTGTTTCTTTTTGCTCCTCAGTCATCACAGGCTTGATTGCTTCTGGCAACGCAACAGGCGGAGCCATCAGCTTGGCAGCGGCATTTTTTTGTTCTTCTGCTTTTTTAGCATTTGCAATTTCAATTTGGCGGGCAAGCGCTTCTTTCTCTTGCAAGAGCTTACGCATTTGACCTACATCTTTCTCAAGAATCAATGCACGCTCGCGCGCTTCTTTAAGTTGGTTATCGCGAACAATTGCTTCTTCACGCAATTTGTCCTCTATCGCTGAACTAGACTTACTTTTATCTGCGGTTTTATCTGCGGTTTTATCAGATTTATCTGCTTTTTTGCTTTCAGCGCTGCGAGAAAGTTTGAGTACATCATTCGCACCTGGCTTGACAGGAGCGGCAGCGTCATCGGCAGCACCTTCCAGCTTCCCTGTCACCGTGGCTTTGTTAGGAGCCGCTGCAACAGGGCGCGCGGCCGCAGCACTCGCCAATCGACTGCGATAAGCATCGAAATCTTTAGCCATTAATTTTAGGCGTTTACTGGCCTCTTCGGAGGGGATTGCAGCAGACTCTGTCGCGTCAGGCACTTGCAAATTAGCCCCTGCCCTGATGCGATTCACATTATCTTTAATAAATGCCTGTCGATTCGCCTCAAACACTGCAATCATTGTCTGCTCTAGCATTCCTTTTGGCGGATGCAACTTCGCTGCAATGGTAGTCAGCGTATCTCCATTTTTTACTTTGATCACTTTGCGGGACTTAGCAGAAGTATCAGCAGCTTTGCCCGTCTTCTCAGTGGCATTGGCTCGCTCTGGTGAAGTTGCCCCAGCAGGTAAAGCAGGGGTAGGCATAGTTTCTTCTCGCGTTGCTTCAGCGGCAATGGAAGGCGTAGAAGGCGTAACAGGGGGTGCACTCGGTGTCGCGGCGGCGGCTTGGGGTGGTGTATTGGCTTTAGGTGCCTCAGGTGGAGGTGCACTGACAACTTTTTCTTTTACTTCAGGCAGAGCTGGAGGCGGGTTTTGATTCACAAAACCAGGAGGGCTGACTGAACCTGCTCCCGCAACACTTGCTAGTGATTTGGGAGGATTAAGCAAAATAGGATAGGCCCGAACTAAACGGCCAGAAGCCCAATTTACTTCGATCAATAAATTCAAAGATGCCAGGGAAACGGCTTGTGAGCTGCTTACACGAATGAAGGGCTGGCCGTTCTCGCGTTTCTCAATACTCAGCTTCACTGTATCTAAAGAGGAAGAGCGCTCGATATTTGCTTCACTGAACATTTCGGCAGACGCAATTTTTGCGGACATACCCTGCAAATCATCTGCCGTGACATTCACTAAATCAATTTCAGCCATCAAGGGCTGGCCAATAGACGACATGACATTCATCTTGCCAAAACTTGCGGCCCCAGCTAGGCCTGCGCCCAGTAGAAAACTGAACGCAACGAGCCAAGCCGTCAGGACCTGAAGTTTAAAACCCCGAGGTTTAATCATGTGATTTCATTGTGCCGCGCATTCAAAGCTCCATGGGTGCAGCGGTCGATATCGCTTTGCAACCCGGAAAGTTACCACTATTTTGCCTTGGCGGCGAGAATCCGAAGCATACGTCTCAGTGGCTCGGCAGCACCCCACAGTAGCTGGTCGCCCACAGTAAAAGCGGATAAATAACTTGGTCCCAGAGATAACTTACGTAACCTGCCTATAGGGATATCCAGTTTTCCACTCACTGCAGTAGGGGTAAGCCCAGCTAAACTGGCCTCTCGCTGATTAGGAATAACACGAACCCAATCATTCGAGGATGCGATAATTTGTTCAATCTGATCTAGGGGTAGATCTTCTTTCAACTTAATTGTTAGGCCTTGGCTATGGCAGCGCATCGCTCCAATTCTCACGCACACGCCATCCACAGGAATGGGACGAGCAGACTTACCCAAAATCTTATTTGCCTCAACCTGCGCCTTCCATTCTTCTTTGCTCTGGCCGTTGCCTAGATCCTTATCAATCCAAGGCAGCAAGCTCCCTGCTAAAGGGTGGCCAAAGTTTTGCATAGGCATGGATCCATCCCTTAGCGTCTCGGTCACGGCAGCATCAATTTCTAAAATAGCTGAAGCTGGGTCACTGAGTTGCGTGGCCACCTTAGCTTCTAACACACCCATTTGAGAAAGCAGCTCGCGCATATTTTGCGCTCCCGCTCCCGAAGCGGCTTGATAGGTCATCGCAGAAACCCACTCTACGAGATCTTCGCGAAACAATCCTCCCAAGCCCATCAACATAAGGCTGACAGTGCAATTTCCGCCTACAAAGTTCTTTACACCTGAATCCAACGCAGCATCAATCACATCACGGTTGACCGGATCAAGAATAATGACAGCATCGTCACGCATCCTGAGGGTAGAGGCAGCGTCAATCCAATAGCCTCCCCAACCCCGGGCTCGTAAAGCATCAAACACCTCGGTGGTGTAGTCCCCACCCTGGCAAGTCAAGATCACATCCATCTCAGCCAAATGATTGAGATCCGTTGCGTCATGCAATTTTGCACCAGGTCCAGCAAGACTGGGGGCATCGCCACCCAATTGTGAGGTTGTGAAAAAAGTGGGAATAATATGCGAAAAGTCATGTTCTTCTTGCATACGCTGCATCAGCACGGAGCCCACCATCCCACGCCAACCAATCAATCCCGTTTTCAACATGATGCGTGTCCCTGCTTTAGGGCGCGCACTACCGCATCGCCCATTTCAACCGTTCCAATTTTCTGTTCACCTGGCATCGCAATATCACCCGTGCGATACCCTGCTTCCAAGGTATCCTCTACTGCTTTTTCAATACGATCCGCCAAGTCAGCACGGTTAAAGGAATGACGGAACATCATCGCAAGCGAAAGAATTTGTGCTAAAGGGTTAGCCAAGCCTTTCCCTGCGATGTCAGGGGCCGATCCATGAATTGGCTCATATAAGCCCTGAGCACTTGCGTTAAGAGAAGCCGAAGGAAGCATACCAATGGAACCGGTTAACATAGAGGCCTCATCAGACAATATGTCACCAAAGATGTTTCCAGTGAGGATCACATCAAATTGACGCGGGTTACGCACTAACTGCATCGCTGCGTTGTCTACCAGCATGTGCGAGAGTTCAATATCAGGATATTCTGCTGATACCTCAATCACCACATCCCGCCATAGCTGAGTGGCTTCGAGTACATTCATTTTATCTACAGAGCACAGGCGATGATTGCGTTTCTGGGCAGCCTGAAAGCCCACATGCGCTACCCTACGAATCTCGCTTTCGCTATAGATCATAGTATTAAAACCTACACGCTCACCATTAGCTTCAACACGAATGCCGCGTGGCTCACCAAAATAGATATCGCCGGTCAGCTCACGGATAATCAGAATATCCAGCCCTGCCACGACATCAGCACGCAAGGTTGAAGCGGCTGCCAACTGAGGAAAAACCTGAGCTGGGCGAAGGTTGGCAAACAAATCCAACTCTTTTCGCAAACGCAACAAACCCCGCTCAGGGCGCTGTTCGCGTGGCAACACGTCATACTTGGGCCCACCAATTGCACCAAATAAAATGGCATCGGATTCACGACATAATTTCAACGTAGCTTCAGGAAGCGGGTCTCCAGTCAGGTCTACCCCTGCTCCACCCACTGCAGCAGCCTCTGTTTCTATATGAAGACCTTCTGCGCGAAGCACATCAATGACTTTTAGTGCTTCAGCAATGATTTCTGGGCCAATCCCATCTCCAGCCAATACAGCGATTTTCATCGTGCACTCTCCACATAAAGCCAAGGCTGCGCGACACGGCGGCTGGCTTCAAAGTTTTTAATTTCTTCGGCATAACGCAAAGTCAGGCCAATATCGTCTAGGCCTTCCATCAAGCAGTATTTTCTAAACCCATCAATCTCAAAAGCAAACGCGCGCCCATCTGGCGTGGTCACTTTTTGTTGAGACAGATCAATGGTTAAGCGAAAGCCTTCTTGACTGGCAGTGATATGCAGCAGTTCATCTACACAATCTGCGGGCAGGGTAATGGGCAGTAAGCCATTTTTATAGGCGTTACTGTGAAAAATATCGGCGAACGATGGCGCAATGATTGCGCGAAAACCATAGTCCTCAAGCGCCCAGGGTGCGTGCTCACGACTAGAACCACAACCAAAATTCTCTCTAGCGATCAAAATTGAAGCCCCTTGATAGCGTGCATGATTCAACACAAAATCAGGGTTAAGTGGCCGCCCCGAATTGTCTTGACCAGGCTGCCCTTCATCCAGATAGCGCCAAGCATCAAATAAGTTAGGGCCAAATCCTGAACGCTGAATTGACTTTAAGAATTGCTTAGGGATGATCGCATCGGTGTCCACATTAGCGCGATCCATGGGCGCAACCAAACCCTGATGAGTAATAAATTTTTGCATTGTATTGTTCTCTTACCTGCAGCGCTTATAGATTTCGAATGTCGATGAAATGACCTGCAATAGCAGCGGCCGCAGCCATTGCAGGGCTCACCAAATGCGTTCTACCACCTGTCCCCTGTCGCCCCTCAAAGTTACGATTAGACGTTGAAGCACAGCGCTCACCTGGCTCTAGGCGGTCATCGTTCATACCCAGGCACATCGAGCACCCCGGATTGCGCCACTCAAAACCTGCTTCAGTAAAAACACGATCCAATCCTTCTCTTTCAGCTGCTGCCTTGACTAAACCAGAACCCGGAACGACCATCGCCAGCTTGACGCGCGATGAAACTTTTCTGCCTTTCACCACATCCGCAGCTGCACGCAAATCTTCTATTCTTGAGTTGGTGCATGAACCAATAAACACCTTGTCTATTTCAATCTCGGTTATCGGCGTGTTGGCCTTCAATCCCATATAAGCCAGTGCTTTTTCGATTCCATGACGGCGCGTAGCATCACTCTCTTGAGAAGGGTCGGGCACAGCGCCACCCACTGTGGTCACCATCTCGGGTGAAGTACCCCATGTTACTTGGGGCTCAATACTGTCTGCAGCGATTTCAACTACACGATCAAAATGAGCGCCCTCATCACTGTGTAAGGTATTCCATACGGCAACTGCTGCATCCCATTGCTGAGCAGTGGGGGCATAGGGACGCCCCTTTAGATACGCTATGGTGGTTTCATCTGCAGCAACCATTCCATTTCGCGCCCCGGCCTCAATCGCCATATTGCACAAAGTCATGCGACCTTCCATGCTCAATGCACGAATACCACTGCCACCAAACTCAATGGCATACCCTGTCCCACCTGCGGTTCCGATTTCACCGATCACAGCCAGAGCGATATCTTTAGCGGTCACGCCGGGGCGCAAGCTCCCCTCAACGCGAACCAACATGGATTTGGCTTTTTTGCTTAACAAGCATTGAGTGGCCAAAACATGCTCCACTTCTGAAGTGCCTATTCCCATTGCTAGGGCAGCAAAAGCGCCGTGCGTACTCGTATGAGAATCTCCACACACTACTGTCATGCCGGGTAATGTTGCGCCCTGTTCTGGCCCAATCACATGCACGATGCCCTGACGCGGATCGCCCATAGCAAACTCTGTAATTCCATATGATTTGCAATTTGCATCCAGAGTACTTACTTGCAGTCGCGAAACAGGATCTGCAATTTCCTTAACCGCAGTGGTAGGCACATTATGGTCTTGCGTCGCCAAGATCGAAGATACGCGCCATACGGGCCTATTATTGAGACGCAAGCCCTCAAAGGCCTGAGGACTGGTCACCTCATGCACAAGATGACGGTCAATGTAAATCAGTGCAGTACCGTCAGGCTCACTGCGAATGACATGAGAATGCCAAAGTTTGTCGTAAAGCGTTTGGGCGGACATATAAAACTCACACTTTGATTCTAGGTAATCGGTTATTTTGCCACGAGCAGGGTGTTCTAATCGAGACCGTTCTTAATTCGCTTCTTATTCATTTCGTTGGCCAGGCGCCGCAGAGGGAATAACAGGGGTCTCACATTGCACATCCGCATTCTGTGCACGATGGCGTAGCGCGTGATCCATCAAAACCAGTGCTACCATGGCCTCGGCAATCGGAGTTGCACGAATACCAACACATGGATCATGCCGACCAAAGGTTTCTACCATCACCGCTTCGCCCTGCAAGTTCACTGAATTTCTAGGTAATCGAATACTCGATGTGGGCTTGATGGCAATCGATGCCTTGATCGCTTGTCCGGTGCTAATGCCACCCAACACTCCGCCTGCATGGTTTGAAAGAAAACCTTCGGGGCTCATCTCATCACCATGCGTGGTACCTCGTTGATCAATGACCTCAAAGCCATCACCAATCTCAACACCTTTAACCGCATTGATGCCCATTAAGGCATAGGCAAGATCAGCATCTAACCGATCATAAACTGGCTCTCCCCAACCCGGAGGAACGCCTTCTGCCAGCACTTCAATTCGCGCGCCCACTGAATCGCCGTCTTTGCGCAGCTTGTCCATAAAAGTTTCAAGTTCGGGCACGGCTTCATTATTCGCCACAAAGAAAGGGTTTTGATCCACATCATCCCAGCGCACGAAGGAAACTTTCACAGAACCAAGCTGCGATAAATAGCCACGTACACTGATCCCAAAGCGTTCCTTTAACCACAATTTGGCAATGGCCCCGGCCGCCACCCGCACTGCGGTTTCACGTGCAGAAGAACGTCCACCACCTCGGTAATCTCTAAATCCGTATTTTTGGGTATAGGTGTAATCTGCATGACCCGGGCGAAATCGATCGGCGATATTGCCGTAGTCTTTGCTGCGTTGGTCTTCGTTACGAATCAAAAGGCCGATGGGGGCTCCGGTTGTTCGCCCTTCAAAAAGGCCTGACAAAATTTCAACCGTATCGCTTTCACGCCTCTGCGTTACGTGGCGTGAAGTGCCTGGTTTTCGACGATCCAGTTCATGTTGAATCTGTTCTTGGCCTAAAGCCAGTCCCGGGGGGCAACCATCCACGACGCAGCCAATAGCTGGGCCATGACTTTCGCCAAATGAAGTTACCGTAAATAAGGTGCCGATGGTATTACCCGACATGGATCTCAATCCTTTTGCATATAAGCCCCACTCGCGGGGAACAGCCTTAAAGCTTATCATGTACGTACCTTAAAGTACCGACTGGAGCGGGCCAAGCGCCCTCAACCTTATGCATGACGATCTTCGTAAAGCCGCCCTTGATTTTCATCGCTTTCCCACACCCGGAAAGATTTCTATCGCCCCAACTAAACCTCT
>CAIPTD010000080.1 GCA_903867885.1 uncultured Ferrovum sp. | reverse complement strand
TGTGGTGACACAAGTCATTGTGTTGGACGGCGAAGGGGGCGTGCTAGAAAACGCAGGTGGATATGAAGATTATCGTCGCTGGCGTGATAGCAAAGAGGGAAAAGCGTTCTTTGCAGAACAGCATCAATTGGCTTTGAACGATAGAAAAGTGAAAGATGGGGGGGCTTCAATGATTGATGCAAGCAAAGCGCCTCAAGGCCTCTCTGTCACTTCATCTGTTTCTGAAAAATCGAAATCCGTTCAATCTGATCCTGCTTTAGTACCTCTTAACATTCATACTCATGCGAAGGCAGCAGTGAAGCTTAGCTTCAAGGAGCAAAAAGAATTAGATGCCTTGCCTGCAACGATAGAAAAATTAGAAACTGAGCAAACTTTAATTGCAGAGCGCCTTGCTGATCCCGGAATATATCAAGGCGACCCCGCTTTGGTAAAAGAACTGACGGAACGTGCTGAGCAGATTGAAGAACAGATTATTACTGCTATGACACGTTGGGAGGTTTTAGATGCAAAACAAAAAGGGGGCGGAGTCATTCATTGAGCTCAGCTTTAATTAACTGAGTTGAGGTTTTGGTGCGTGCAGGCAGATAGAGGGGATTAAATTTGTTCAGCACTGCATCTGTTGCTCCATAGTCCGATACCCTTCCTTGCTCTAGTACGATTACGTTGTCGGCTAGGCGCATTACTTCCTCGATAGCATGGGTGACATACAGCATGGGTATGTTTAATTCATCACGCAATGTTTCTAGCCAAGGCAAGATTTCTAAACGACGCGGGATGTCCAGAGAGGCCAGCGGTTCATCCAACAACATGAGACGAGGGGCGGTAGCTAGCGCGCGCGCAATCGCAATGCGCTGACGTTCTCCCCCAGACAGCGACTGTGGACGGCGCTTCAGTAAAGGTCCCAATTCAAGTAAATCAATGGCGTTTTTAAGAGAGTTTTTTGCCTTGTCCGATAGCATTCGCTTGAGACCAAATTCCAAATTTTGTTGCACATTCAAATGTGCAAACAAACTAGCTTCTTGGAATACATAGCCAATCGGTCGTTTCCAGGTTGGAATAAATACTCGAGTTGCATCGTCTTGCCAGCACTCACCTCCCACTTCAATGTGTGCATGCGTGGCTTTTTCAAGACCCGCGACACATCGAAGTAGACTGGTTTTTCCGGAACCTGAAGCGCCATAAATTGAGGTGATACCTTCAGCGGGCAATTGCAGGTTGATCTGCAAAGTAAACTCGGGCCGAGCAAGTTGCAAACAAATTTGATTGGCCATCAATGAATGATCCTTGCAGCGCGACGATTCAAAAGCGACAAAGTGAACAAAACTGCAAACGAGAAGATGAGCATTGCGCCTGCTAGCCAATGCGCTTGGGTATATTCCATCGCCTCAACATGATTGTAGATCTGCGTGGAAAGCACTTGGGTTTGGCCGGGAATATTTCCACCAATCATCAGGACTACCCCGAACTCTCCAATGGTGTGAGAGAAAGTGAGAATAGCTGAACTGATTAATCCTGACCGTGCCATTGGTAGTGCCACATTCATGAAGGCATCAAGCGGTTTTGCGCGCAAGGTGGCTGCAACTTCCATAGGACGTGAACCTAAAGACTCAAAGGCGATTTGAATGGGTTGGATGGCAAAGGGAAGGGAGTAAAGCACGGAGCCCAACACCAAGCCTGAAAAAGTGAAGGATAAGCTTCCTAAGCCGAGAGCCTGTGTGACTTCACCTAAAGGGCCATTTGGGCCCATTAACAAAAGAAGATAGAAGCCCAACACAGTGGGAGGTAATACTAAAGGGAGAGTGATCAATGCGTTGATGGGCGCACGTAAAATCGAACGTGTGTTGGATAACCACCATGCAAGGGCAATCGCGATGGGTAATAAAATCAGCGTTGTGATACTTGCGAGTTTAAGCGTGACCCATATCGCCAGAAGATTGCCAGTACTGAGCAGAGTGTCTGTCACTGCTTATCCTTTCGATAGATCAAAATTGATATCCATAATCGTGCATCACCTTCTTGGCTTTTTCTGTTTTTAGAAAGGCTAAAAAAGACGTGGCAGCGGAATTATCTTTCCCTGCTTTTAGTAAGATGGCATCTTGATGCAATGGCTGATAGAGCGCCTGCGGAACGATCCAGATAGATCCCATTGTGAGTTTTCCATCTGCATACACTTGAGACAAGGCAACAAATCCTAATTCAGCGTTTGCAGTCGCGATGAATTGAAAGGTTTGACCGATGTTTTCACCCTGTACCAACTTGGTTTTGAGCTTATCGATCAGGTTGAGTGTGCTTAATGTCTGCATCGCAGCAAGGCCATAAGGCGCTAACTTTGGATCGGCAATGGCCAAATGATTAAATGATGCTTTCTGCAGTATCTCGCCCCTGCTGTCCACAAAATCATTGCGAGCACTCCATAAAACAAGCGTACCTGTGGCATAAGTGAAGCGAGTATTTTCAATTCCTAATTTTTCATTCTCAAGCCGTTGCGGTGTTTCTTGATCTGCCGCTAATAAAATATCGAATGGAGCACCGTTTTGAATTTGAGCGTAAAACTTTCCGGTGGAGCCTGACGACAGCTTGACCTGATTCCCGGTCTCTTCTTGAAAGGAGCGCGCTAGCCTTTGCATGGGCGCACTAAAATTTGCAGCTACCGCAATACGCGTTTCCCCTGCATGAATTGAGGATGAAATTGAGATGAGGAAGCAGGCAAAAATAATGAAATGAAATCGAGGCATCATAGAGAATAATTCAGGGCATTCAGCATAATGAGCATTCTAATTCCTTTCAATCGTCGATGCGCGCAACACGTTTTTACTCGATGCACTGAGGTGGAGCGGTAGAATACAAAAGACAGATGTTTCGTTGGGGATGAATTTGAAGCCCCAATTTTTTGATAAATGGAGAGTAAAGATGCGATTAGCCTTAATTGGAAGTGCGGACTTTGGTCGTGCAGCATTAGAGGCTTTTTTAGATCGCGGCGATGAAGTCGTAGCAGTATTTTGTCCCCCGGATAATCCAAAGTCCAACAAGCCAGAGGCGCTCAAAGAAGGTGCCTTGGCGCGCGGTATGACTCCTATACAACTCCCCTCGTTAAAAGGCCCAGAAGCTTTGCAGGCTATGCGTGATAGCGGGGCAGAAATTTGTGTAATGGCCTATGTGCTGCAATTCGTACCGCAGGAGTTGGCGCATATTCCAAAGCATGGAACGAT
>CAIPTD010000079.1 GCA_903867885.1 uncultured Ferrovum sp. | reverse complement strand
TCGTCTTTAGGGCCAAAGTTCCATGCCCCATCAAAGTTGGCGCCCTCCCTATAGAGAGCTTGTGCCAATACTAAATATCCCGATAGAGGTTCCAATACGTGTTGCCATGGACGTGTAGCTAGGGGATTGCGAATCATCAAAGGCTGATGCGCCTCAAAAGCCTTGATTGCATCGGGTATCAATCGATCAACAGACCAATCTCCTCCGCCGATGACATTGCCAGCCCTTGCAGAAGCAATACCAACTCCATGGAGATTATATTGATCTGGCGGAAAATAGGATTGACGATAAGCGCTAGCGACTAGCTCCGCGCACCCTTTGCTATTGCTGTAGGGATCATAGCCGCCCATAGGTTCATCTTCTCTATATCCCCAGGGCCACTCCTTATTTTCGTAACACTTATCAGTTGTTACCACTACCGCCGCACGCACACTTTTTAAGTTGCGAATGCTCTCTAACACATGAACAGTGCCCATTACATTGGTTGCATAGGTTTCAACGGGATTAGAATAGGAATAGCGCACTAAGGGCTGTGCTGCCATATGAATCACAATTTCTGGCTGGGCTTGTGACATTGCTTTTTGAAGCGATGTCAAATCTCGGATGTCGGCAATATGCGAATTGTCTAAAAGCGCTTGCACCTGGGCCACTTCAAATAAATTGGGCCTTGTATTCGGAGCCAAAGCATAGCCAGTTACTTTGGCCCCCATAGAGCTTAACCAGAGCGCAAGCCAGCCCCCCTTAAATCCTGTATGCCCAGTAAGAAAAACATTTTTACCCCTCCAAAAGAATGGGTCAACAAGGCCAAGATTTTTAGAAGAAGGCACTTTTAAACCCACATCTTCCACGGCGCTTTTCCACTAGCCCATAATTCTTCGAGATGCTGCTTATCACGCAAGGTATCCATAGGCTGCCAAAAACCGTGGTGAACATAGGCCTCCAATTGCCCCGAAGTCGCAAGCGCTTCGAGAGGTTTTGCCTCCCAAGTAGCACTGTCTTGATCAATCAAATCAATTACTTTGGGTGATAAAACAAAAAAACCGCCATTGATATACATTCCATCACCATGGGGCTTTTCAATAAAACTAGTTACCGAAGTCCCATTCATGTCTAATGCGCCAAATCGGCCAGGAGGCTGGACTGCGGTTACCGTTGCCTGCTTACCATGCGCTTTGTGAAATGCGATCACCTTAGTCAGGTCCACATCACCCACACCATCGCCATAAGTAAAACAAAAATCTTCATCACCAAGATAGGGTCTTACTCGCTTAAGCCTGCCACCCGTTAATGTATTTTCACCGGTGTCAATTAAGGTAACTTTCCAAGGTTCTGCAAATTGCTGATGAATTTGCATAGCATTATGGTTAGCCATATCAAAAGTAACATCTGACATATGCAAAAAATAATTAGCGAAATATTCTTTGATCATGTAACCCATATAACCACAGCAGATCACAAAATCATTCACACCATGGGCTGAGTACATCTTCATGATGTGCCACAAAATGGGTTTACCGCCAATTTCAACCATCGGTTTTGGGCGAGAGGAAGTCTCTTCTGCAAGACGTGTGCCTAAGCCCCCAGCTAATATGACTGCTTTCATTGAAAAACCCTGATCGTTAAAAATTCTATAATTTTAACTTGATGAGACAAGTTCGCGTTTTCTTTTTTTATCCCATTATCTCAGTATTTATGAAAATTGATTAATATATATTATCTATTATCTATTAT
>CAIPTD010000078.1 GCA_903867885.1 uncultured Ferrovum sp. | reverse complement strand
CCAGACTTCAGCCTCAGTCCAATCAGCTAAAGGGCTCCACTTGGCCAGTTGGTGATCTTCATCCCAAGCTTCAATCGCCAGTTCTGAACGGGTAGGTGATTGTTCGCGACGCAAACCCGTAATCCAAGCCCGGCGGCCCGCCAAAGCGCGTTTTAAAGGCAACACCTTACGGATACGGCAACACGCTTTTCTAGCCTCTACACTTTCATAGAAGCCGTTGATGCCTTGCGCCATCACCAGCGTTTCTACGCCTGCAGATTCAGGGAAATACACCTGTATGGCAACACCATACTGTTCTTTCACTCTCGCCAACATGCGCAAGGTTTGCTCATTGAGTCGACCTGTATCCAGCGAAAAAATCTGAATGGGCATTTTTTGCTTGAGGATCAGGTCCGTCAAGACCATATCTTCCGCACCCAGACTTGAAGCCATCACTAAGCTCGCACGGGCACCAGCATCGCCATTGGCATGCTCAGCAATCGCCTGCGCCAAAATGACTTGCGTTGCCTCAATTCGACTATTTAAGTCATTCAGTTCAACATGGTGAAGTCGTTCAGCGGCAGAGCGAAGTGACATACAAAACCTTTTTTAGCTTACTCGACGACGAAACAAGGGCAAAGGGCGCTCGACGGAAGCTTGATAGGCCTCGCTGAATGAATCTAAAGCCGTGATTGCCCCTTCAACCGATTGATCCGCCCGTAACAAAAAAGCATCAAAACCGACACGAGACAAATAAAACAATTGATCTTGCATGATATCGCCCACAGCTCTTAATTCGCCCTTATAGCCATATCGTTCACGCAACAATCGCCCAATTGAGTAACCTCGGCCATCGGTAAACACGGGGAAATGAACCGCAATAAGCGCACAACGCGCCAGATCTCCCGCTACATCAGCCGGGTCCTCATTGGGCTCTATCAGCACGCCCAATCGACCTTCATGCTTTAACCACTCTGCATGATGCGACTTCCAAGCAGCGAAAGGTACCAAAACATCTTTACCTACCAAATCAATTGAAGGCTCAGAAGCAGATATCCAAGAATCGTTAACTAGCTTGCGCTGATGAATGAGGCTTTGCGCCATACACTACTTCCTTAAAAGGTTCGATTCCCACTCGCTGAACAACATCAATAAAGCGCTCAACTTCGCTATCGCGAATATCGAGGTACTTATGAATCATGCGTTCAATACTATCCGGAATATCATCTTGCTTCAGAGAGGGGCCAATCACTCGCCCTAATGCAGCAGGGCTCGCTTGAGAGCCACCAATCGTGACTTGGTAGAATTCTTCACCATGCTTGTCTACACCCAGAATGCCCACATGCCCCACATGATGATGGCCACAGGCATTCATACATCCAGAGATATTGAGATCTAGCTCACCAATATCATATTGATAGTCAAGCGATTCAAAACGCTCTTGAATGGCTTGCGCAACAGGGATTGAACGCGCATTGGCAAGCGAACAGAAATCCCCGCCTGGGCAGGAAATGATATTTGTAATCAAGCCCACATTTGGCTTAGCCAAGCCCAGCGCTTGAGCGAGCGAGAACACTTTGGGCAGATCTTCAATCCTTACATCAGGCAGGATTACATTCTGTTCATGGCTGATACGCAATTCACCAAATCCGAATCGATCCGCCATTTCAGCTACCGCATCCAAGCCTTCGGCAGAAAGATCTCCAGGCGCTACCGTCGTGTTTTTAAGCGAGAGCGTTACACAAGCATAGCCAGACCTTTTATGCGGGAACACATTGCGCTCATGCCATCGTGCAAACGTCTTATCTGAGGAACGCAACGCTTCTACTTCAGCGATTCCTGATTCATGGGCAGGGCGATAATCATGCTGAGCAATTCGACTTCGAATACGCGCTAATTCTTCGTGAATCAAAGTAGCGGGACCATCTTTGAGATGCGACCATTCTTCTTCAACCTCAGTCGCAAACTTGGCAGGGGTCATCTCCTTTACCAGTATTTTGATTCGTGCTTTGTATTTATTATCCCGGCGGCCAAAGCGGTTATATACGCGCAATACCGCATCGAGATACGTCAGTAAATGTTGTTCGGGAAGAAACTCGCGAATCACATGCCCTATCAATGGCGTTCTGCCCAAGCCCCCGCCTACCAACACCCGGAAACCTAAATAACCCTCTGAATCGCGAACAATATCTAGACCAATATCATGCACACGGGTAGCTGCGCGGTCAGCAATAGAGCCATTCACAGCAATCTTGAACTTACGTGGTAAATAAGCAAACTCAGGATGAAAGGTAGACCACTGGCGAATCAATTCGCAGTAAGGACGTGGGTCAGTTAACTCATCACCCGCCACACCGGAGAAGTGATCGGTCGTGGTATTACGAATGCAATTACCACTGGTTTGAATAGCATGCATTTGGACACTCGCCAAATCCGCCAAGATATCCGGTACATCTTCCAGTTTAGGCCAATTGAATTGAATGTTTTGGCGGGTGGTAAAGTGGGCATAGCCGCGATCATAGCGACGCGCAATGTGCGCCAACATTCTTAATTGGCGTGAAGAAAGCACGCCATACGGAATCGCAACGCGCAACATGGGCGCATGGCGCTGAACATACAAACCATTTTGCAATCTCAGAGGCCGAAAGTCTTCCTCTGAAAGCTTGCCCGACAGAAACCGTGCCGTCTGGTCACGAAATTGCGCAACCCGCTCGTCTACGATTTTTTGGTCAATCTCATCGTAAAAATACATGTGAACTTGAGCCCTTGGGGGCCCCAACAAAAGGCTAAGCCTTCTATTTTAGCCCAGCCCTATGACGAGGCCAAAGAATATTTATTTCACACTTTATCAGCTTAATTTCTAAGCGTAACAACGCAAATGCTGAGAAAACCTGCGCAACCCAGCAATATCACTCTGATCAGCGCGATGACACCATTCCTGCAATTGCGCCAAGAGCTGCTCACGGGTCATATTCGTTCGAGTCCAAATGGCTACTAACTCTTCACGCATCTGGTAAATCGTTTTAAGCGCAGCGCTGCGCTCCAATACATGACCTACCGCTGCACGCTCGTCCGCATT
>CAIPTD010000077.1 GCA_903867885.1 uncultured Ferrovum sp. | reverse complement strand
TAGCCCAGTAGAGACAAGGAAAATAGTATGCGTCACCGTCAGAGTAATCGAAAACTAAACCGGACAACCAGCCATCGTTTGGCCATGTTCCGCAACATGGCGAACTCATTGTTCAAACATGAAGCGATCAAAACCACTTTGCCTAAAGCAAAGGAATTGCGTCGCATCGCAGAACCCTTGATCACTTTAAGCAAAACGCCGTCACTTGCAAATCGTCGTTTGGCTTTTGCGCGTCTGCGTGATCGCGATATGGTCGTTAAATTGTTTGATGAATTAGGTCCTCGTTATCAAGCTCGCAATGGTGGCTACCTGCGCATTTTGAAGTGGGGTTTCCGTCAGGGCGACAATGCACCTATGGCCTTGGTTGAATTGGTGGACCGCCCGGAAATTGATCTCGAAACAGTTGAGACCGCAGCAGAAGCTTAATTCACTCGCCTCTGTAGACGCAACGCATGAACAAAAGCCACCGACAAGGTGGCTTTTGCTTTATCCATCACAACTCATCAATTAAGCTTTCTTGGTTGCTCTCGGTTTTGAAGACTGTGGTTTACTTAACAGTCTCTCCTCATTGAGGCCTGAATGTGCCGTTAGCATTCGAGCTAAAAATCCCCCAGTATGACTGGCAGAGTTTGCTGCCACCTCTTCGGGTGTCCCCTCGGCAATAATCTGACCACCACCTGCCCCGCCTTCAGGACCCAAATCAATCACCCAATCAGCGGTTTTGACCACATCCAGATTGTGCTCGATCACCACCACTGTGTTGCCCTGATCGCGCAAGCGATGCAGCACGGTCAGCAACAACTCAATATCGTGAAAATGCAAACCAGTGGTAGGTTCATCCAAGATAAACAAAGTACGCCCCGTATCGCGTTTTGATAGCTCAAGTGAAAGTTTTACACGTTGCGCTTCCCCTCCTGACAAGGTGGTCGCAGATTGACCTAAAGTGATGTAACCCAAACCAACATCCAACAAGGTTTGCAATTTCCGAGCTACGACGGGCACGGGACTAAAAAACTCGCGGGCATTTTCAACCGTCATCGCCAATATTTCGGTGATGTTCTTACCCTTATATTGAATCTCTAAGGTTTCGCGGTTGTAGCGTTTACCATGACAGACATCGCAGGGCACATAAACGTCAGGTAAGAAGTGCATTTCAACTTTGATGACGCCATCGCCCTGACAGGCCTCGCACCGCCCACCTTTCACGTTAAAAGAGAATCGACCAGGGCCATATCCACGCTCGCGTGCCTCTGGAACGGTTGAGAATAAATCCCGAATAGGGGTGAACAGACCAGTATAAGTTGCAGGATTAGAACGAGGCGTGCGGCCGATAGGGCTTTGATCCACATTGATCACCTTATCAAAATGCTCTAATCCAAGAAGTTCTTCATAGGGTGAAGGCTCCGCCACGCTGCCATATAAATGACGGGCAACAGCATGGTGTAGGGTGTCATTAATCAGGGTGGATTTGCCTGATCCCGATACGCCCGTGATGGCGACAAATAAACCAACAGGTAAACGCAAGGTCACGCTCTTGAGGTTATTTCCGCTTGCCCCGCGAATTTCCAACAAAGTGTCAGGATGAATAGGATGTCGCTTTTTGGGAACGTCAATTTGACGGCGACCCGATAAATATTGTCCTGTTAATGAATCAGGGTGGGCACACACTTCTTCCGGAGTACCTGATGCTACGATATGTCCACCATGTTCTCCTGCACCAGGCCCCATATCCACCACATAGTCGGCAGCACGAATGGCATCCTCATCATGCTCAACCACAATCACTGAATTACCTAAATCGCGCAGTCTAACCAAAGTCTCCAGTAAGCGATTATTGTCTCTCTGGTGCAAGCCAATAGAAGGCTCATCCAGAACATACATCACGCCAGTCAGTCCTGAGCCAATCTGAGAAGCAAGACGAATGCGCTGGGCTTCACCACCCGAGAGTGTGTCGGCTGATCGTTCAAGTTGCAGATATTCCAAGCCCACATTATTCAAAAATTGCAGGCGCGCTGAAATTTCCTTGATGATCTTTTCAGCAATAGCGTGTTTTTTCCCTTTCAGCACCATCTGATCAAAGAGAGATTGGGCGTTTTTGAGGGGAAGGGCACTGATTTCATACAAAGTGTGCCCATCTACTTTTACATTGCGTGCCTCGCGTCTTAAACGGGTCCCCTCACATGCAGGGCAGGATTTGTGATTGCGCAGTTTGGCTAACTCTTCTCTAACAAGCTGAGAATCTGTTTCACGATAGCGGCGCTCCAATCCCGGAATCACCCCTTCAAATACATGCTCACGCGTCACTGTGCGATTGCGCTCACCTGGATAATGAAAAGAAATTTTTTCGCGGCCACTTCCCTGCAAAATAATGTGCTGCGTTTCTTCTGCCAAATCTTCAAAGGGTGTATCGATACTAAAACGATAATGCTTGGCAAGATCAGTGATCAGCTGAAAAGTGAAGGCATTGCGCTTATCCCAACCCTTGATCGCCCCACTGGCTAAACTTAAGGAAGGAAAAGCAATCACGCGACGAGGATCAAAATAACTGACCTGTCCTAAACCATCACATTGATTGCAGGCCCCCATGGGGTTATTGAAGGAAAACAAGCGGGGCTCGAGTTCCGCGAGCGAGTAACCACACTCCGGGCAAGCAAAGCGTGCTGAAAATAAATGTTCTTTTCCACTATCCATTTCTACTGCCAGTGCGCGGCCATTGGCGTTGCGTAATGCGGTCTCAAAAGACTCTGCCAGCCGCTGTTTAACATCGGGGCGAACCTTAAGCCGGTCAATGACAATATCTACACTGTGTTTTTTGTTCTTTTCCAACTTAGGTAGGGAGTCGATTTCTGCAACCTCACCATTCACTCTTAAGCGCACAAAACCCTGCGCACGCAGTTGATCAAACATATCTACTTGCTCGCCCTTACGGTTCATTACAAGTGGAGCCAAGATCATGAGGCGTGTTTCTTCGGGTAATCCCAAAACATGGTCTACCATCTGTGAAACGCTTTGCGCTTCAAGCTTGATACCATGATCGGGGCAAAAGGGATCCCCCACCCGCGCAAAGAGTAAACGCAGGTAATCATGTATTTCAGTAACGGTGCCAACAGTAGATCGGGGATTGTGGCTGGTGGCTTTTTGCTCAATGGAAATGGCGGGTGACAAACCCTCGATGAGATCGACATCTGGTTTCTCCATCAACTGCAAAAACTGCCGTGCGTAGGCCGATAAAGATTCAACATAGCGGCGCTGGCCTTCGGCATAAAGGGTATCGAAGGCTAAAGACGATTTGCCTGATCCAGATAATCCAGTCACCACCACAAGCTTATGGCGAGGTAGATCAAGATTCAGGTTTTTAAGATTGTGGGTGCGCGCACCGCGAATTCTAATCAGTTCCATGGGTACTCAAAGCAAAGGGGGATTTCAGGAAAACTTGTCACGCCAAATTTAGAACGTGACGGGCAACCTGCTAATATACGTGATCAGCTTTGCTGGGGTGCAGGCATCTACTATGAACCCGTCAAGCTAGACAACTATAAATAAATTGGCTTTGTCGTAAAGCGAAACCAGAGGCTTGCCAGATAGAATGTTTTTTGTGCCGACAGTTCCTGCAACGTCCAAATCTGTCGTCAATACCCGATTTAATTGTCCCGCAACAACTGTTCAGGAGTTCATCAAATGGCATCAGTTAATAAGGTCATACTCGTAGGAAATCTGGGGCGTGACCCCGAAGTACGTTATTCACCTGATGGCGCTGCCATCAGCAATTTCAGCATTGCCACAACAGATTCATGGCGTGACAAAGCAACAGGTGAGAAAAAAGAAGCCACTGAATGGCACCGCATCGTATTTTTTGGTAAAACCGCCGAGATTGCAGCCCAATATCTTAAAAAAGGCAGTGCAGTGTATGTTGAGGGAGCATTGCGTACACGTAAGTGGACTGATAAAGAAGGTCAAGAGCGCTATACCACTGAAATCGTGGGGGATCGCATGCAAATGTTAGGTGGCCGCAGTGGCGGTGCAGGGGGTGGCGATGAAGAATTTGATCAGCGGCCACCGCAGTCTTCTTCAGGGGGAGGGCGAGCAGCGAGCAATGCGCCTGCCTCTGCAATGGACAGCTTTGAAGACGACATTCCTTTTTGATACATGTCTGGAATAAATGGGCTGCGCTGTTTGGTTGTGGACGATAACGAATTAAACCGTATGGTGCTCACTGAACTGCTGAAAATAGATGGGGCTAGTGTTACCGCCCTGACAAGTGGTCAAGAGGCAATCAATGAGTTAAGCGCCAATGCCTTGAACTATGACGTGGTGCTCATGGATATCCAGATGCCCGGAATGGATGGACTAGAAGCAACACGACGCATCAGGGAGCGTATACCCACCCGCGATCTTCCTATCATTGCGGTCACAGCAGACGGTGCCGGTTTAAATACGGCCGCGCTCCGAGCTGCTGGGATGCAAGGTTTAATAGAAAAACCGCTGGATAGCGAGATCTTAATGAGCCTACTGGGTAAAGTCTCCCGCGAAAACGAGCGTTAAATTCGCAGGATCGATATGACGGCGCAGGGCTGCCAATAAGGATTCAGGGGTGGCTGAGGCAATAGCCGCATCGCTTGCAGCAGAAAATGCCATGGTTCGGCCTAAACGCATGTAATCAGCCAAGAGGCCCGCCAAACCCGCATCTTGTGCCCGACCCAGGCGCCGACTTTGTAGTAACGCGCCACTAGCAGCCTTGACCTCATCGGCACTGAATCCCTCTTTTAATACGCGCGCCATTTCTTCTTTAAACGCGATTTCAACCTTGGCTCGGTTCTGGGGTGCATAGATTGCATATGCACCAAACTCACTCGCGTTTACATCGCGATCCCAATGCAGGAAAGAACCCACCCCATAGCTTAAGCCTTCTTTCTGGCGAATACGCATAGCCAAACGTGAGTTTAAGAATCCTTCTCCGATAATGTAATTAGCCAAGGTCAGCAAGGGGACATCTGGATGGTCATCGCGCAAGGGCAAACCCATGCGTGCATAGAAAAAGGCATTGGCTTTGTCAGGTGCCGGGAGCAGGAAGGTGGCAGGCTTTGGGGCGTCATAGTGATCTTTCACCAAGGCATAAGGCTCCTTTGTGGGCCAATTGCCAAGTTGATCTTCAATTACCTTTCTGACCTCGATGGGGTCAAAATCTCCGATCACCATCACCTCGCCATGGGCCGCGTTATAAAAGCGCTGATGAAAGGCAATAATCTGATCGCGGGTCACCGCTTTGACCTCAGCAAGGTCGTCTTCAATCGTTCCTGAATGGCGCACATCGCCTTTGGGAAAATGATTAAAGTGCAAACCAATTTTGCGCATTGCCATCGATTGTGGCTCTTTGCGGCCTTCCTCAATGCCGGCCAATACCTCTTCTTGGGCTTGTTTAAATTCAGATTCTGGATAACTGGGTTTGCGCAGGATGTCTGCCACAAGGGCTAGCACAGCGGGTAACTGAGCGTGGATGGTCTCAATGCCCACCGTCACCCCGGTGGCTCCGCCTCCAAATCCTACTTTGGCGTGCAATTGATCCAGTTTTTCTCTGATCTGCTGTCGAGAAAGACCTGCGCCGCCGCGATCCAACAAAGTACCTGCAAACTGCCCTACTGTCCCAAGACCAAAGAGCGTTTGCTCCGAACCCCAGTGCAAGGAGAGCTTCACTGAAACGGTTTCGCCACGATTGCGCTTATTTAATAAGCCCAACTTCAACCCGCCGGGAAGGGCAATCCGCTGCACGCGAGACTCAATATTTTGGGGAGTGGGTTCAAACACCTCACCTTGTGCCACGGTTGCCTCAGGGTGAAAGTCTTTTAAGCGATCGGCCGCATTCGCAAATGCGGGGGCGGGGGCTCGATCGCTTTTGTCTTCAGGAATAAAGCGCCCTAGCGTGCGATTACTGGCTTTGAGATAGCGAACCGCAACCCGCTGAACATCCGCAGCCGTGACTTTTTTCAAGTCTTCTTTCGCCAGGAAAAAAAGCCGCCAATCACCGGCAGCAATTGCACCGGATAAAGCCACGCCAAAGTGCTCTGGATCGGCAAATAATTGATCAAATGAAGCCAACATGCGCGTACGCGCCCGATTCACTTCTTCATCTGTAACGGGCTGAGAAGCAAAACCCTCTATCACAGACAGCATCGTTTTCTCAGCAGTGTCTAAAGACTGATCCAGCCTCAAATCACTTGAAAACTCCATCATGCCCGGTTCTAGTAAGGCATACATTTCCGCCCCAGTGCTAATAGCGAGCCCTTTTTCGGTCAGCGCTTTGTGCAAACGACCAAAGGGGGGCGAACCCAGAATGGCTGCTAACACTTCAAATGCCTGGAAATCAGGGGAGGCAGCAGGCACGGTGTGGTAAATCACATTAAGGTGCTGCTGGTCGCCGCTTCGGCGCAAGACCACCAAGCGCTCGCCATCCTGAGTAGGCTCAATCGTATAGGTTTTGGGTAAGGCGCGCTCTGGGCGAGGAATCGCACCAAAAAGGGTGTTGACCTGCGCTAATACCGCATCAGGATCAATGCGTCCCGCCACAACAAGCACAGCGTTGTCGGGTTGATACCACGTGCGATAAAACGCTTGAAGGCGCTCGATACTGACATTTTCAACATCGCTGCGGGCACCAATGGTAGATTTGCCATAGTTATGCCACATGAAAGCCGCCGCAGCGGTTTTTTCGCTGAGAATGCCTGCAGGTGAGTTTTCGCCGCGCTCCATTTCATTGCGCACCACAGTCATCTCACTATCCAAATCCTTACGGGCAATAAAGGAATGGACCATGCGGTCTGCTTCCATTTCCAGGGCCCAGTCCAAGTTTTCTTTAGAGGCAGAAAAAGTCTCGAAATAATTGGTGCGGTCATACCAGGTGGTGCCATTGGGGCGCATACCATGGCTAGTCAAGCCATCAGCGATGTTTGGATGCTGAGGTGTTCCCTTGAACATCAAGTGCTCCAGCAAATGCGCCATGCCGGTTTCGCCATAATTTTCATTACGTGATCCCACCTTGTAGGTGATATTCACGGTCATGGTCGCCTTACCAGGGTCGGGGGCCAGCAAAACTCTCAGGCCATTCTTGAGCACATATTCCTGAACCCCCTGAATTTCTTGCCCTTGCGTCACGCCTGGCGGAAGCGCGGCGAAAGCAGGAGTGGTGCTTACAAACCAACTAAAGGCGCTCAAAGCAAGGATGGATACGCTTTGGCTAACCCACTTAAATAAAAATTGATCGATATGATGTGATGGCATGGGGTGGATTTTTCAGAGAGTGACCCCAACTAGACTATGTATAAATAGGTTTAGTTCGCAAGGACTATCGTGTGGCCAAGCAAACCTGACTAAACCCTTATCCGTTATACTTGAAAGACTAACAAAGGTTACATACTACCCATGCCTCTTTATGAATACCGTTGTGGTGCTTGTGGCCACGAACTAGAAGTGCTTCAGAAAATTTCTGATCCTGCGCCCGTGGAGTGCCCTGCCTGCCATCAAGCTAGCTTGCAAAAAAAATTGTCAGCAGCAGGTTTTCAACTCAAAGGCACGGGTTGGTACGTCACAGATTTTCGTGGCGGCAAAAGCGCCACTTCAGAACCGGCCATCAAAGCGGAAGGTGAGCCTAAATCTGCGCCAACTGAAAAAAGTGATCCTGCTTCAAATAAAGAAGGCTCCAGCGCCGGCGCTGAAAGCTCCGCGGGCGCTTTAGCAACAACAGGTGCAGCGGCCGCCCCAGCCCCTGCCGCACAAAACACAAATTCAAACAATAGTTCGGCAAGCACCTAAATGAGACGTTACTTTATCGCAGGATTATTGGTCTGGATCCCACTAGGCATTACGCTGTGGGTGCTGCGATTGATTGTGGTGACTACCGACCAAACCTTATCGGTGATGCCCGTTGGATGGAGACCAGAGGCTTTAATTGGGTTTGCTCTGCCGGGTGTAGGTTTGCTTGTGACCTTGCTAGTCATTTTGCTTACAGGGGTTGCCGTTGCCAATTATGTGGGCCGTAAATTGCTGGCCTTAGGCGAACAGCTCTTGGTGCACATCCCTGTTGTAAAGTCGATTTACAGCGGAGTAAAACAGGTTAGTGATACTTTGTTCTCCAACGAGGGCCAAGCTTTCCGAGAAGCGGTATTGGTTGAATACCCCAGAAAAGGCTGCTGGACAGTGGCATTCCTGACCGGCGTAGCAGGCGGAGAAGTCGCTGAGCAATTGGGCGCAGACCATATTAGTGTGTATGTACCTACTACCCCTAACCCTACCTCGGGTTTCTTTTTGATCGTTCCGCGCAGCGATGTGCGTCATTTGAAAATGAGTGTGGATAATGCACTGAAATACGTTATTTCTATGGGTGTGGTTGCCCCTTTAGAACCGGCATCTAACAGTACAGATAAAGCCTCCGTCACTGCTTTGCCCAATCCCTAATCTTTGATCCTGTTTTGAGTTCTTTTCCATGCGTACCGAATATTGCGGCGCCGTAGATCGGCGTTTTTTAGGCCAAACCGTTACCCTTCAAGGCTGGGCGCATCGTCGCCGTGATCATGGCGGGGTGATTTTTATTGACTTGCGTGATCGTGAGGGCTTGGTTCAAGTTGTCTGCGACCCCGATAATGCCACTGCATTTGCAATTGCCGAAAGCGTGCGTAGTGAGTTTGTTCTAAAGATCGTAGGCCGCGTGCGTCCTCGCCCAGAGGGCACCACCAATTCAGGTTTGCGAAGCGGTGAAATTGAAGTTCTGGCCGATGAAATTGAGGTGCTGAATCCTTCACTGACGCCACCCTTCCAAATGGATGACGACAATCTTTCTGAAACGGTGCGCCTCACCTACCGCTACTTAGACTTGCGCCGTCCCACCATGCAGAAGAATTTTAAGTTGCGCTACAAGGCTTCGATGGTGGTGCGCAAATTCCTTGATGAAGAGGGTTTCATTGATATCGAAACCCCCATGCTGACTAAATCCACGCCCGAAGGTGCACGTGATTATTTGGTGCCTTCCCGTGTTCATGACGGCATGTTCTTCGCTTTGCCCCAGTCCCCGCAGCTCTTCAAGCAATTGCTGATGGTGGCGGGTTTTGATCGCTACTACCAAATTACCAAATGCTTCCGTGATGAAGATTTACGGGCAGATCGACAACCAGAATTCACCCAGATTGATATTGAAACCTCATTTTTGGATGAGCTTGAAATCACTGCAATCATGGAACGCCTAGTGCGTGTGCTGTTTAAAGAAGTAATTGAGGTTGATCTGCCAGAACCCTTTCCACGCATGTCATGGCATGAAGCCATGCATCGCTATGGCTCGGATAAGCCGGATCTGCGTATTCCGCTTGAATTCACAGAACTCACTGATGTGATGAAGACAGTGGATTTTAAAGTTTTCCGTGCGGCTGCTGATTTGCCCAATGGTCGTGTTGCTGCTCTGCGAATTCC
>CAIPTD010000076.1 GCA_903867885.1 uncultured Ferrovum sp. | reverse complement strand
CAAATCAATGCTCTTTCCTTCTCCCCACGTGAGCGTTGCGCTTCCTTTGCTTTGCATGTTCATTCTCCCGATTCAATCAATTTGTCAAAGTCATGAGACGCTTACCAAATTACAGGGCAAGAATCATCGAAATAATGGCGCCAGTTCTATCATCAGGGGCTGGTTTGCGTCCCATGGCAATATCTAGCAGCTCGTTATCGGGAAGCAGCAGCAACTCGTCGTAACTGAGCAGCGCTTCCTCGTCCAACTGTTCCAGCCTTTTGGCAAGGAACTTCTCCAAGAGCAAATCTAATTCCAACAATCCACGTCGACTGCGCCAACGGGAGCGCTCTCGCGCTTTCTCTAGTTCACTTTTATTCACACAGAGACTTCTTCCATAGCATCCATGATATAAGCGACAAAAGCATGACGGTTAAACAGCACGCTTAACCAACATCTCTTTGATCTTGCCGATTGCTAGGGAAGGATTGAGCCCTTTCGGGCATACATCCACGCAATTCATAATCGTGTGGCAGCGGAACAAACGATAGGGATCTTCGAGATTATCCAGGCGTTCATTGGTGGCTTGATCACGCGTATCGGCCAAAAAGCGATAGGCTTGCAAAAGACCAGCAGGGCCCACAAATTTATCGGGGTTCCACCAAAAGGAGGGGCAAGAGGTGCTACAGCAAGCGCACAAGATGCACTCATACAAGCCATTCAATTCTTCGCGGTCTTCAGGAGATTGCAAGCGCTCTTTTTCAGGTGCAACGGAGTCGTTTACCAAGTAGGGCGTGACCGAATGGTATTGCTTAAAGAACTGGCTCATATCGACGATTAAATCGCGGATCACAGGCAAGCCGGGGAGAGGACGTAACTCAACAGGCTCTTTCAAACTTGAAATGGGCGTAATGCAAGCAAGACCATTCTTGCCATTGATATTCATCCCATCCGATCCACACACCCCTTCACGACAGGACTTGCGAAGACTCAAGGTGTCATCCATTTCTTTAATCCTAAGGATGGCATCCAGCAACATGCGGTCGGTAGACTTCAGCTCGACATCATAAGATTGCATGTAGGGCTTGGCATCGGTCTCTGGGTTATAACGATAAATATTAAATTTCATGATGCACTCCGATTGGATTAGGCGCGGTATTAGTACACGCGAACCTTAGGTTCAAAGGCTTCAACAGTGATAGGTTTAAGGTTCACTGGCTTGTATGTCATTTGGCTTCCTTCCATATGCCACAAACTATGCTTTAACCAGTTTTTATCATCGCGATCTTGAAAGTCTTCGCGTGCATGGGCTCCCCGGCTCTCTTTTCGGGCGTTACCCGAAACCAAAGTCGCTTCAGCAATCAAGGCCAAGTTTTCAAGCTCCAAGGCCTCAATACGCGCCGTATTAAAAGTTTTACTATGATCTTTGATTGCGGTGTTACGGGCACGGTTTGCAATGTCTTTGATCCTATCTACGCCCTCAGAGAGCAACTTACCGGTGCGAAATACTCCGCTATGCGTTTGAACCGTCTTACGCATATCTAAGCCCACATCAGCAACATTCTCCCCACCTTTAGTACTGTCAATTCGAGCCAAACGAGAAAGCGACAAATCAGCAGCATCTGCAGGCAAATCGGGCTGGGAACGATCTGCTTGAATAAACTTGGTCACATGGTTACCAGCAGCGCGACCAAATACCACAAGGTCGAGCAAGGAATTGGTACCCAAGCGGTTTGCACCATGAACCGATACGCAAGCGCACTCTCCTACGGCATACAGACCATTCACAATGGCGTTATGCTGATCACCCTTAGGAACCACCACCTGACCATGCACATTGGTAGGAATACCTCCCATCATGTAATGGCAAGTAGGAACGACAGGGATGGGATCTTTAATGGGATCCACATTCGCAAACTTCATCGCAATTTCATGAATACCTGGCAAGCGTTTCATGATGGTCTCAGCGCCTAAGTGATCCAACTTCAACAGCACATGATCTTTTTCAGGGCCTACACCGCGACCTTCTTTAATTTCCTGGTCCATAGATCGTGAAACCACATCGCGGCTTGCAAGATCTTTCATGGTGGGCGCATAGCGCTCCATAAAACGCTCACCTTCTGAATTGACAAGGTAACCGCCTTCACCACGCACACCCTCTGTAATCAGCACACCAGCACCAGCCACACCGGTAGGATGGAATTGCCAAAACTCCATGTCTTCCAAAGGAATACCTGCGCGCGCAGCCATGCCCAATCCATCACCGGTATTAATGAATGCATTCGTACTCGATTGGAAAATACGACCTGCTCCACCCGTAGCCAACACAGTTGCTTTGGCTTGGAAAATCATGGGTTCACCGGTTTCCATTTCTAACGCAACAATTCCCAGCACATTGCCTTCTTTGTCGCGAATCAGATCTAAGGCCATCCATTCCACAAAGAACTGACAGTTGGCGCGCACATTGCGTTGATACAGGGTATGCAACATCGCATGCCCTGTTCGATCAGCCGCAGCGCAGCTGCGATGCACGGGCTTCTCACCAAAGTTTTGTGAGTGACCGCCGAAAGGACGCTGATAAATTGTGCCATCAGGATTACGGTCAAACGGCATACCAAAATGCTCAAGCTCATACACACACTGCGATGCCTCACGGCACATGAACTCAATGGCATCTTGATCGCCAAGATAATCCGAACCCTTAATGGTGTCGTACATATGCCAGAGCCAATGATCTTCTGACATGTTACCCAAGGATGCACCGATACCACCTTGCGCTGCTACGGTGTGGGAACGGGTAGGAAACACCTTAGAAAACACTGCTACTTTCAAACCTGCTTCAGCAAGCTGCAAAGAGCATCGCAAACCAGAGCCACCACCACCCACGATAACTGCATCAAACTGCCTGTGAACTAGTGCCATTTTTTATACTCTCCAGAGAATAGAGACCGTCCATAAGGCATACGAAACCAGCGCAATGATGGTTGCGATCTGAAGCGTAAGCCGAATGCCGACGGGCTGAACGTAATCCATCAAGATATCCCTGATGCCCACCCAGGCATGCAGGAACAAACTTAAGAAGAATAAAAGCGTTAAGACTCGTATGGCCTGGAACGAGAGAAAGCCTTGCCAATCTTCAAATTCCATCGACAAGTGCGTTACAAAAAAGGCCGCAAACACCAAGGTTGCTAGCACCATGATCACCGCAGTGACCCGCTGCATTAACCAATCACGAAGGCCGTAATGAGCCCCCACTACAATTCTTTTCACCATATCGCCACCGCCACAAGAAGAGTTGCCATTCCACCTGCCACCAAGACAGCTTTGCTCCAGAAACGCGTACTAGGAAGATCAATACCGTAGTGCAAATCCAGGAGTAAGTATCGAATGCCAGCAAAGAAGTGATGCAGAAAAGCCCAGCTAAATGCCAAAACAATCAGCTTGGGCAATGGCCCTGACAATTGAAAACGCAGGTCCTCAAAACTTTCTTGCGAAGCTAATGAGCGATCCAAAATGGCAAGAAGAACAGGAATAAGGACCAAAAACATCCCAAATCCCGTGATCCTGTGAAGTATTGACACCACTCCCGGGATCGGAAGCCTAATTTTCCACAACTCAAGGTGTTTAGGGCGCTTCTTTGTTGCAACTGAGGGATAGGCCATAAGAGCTCTCTTAAACTATTGGATATTAAATTATTTGAATTAGCTTACTTCATTAACATAAGAATATGAATTTGTGACGCACAAGCCTCGCCGCCATTCCACAGGGCGATCTCCATAGGTGAAGGCAATTCGATCCACACACAGCAAAGGGGTTCCCTCAGGTACCTTAAGAAGTTGGGCAGAGTGATGATCCGCCAAGACCGCTTTGATCCGTTCTTCTGCACGTATCATGGTGATGCCGAAATGCGATTCCAGAAATCCGTACATCGATCCTTTGTGCTTTCTCAGGAGCGCTTCATCTAATCCCTTAAAAAGAGCGCTAGGTAAATGGATCTCATCCAGCACAGCGGGGGTGTGATGAAACTTGAGCAGGCGATGGATCACATAGACCGAGGCCCCGCCTCTGAGGTCTAGCAGGCGTTGAGAAGGACCCGACGCGCGCTCACGCTCAAACCCTACCAATTCACTCACTGGATATTCATGCGTATCTTGATCAGGGGCAATGCGAAGAAAGCGCGTTGTGGATCGCTCTTGTGCATGCGAGGCCACAAACGTGCCCTTACCCTGACGGCGCACCACGATATTGTCAGCGGCCAAAGCGTCAATAGCTTTGCGAACCGTTCCTTGACTCACCTTATAGCGCTGAGCCAGTTCAATCTCACTGGGGATGGACTCTCCCGGGCGCCACTCTCCCGCAATCAAACTCTGTGTAAGCAGAATCTTGATTTGATCGTAAAGCGGCCGAAAGCTAGGAGATGTAAGTATTGTCATGATCGTTTCGTTGATCTTGCAATGCAGTGTAACACGCGTTTCAAACGAAAATCTATCGTGTTATATCTTATATAAGTTATAAGTTTGATTGACACTCAAGACCGTGAAACATATGATCTTTGTTCCGAGTCAGGAGGATTTGTTTGTGATAACAAAGCAAAATCCCTAGGCGCGACTTTACGCTGCTCTGCAACAACTAGATTTATCACTATGATCCGTTACTATTGAGTTCGTCGACCTTTCAGCCATTTGATCTTGAGGACCACTCCCATGCTACAAGCCTATCGTCAACACGTCGCCGAACGCGCAAGCTTTGGCATCCCCCCGCTGCCTCTTACCGCTGAACAAACTGCTGAATTGATCGAATTGATCAAATCTCCTCCCACGGGCGAAGATGCTTATTTACTTGATCTTTTGACACATCGTGTTCCTCCCGGTGTGGATGATGCCGCAAAGGTCAAAGCCTCTTTCCTTTCAGCCGTCGCGCATGGCGATTTTGCTGTGACTCTAATTTCACGCGAAAAAGCCACTGAATTACTGGGCACCATGGTGGGCGGCTATAACGTGAAGCCCCTCATTGATCTACTCAATGTTGAAGTCACCGCATCAATTGCTGCGGAAGGCTTGAAAAAAACACTGCTGATGTTCGATTTCTTTCATGATGTGGCTGAGCTTGCCAAGGCCGGAAACGCCCATGCACGGGGCGTGATCGCTTCATGGGCCGCTGCAGAATGGTTTACCAGTCGCCCTGAAGTAGCGCAAAAAATCACTATCACCGTGTTTAAGGTTGGTGGTGAGACCAATACAGATGATCTCTCTCCTGCCCCTGATGCTTGGAGCCGCCCGGATATTCCATTGCATGCTTTGGCCATGCTCAAAAACGCTCGTGAAGGGATCGTTCCTGACGAAGCCGGAAAAATCGGCCCTCTCAAATTGATCGCCGATCTCAAAGCCAAGGGCCACTTGGTTGCCTATGTGGGGGATGTGGTTGGAACAGGTTCATCTCGCAAATCTGCAACGAATTCTGTGGTTTGGTATACCGGCGAAGACATTCCCTTTGTTCCTAACAAACGTTTTGGTGGAGTGTGTTTGGGCGGCAAGATTGCTCCTATTTTCTTCAATACCCAAGAAGATTCCGGCGCCCTGCCCATTGAAGTAGATGTCTCTGCACTCAACATGGGGGATGTGGTGGATGTGTATCCCTATGAAGGCAAGATTGAGAAAGCAGGTAAGGTAGTTGCGCAATTCAAGGTTCGTTCTGATGTGCTGTTTGATGAAGTTCGCGCGGGAGGCCGTATCAATCTGATCATTGGCCGAAGTCTGACCGCCAAAGCATTGGACTTCTTAGGTCAACCTGCCAGCACTTTATTCCGCCTGCCAACCGCACCCGTGGATAGCGGCAAAGGCTTTACATTGGCTCAGAAAATGGTGGGCCGTGCATGTGGAATGCCAGAAGGCAAAGGTATACGCCCCGGCACTTACTGTGAGCCCCGCATGACCTCTGTGGGCTCACAAGATACGACAGGGCCCATGACGCGTGATGAATTGAAAGACTTGGCTTGTCTGGGCTTTTCAGCCGATCTGGTGATGCAGTCCTTCTGTCACACCGCCGCTTACCCCAAACCCGTTGATGTCAAAACCCACCGCGATCTGCCCGCATTCATCTCCAACCGAGGTGGCATTGCTTTACGCCCCGGTGACGGGGTCATTCACTCTTGGCTCAATCGCATGTTACTCCCCGATACCGTCGGCACAGGGGGCGATAGTCATACCCGCTTCCCCATTGGCATCAGCTTCCCTGCTGGCTCGGGTCTAGTAGCTTTTGCAGCAGCTACGGGTGTGATGCCCCTGGACATGCCCGAATCAATTCTGGTGCGTTTTAAAGGCAAAATGCAAACAGGGATCACCCTGCGTGATCTCGTGCACGCCATCCCTCTTTACGCGATTAAAAAGGGGCTGTTGACTGTTGCCAAGCAAGGCAAGATCAATGCATTCTCAGGTCGTATTTTAGAAATTGAAGGCCTACCCGATCTAAAAGTAGAGCAAGCTTTTGAATTGTCCGATGCTTCAGCAGAACGCTCTGCGGCAGGGTGTTCAGTTCGCCTCAATAAAGAACCTATCATTGAGTATCTCCAATCCAATATCACCTTACTCAAATGGATGATTGCGAATGGCTATGAAGATCGTCGCAGCCTTGAGCGTCGAATTCACGGTATGGAAGCCTGGTTGGCTAACCCGCAACTACTAGAAGCAGACCAAGACGCTGAGTATGCGGAGATCATTGAAATCGATCTCAATGAAATTACCGAACCCATCTTGTGTTGCCCCAACGATCCCGATGACGCCAAAGTACTCTCCGAGGTACAGGGAACAGCGATTGACGAAGTGTTCATTGGATCTTGTATGACCAATATTGGTCATTTCCGTGCTGCTTCGAAGCTACTTGAAGGCAAGCGCGATATCCCCACGCGTTTGTGGGTTGCCCCTCCTACTAAGATGGATAAGGATGAGCTATCCAAAGAAGGCCATTACGGCACTTTTGGAACAGCGGGCGCAAGAATGGAAATGCCAGGCTGTTCATTATGCATGGGCAATCAAGCACAGGTTAAAGAGGGCGCCACAGTGGTGTCCACATCCACAAGAAACTTCCCCAATCGTTTGGGCAAAGGTTCTAATGTGTATCTTGCTTCTGCCGAGTTAGCAGCGATTGCAGCGCGACTAGGTCGCATCCCAACGGTAGCTGAGTACCATGCTGATATGGGCGTGATTAATGCCGATGGAAGCCAGATTTATCGCTATATGAATTTCGACCAAATCGCCGAGTATCAAGAGGTGGCTGACAGCGTTGCCTAAACGCTAAACAGAGCGGAAATAAAAAAACGGCCCTCAAAAGGGGCCGTTTTTTTATTTGGAATTCCACTCAACCATCCTCAACGCAATACCCGAATCTTATCGACCCAGATCAGGGAATTTATCGCTTCGCGTTAAAGGGGCGAATCTCAGCACTCACTGTGTTTAACATTTGAACAGGAATTTTACTACGCTGATCTAAGATGCGATTCTCAGCATCGACATAAATCAAGCGAGGAGCGTAATGGACGAGCTCAGCTTCACTGTAAACCGCATAGGCTGCAATAATCAATAAATCACCCGCTGCTGCATTGCGAGCCGCCGCACCATTGACTGATATCGTGCCGCTTCCCCGCTCTGCGCTGATTGCATAAGTAGAGAACCGCGCACCATTATTCACGTTGTAAATATCAATGGCTTGATATTCACGAATATCAGCAGCGTCTAATAGATTTTGGTCGATCGCGCACGAGCCTTCATAGTGCAGTTCCGACTGCGTTGTCGTGACCCGGTGCAATTTAGCCTGAAGCATTGTTCTTTGCATATTAACTCTCTCAAGTGCCAATCAATCTTGACTACCCGTAGATAAGGTCAGAAATCGTACACCAGCAAAAGTGATCTTGCGAGACTTTTTACTGCATCGAGTCAGAAAAACGTTTCCCAACTCAATGAACCTAAATTTAGCCCAATAAATGACCTACCGCAGCACGTTCTTCCAACAATTCTGTATGGGTCTTTTCAATCCGTGAACGGCTAAATTCGCTTAGATCTAAACCCTGAACGATGGAGTACTTACCCTCTTTACAGGTCACTGGATAACCAAAGATCACGCCCTCAGGAATGCCGTAGCTACCATCGGAAGGAATACCCATAGTGACCCAATCCCCTTCTGGGGTGCCCAATGTCCAATCGCGAATATGGGCGATCGCTGCGTTGGCAGCACTGGCAGCACTTGAAGAACCTCGGGCTTCAATAATGGCAGCACCACGCTTCTGCACGGTAGGAATGAAGTGGCCTTCTAACCACGCCTGATCATTGATCATTTTGGAAACACTGTGGCCTTCCACTTCGGCATGGAATAAATCGGGATACTGGGTAGCAGAGTGATTACCCCAGATGGTCATCTTCTTTACGCTGCTCACAGGCTTGGATACCTTGGCTGCAATCTGCGACAAGGCACGATTGTGATCCAATCGCATCATGGCGGTGAATTGCTCTGGCTTTAAATCCTTCGCATTTTTCATTGCGATGAGTGAATTCGTATTGGCCGGATTGCCCACGACCAACACTTTTACATCGCGCGAAGCCACTTCGGACAAAGCACGGCCTTGATCAGTAAAAATCGCGCCATTCATCTCGAGCAAATCTTTACGCTCCATGCCAGCGGTGCGAGGGCGGCTGCCAACCAACAAAGCTACGTCAGCATCTTTAAACGCGACGCGCACATCATCGGTGACGACCACAGATTGCAACAAGGGGAATGCGCAATCATCTAATTCCATGACTACGCCATTCACCACCTTTAAGGAAGCGGTGATATCAAACAATTGAAGAATAACAGGCTGATCGGGGCCCAACATTTCACCACTGGCAATTCTAAATAACAGGCTATAACCAATAGCACCACCAGAGCCAGTCACGGCCACGCGAACAGGTTTTTTCATCTTATTCTTCCTAGACATTGAGTTTTAATATCGACACTTCCATCATACTTCTGCAAAGATTTTGCTGCAAGGCACAATAAATTGTTTAGTACATTAAGGCAATATTACCTAAGGGATTAAGCTTCAAGTTTCAGTCGCTTTTCCAAGCCGCCATAAACTCTTTCCAATGTGTCTCATCGCTTGCCCCCAAGGTTTCTTTAACCAAAGCCATTTCTTCTTCATATGCCTTTTGGGTCATTGCGCCACGCATGAGCTGATATCTCAAAAAAAGCAGATAGGTATTGGCCGCATCAGTTTCGCAATAATCGCGAATTTCCTTCAATTTTCCTTGCCTAAATGCAGGCCATACTTGTGAACCATCCATACCTAACTTACCAGGAAAGCCGCACAACTTTGCCATGTCATCTAATGGCGCGAGCGCACGGCCTTGATAGAGAGAAAGCACATCCATCAGATCAAGATGGCGGGTATGGTAGCGGCTAAGGTAGTTATTCCATTTGAAATCACGGTCATCTTCACCCTGATCCCAAAACCGGTGGGCCGCAACCCCATGAATCAAACCCCGTTGAACCAATACAGGAAGATCAAACCCACTTCCATTCCATGAAATCAACTGTGGAGTGAAGCGATTCAATCCATCAAAAAAACGGTGAATAAGCTGTGCTTCAGATTCAGTTTCATCGCCCAAGGTCCAGACACGTAGACCATCTCGATCACGTAAAGCGCAAGAAATAGCCACAATGCGTTGCAGATAGGGCTGTAAAAAATCAGAACCCGTGTTTTTGCGACGGTTTTGAAAAGCGATCTCAGCCACGTGCTCATGGGGCGTATCTGCAGCCAAACCCAGAACTTGAATCAACCCAGCACAATCAGGAATAGTTTCAATATCAAACGACAGAACAGGCATCATGCTGGAAAAACTCCGGTAGAAAGATAACGATCGCCGCGATCACATACGATATGAACAATGGTGGCGTTTTCTAGCTCACGCGAAATCTGCAGGGCGACCCATGCTCCCCCACCAGATGAAACGCCTGCGAAAATACCTTCCTCTGCTGCCAAACGGCGCGTGGTTTCTTCTGCATCTTCTTGGGTCACTTCTATGATCCGATCCACTCGCTGGCGGTCAAAAATTTTAGGTAAATAGGCTTCAGGCCATTTCCGAATCCCAGGTACCTGCGAACCATCAGCAGGATGCACCCCAATGATTTGGATATGGGGGTTTTGCTCTTTCAGATAACGTGACACGCCCATGATCGTGCCCGTCGTCCCCATCGTAGCGATAAAGTGTGTCACTTTACCTTGGGTCTCTCTCCAAATCTCTGGACCGGTAGTTTCATAGTGTGCTTGGGGATTATCTGGATTTGCGAATTGATCCAGGATAAGACCTTCGCCCGCATTCCGCATTTTCTCAGCCAAATCACGCGCACCTTCCATTCCAGTGCTCTCTGAAGTCAGCAGCAATTCAGCGCCGAATGCGCGCATGGTTTGCCTGCGCTCAATACTAAGGTGCTCGGGCATGATTAAGATCATGCGGTAACCTTTGATACTCGCTGCCATCGCTAAAGCAATGCCCGTATTTCCACTTGTAGCTTCAATGAGGGTATCGCCCGGTTTAATATCGCCCCGCGCTTCCGCGCGTGTAATCATCGACATCGCTGGGCGGTCTTTCACTGAACCTGCAGGATTATTACCCTCTAATTTGGCCAGCAAATGATTAGTCGTTTGGCCTGGCAGGCGCTGAAGCCTGACCAAAGGCGTATTACCTATACACTGATCAAGCGTTTTGTACATAACGCGACACCCCTTGTTCGACAGTGAGGAATTCCTCGCGATAACCTGCACTACGCAACTGACTCACATCCGCCTGAGTAAAACTTTGGTATTTCCCTTCAAGGGCCACTGGGAAAGGAATGTATTCTAGTGTTCCTTGTGCCACATAATCAGCAAGACTTTGGTTTTTACCTTGCACCGCATTTAAAGTTGCAACTGCAACATCATTAAAACTTTGGCTACGCCCTGTTCCACAATTGAAAATACCCGAACGATCAGGATGCTCCATAAAAAACAAGTTCACTTTTACGACATCTTCAACAGAAATAAAATCGCGTCGCTGCTCGCCATCAGCATACCCATCGCAACCAGCAAATAACTTGACTTTTCCATGCTCGCGAAATTGATTTGCAAGATGAAAAGCCACGGATGCCATGCGTTCTTTATGTTGTTCGCGCGGTCCGTAAACATTGAAGTAGCGCAATCCCACTACTTGCGACTCGATGTTATCCCAATGCTGCCGAATATATTGATCGAAGAGTAACTTGGAATAGCCGTATACATTCAATGGAGACTCACAAGCAGGATCCTCGCGGAATGTATCACTCCCCCCATAGACCGCTGCTGAAGAAGCATAAATCAGTGGAATGTCATGTGTTTGGCAAAATCGGAACAGAGAAACGGTGTAGCGATAATTATTCGCCATCATGTAACGACCATCATGCTCCATGGTGTCGGAGCACGCCCCTTGATGGTTGATAAAATCAATCTCGCCTTCAAAAGCGTCTTGTTCAATCAAGCGCAAAAATTCTTGTTTATCCATGTAGTCTGCAATCTGGCAATCCACCAGATTGCGAAACTTGTCCCCGCGTGAAAGATTATCTACGGCAATAATACGATCCACGCCGCGGGCATTCAGTGCTTTAATCATGTTGGAGCCAATAAATCCAGCCGCTCCAGTAACAATGGTGTACATGAGATCCTTTAGGATAAGTCGAAGTGTTCAAGTTCCCGAGCTAACTCAGCAGCGGTCACAGTGGCAGTCCCTAGTTTACCAACGACCACACCTGCCGCCAGATTTGCAACGCGCATCGCCAAAGGAAGCCCAGCTCCTGTTGCAATCATCACCGCCAAGGTGGCAATCACGGTATCCCCTGCCCCACTCACATCAAATACTTCCTGCGCCTTAGCCGGTTCATGCACGACTTCCTCTTCACGATACAAAGACATCCCCTCTTCGCTGCGCGTAACAAGAAGGGCATCTAGATCAAGTGAAATACGTAAGGCTTGCGCTTTGCATGTCATTTCTTCTTCATCCTTCCAAGCCCCCACTACCTGTCGAAACTCGCTCAGGTTGGGAGTCAGCAATGTCACTCCTCTATAGCGTTCGTAATCGTCGCCCTTAGGATCAGCCAAAATAGGCTTACCGGCTGCGCGTGCCGTATCAATCATCTGACGAATATGTGTTAGTCCACCTTTGCCATAATCCGAAAGAATCACGATATCAATGTCAGGCAACAATCTTTGAAAGGCCTCGAGTTTGTTCGCTAGCACTTCATGGGTTGGCTTACTTTCAAAGTCAATTCTCAGCAACTGTTGCTGGCGTCCAATCACCCGGAGTTTCACCGTAGTTGAAAATTCAGGATCAAGATGGAGATCCGCTTCGACGTGCTCCAGTTTGAGTATTTCGGCCAGCTTACGACCTGGCTCATCGTCACCCACCACAGAAACAAGATGACTCCACGCGCCAAGCGCAGCCACTCCGCGTGCAACGTTCGCCGCCCCACCAGGTCGCTCCTCTGTATTTTTTACTTGAACGACGGGAACGGGGGCCTCAGGTGAAATACGACTGACCTCCCCAAACCAATATCGGTCTAACATCACATCTCCAGCCACCAAAACGCGTGCAGCGCCAAACTGAGCGATGATTGACGATGCCAACTTAGGAGAAAGAGGAGACACCGGTGGACGTGGGGAAAGTGACATAGGATTATTTCAACAATTAAAGGCGACCGATGCCGTAATAAGTCAGCCCCGCATCACGCACAACTTGAGGCTCATACAGATTTCGTCCATCAAACAAGACAGCACCTTTTAGTCTTGATTTGAGTGCTTCAAAATCGGGGCTACGGAAGGCCTTCCACTCAGTCACGATGACTAAGGCATCTGCGTCCTCAGTAGCCTCCATCGGTGCACTCACCAGTGTCAACTCATTTTGGCCAGGATAGATGCGGCGCGCTTCTTCCATTGCAACGGGATCATAGGCCACCACATCTGCCCCTCTTGCCCTGAGGCCCTCAATCAGCACCCTCGCAGGCGCTTCACGCATATCATCTGTATTGGGTTTAAATGCAAGCCCCCACACGGCAAATTTACGGCCCTGAAGGTTTTCTCCGAAATGCAACACAATCTTGTCAAGCAATACGGATTTCTGCCTATCATTCACTGATTCCACTGCATTGAGTATCTTAAGATCCATACCATGTTCCGAGGCGGTACGAATCACTGCTTTCACATCCTTAGGAAAACAAGATCCACCGTAACCACAGCCAGGGTATAAAAATTGATATCCGATACGGGGATCAGATCCTATACCTTGTCGAACATGCTCAATATCAGCGCCCAATCGTTCTGCAAGCAGCGCTAATTCATTCATGAAAGAAATTCGGGTGGCAAGCATCGCATTCGCTGCGTACTTAGTGAGCTCAGCGGACTTCACATCCATCACGATCAAGCGTTCATGATTACGCTGAAAGGGGGCGTACAGCGTTCGCATCACCTGAATTGCGTCAGGATCATCTGCTCCAATCACAATGCGATCAGGACGCATGAAATCCTCTACCGCAGCACCTTCTTTCAAGAACTCAGGGTTAGAAACAACTGAGAAAGTCACATCGCTTCCGCGTTTAGCTAACTCATCTGAAATCGCGGCTCGGACTTTATCCGCTGTGCCAACAGGTACGGTAGATTTATCCACTACCACTTTTGATTTCGTCATGAATTGACCAATGGCACGAGCTGCCGACACGACATGCTGCAAATCTGCCGAGCCATCTTCATCGGGTGGGGTACCCACTGCAATGAATTGAACCTTACCCCAAGCTACACTCTCAGCCACATCGGTAGTGAAATGCAAGCGGCCAGCGGCCACATTCCGTTGAACCATTTCTTCTAAGCCAGGTTCATGAATAGGAATACCGCCTGATTTTAGAATGCGAATTTTTTCTGGGTTCAGATCCAGGCACAACACATCGTTGCCTACCTCTGCGAGACATGCACCGCTGACTAAGCCTACATAACCTGTTCCGATAATGGAAATTTTCATGAGTGTAAAGAATCGAGAATATGTTGAAGAGTTAAAACGGGATCAATTGATTGAGTAATAGGGCGACCAATAACAAGATAATTTGAACCAAGGCGCATTGCTTGCGCAGGTGTCACCACACGAGCCTGATCATCTGGCGCCGCCCCTGCGGGACGGATTCCGGGTGTCACTAATTGAAAACTATGCGGTAGCGCCGAACGCAAGAGTAAAGCTTCAGCAGCAGAACACACCACTCCATCTAAGCCATGTTGATGAGCGAGAAGGGCCAGTCTAAGAACCGCATCGTTGATGGGCCCTTCTATGCCAATCTGCTGAAGATCACCAGACTGCAAGCTTGTGAGAAGAGTAATGCCCACCAACAATGGCGGCCTAGAAACCGTATCCATTGCATTTCTTGCTGCATCAAGCATCGCAGGCCCACCTGAACAATGCACATCTACCATCCATACTCCCAAGGCTGCAGCAACCCTGCAAGCGGCACCCACAGTATTTGGGATGTCATGAAATTTTAAATCCAGAAAAACGTCAAAGCCCCGCTGTTGCAATCCTTCTACAACCATTGGCCCCGCTGCAGTAAAAAGTTCCTTACCTACTTTTAACCGACACAAGCTGGGGGAAAGACGATCAGCAAATACATACGCTTCAGACGCAGTTGAAGCATCAAGGGCAACAATGACGGGAGAAATGAATTCAGACATCATCACATCCGCACGAGTGAAGATGCCATATCTTCTGAGTCAGTGTCACGGCGCGGGGAATAAGACTCCCAATGCCCACACGCAGGACAGTTCCAATGAAATTGACGTGCCTTAAAGCCACAATGGTGACATATAAACAACGCTTGTTTTTGCACTTGGGCATGAACAAGTTTTTGAGTCAATTCAAGATCAGAGCGATCTGTATTGTGAACCAGCGGTCCACTGTCGTGAGTTGCAAGGTGATGGACTGATCCCAATACATTGATCTGCGCCTCAAGGTATTTGCTCAGTGCAGGCAGTGTAGGACTGTTATAAAACTCGTGTTTGGCTAAGGCTAAAGCAGCGTCGGGCCCTTGGTGTTCTATTGTTGCCTGGTAAACCTGAGAGAGCAATTCTAGGCTCGGATACTGGATTAGCCAGTCTTGAAGAAGCTTAAGGCCAATATCAGGCTGACCCAATTCTTTATAAGCTGAGAACACGGAGGGCGTAATAAGAAACAGATAATCTGGATTCTGCTTTTCTATTTGAAGCCATTCTTTCAGAGCATCTTTGACGCGACCTTCTTTAAAATGGCTCTCTCCTCGCAAAATACTTGCTCGAACACAGCGCGGATTCATCTCCAAAGCTTGGTCAATGTATTGGTCTGCTTGCATTGCCTTACCGTGCGAATAATCTAAAGCGGCCAACTCACACAAGTAATGAGAAATATCACGATTGAGAAGCTTTGAGGCATTCAAACCCGTTTGTTTCTTTGCCACTTCAATGGCTTTACCCCACTCCTTTTCAGAAACATAGATTTCCCGAAGAAAGTGGCTTGCGGAGGTTTCAAAATCTGTTCCTTTAAGTTCAAGGAATAAACTCTCTGCTCGATCCAATACGCCCGCCTTCAGATAGTCTTGGGCCAATTCATGGAGCGCAGCAACACGTTGATCATTGGGTAAATCACTTCTATCCAACAACATCTGATGCGTGCGTGTAGCGCGGTCTAATTCGCCCCTTCTGCGAAATAAGCTACCCAAGGTGAAATGCAATTCCGTTGTTTGCTGATGGCTTTGTGCAACTTCAGACAAGGCCTCAATCGCTTGATCAGGTTGTTCATTGATCAGGAAATTGAGCCCTTTAAAATAGGCGCTGGGAAGAGCCCTTGACTCAGACAGCAACTGACGCAGATCCATGCGCGCGGCAAGCCACCCCAAGCCAAAAAACAGGGGAAGCAAAAGAAGCCAATAAAATTGAAACTCCACGCTTCAGGCGCCTTCATCACCTGCGAGGCTTTCACCCGCTTTGCGATAAGAGATGGGGGCACGCTTTGAGGTCTCAACCGGAAATACTTCCGAATCTGTTATCGGGTCTAGATTGATTGCTGGGATACCTTTATTGCTATCCGTAGATATCTTGCGCAAATAAAGCATGGTTCGCACCGCTCCCATCACCCCCAACACCACACCGAGCAATGTGGCTGAAAACAAAGCCAGCGCCAAAGGGGCTTGCCATTCATAACCCAGATAACCGCGCACATGCACAACATCGGTATTACGAGCGGCCAAGCCAAACAGCAGAACAAAGAGGAGTATGCGGACGACCCAGATCAGGTAGGCCATGAGAGGGAGGTCCGTTGTTGTTTACTTGTTATCCACGCGGTCGCGCAATTCTTTGCCGGCTTTGAAGTGGGGAACATACTTCTCCGCCACTTGTACCTTCTCGCCCGTCTTCGGATTACGCCCCAGACGCGGCGGACGATGGTTAAGCCCAAAACTACCAAAGCCGCGAATCTCGATGCGTTCCCCATCTACCAAATTTTGGGTCATCGCATCGAGTATCGTCTTAACTGCAAGCTCGGTATCTTTTGAAACAAGCTGCGGATAGCGCGAAGTCAACAAAGCAATCAGTTCAGACTTTGTCATAGCAGGTGAACTCACTGATCGCCAGGTGAATTTCCAAGCTTTGCTTTGAGCAGCGCGCCCAAACTTGTGGTGCCGGCATTGGTCGGCGCTTCAGCTTGTGTACGTTGCACAGCATTGCTCTCTTCCACCATGTCCTTCGCTTTGATGGACAAATTGATAGTGCGATTTTTGCGGTCTACGTTCAATACAACCGCTTCAATCACATCACCTTCAGACAAATGCTTGCTGATATCTTCAACACGATCACGCGAAACTTCAGAAGCGCGTAAGTAAGCTTCAACGCCATCTTCAAGCATCACTACTGCACCTTTGGGATCAATGGCGCCCACAGTGCCCTTCACGTGACTACCTTTGTCATTCGTAGCTACAAAGTTAGTAAAAGGATCCCCTGAAAGCTGCTTGATACCCAAAGAAATACGTTCGCGTTCAACATCAATAGAAAGGACAACGGCTTCGACTTCATCCCCTTTCTTGAAGTTGTGGACTGCTTCCTCACCGGTTTGATTCCAAGACAAATCGGACAAGTGAACCAAACCATCAATACCGCCAGGCAAGCCTAGGAAAACACCAAAATCAGTGATGGATTTGATCTGACCAGAAACTTTATCGCCTTTGTTAAAACCAGTAGAAAAATCTTCCCATGGATTAGGGCGGCACTGCTTCATGCCTAGGGAGATACGACGACGTTCTTCATCAATCTCCAGGATCATCACTTCGACTTCATCGCCTAATTGAACGACTTTAGAAGGATGCACGTTTTTGTTAGTCCAATCCATTTCTGAAACGTGAACCAAACCTTCAATACCCTGCTCGATTTCAACAAACCCACCGTAGTCGGTGAGATTGGTGACTTTGCCGAACAAACGAGTACGCTCGGGGTAACGACGTGAGAGACCCACCCAAGGATCCTCACCCAACTGTTTCAGGCCCAAGGAAACACGATTCTTGTCTTGATCGAATTTCAGCACTTTGGCTTCAACTTCATCACCAACATTCAAAACTTCTGAAGGATGCTTAACACGACGCCATGCCAAATCAGTGATGTGTAGCAAGCCGTCAATACCACCCAAGTCAACAAATGCGCCGTAGTCCGTGATGTTCTTAACGATACCGCGAACAATAGAACCTTCGCGCAAGGTTTCTAGAAGATTTGCGCGCTCAGCACCAGCCGAAGCCTCAAGAACGGCGCGGCGTGAGACCACAACGTTATTGCGCTTGCGATCGAGTTTCACAACACGGAACTCCATCTCCTTACCTTCGTAAGGAGTGGTATCTTTAACTGGGCGGATATCCACCAAGGAACCTGGCAAGAAAGCACGGATACCGTTAACCATTACAGTTAGACCGCCCTTTACTTTGCCGCTCACCACACCAGAGACCAACTCATTTTTTTCCAGAGCTTCATCCAAGTCTAGCCAGGCTGCGAGACGCTTGGCCTTTTCACGAGATAGCTTGGTAGAACCATAACCATCTTCAACAGCATCAATCGCCACTTTGACGAAGTCACCTACGCTGACTTCAAGCTCGCCACGATCGTTACGGAATTCTTCAATTGGGATCAGGCTCTCAGACTTGAGGCCCGCATTCACAACTACAACATTACCTTCAATACTGACAACTTCAGCGGTAATGACTTCGCCGGATCGCATCTCTTGATGTGACAGGCTCTCTTCAAAGAGGCTGGCAAAGGATTCAAACGAGGACGGTATTTCTTTTTGGATAGCATTCATGGGGTATCAAAAACCTTACGGCTCTTTTCGCCTTACGGCGAGGTTAAGTTCATCACACGCAGTCGTGGCTGGATACGATTTGATATCTTCGTAACACTTCAGCTACGGCCGCATCGGCAGATAGATAGGTGGTATCTAGAAGGCCGGCGCGGGAGTCCTGCACCAAAGGAGCGTGCTCTCGAGAAGCATCACGCTCATCTCGCTCACAAATATCTTTGAGCAAGTCGACCATATTAGCAGTGAATCCTTTCCCGATCAACTGCTTATAACGACGTAGCGCCCGTTCTTCAGCACTGGCTGTTAAAAAAACCTTGAGATTGGCATCGGGAAATACAACTGTGGCCATATCTCGCCCATCGGTAACTAAGCCAGGGGCTTGTAAAAACTCCCTTTGGCGCTGCAATAGCGCGGCACGAACCGCTCCCAGCGCCGCGACCCGTGATGCTTCGCGACTGGTTTGTTCGTCTCTAATGGCAAGACTGACATCCTCTTCTTGCAGGAATATCAATTCCCCCTCAAATCGAACATCTAATTTGGCGGCGCATTCAGCGATGTCCTGCTCATACTGCTGAGCCTGTTCCAACACAGGAATACCCTTTTGTCTTGATGCAAGCGCTGTTAAACGATACAACGCCCCGCTATCCAGATAATGAAAACCTAGCGTTAGTGCCACTCTAGATGCAACGGTTCCCTTCCCTGATGCTGAAGGACCATCAATCGCAATAACAGGAATATTCGGACTCATGAAGCACTGATTCCCATTCCTGCCAACACTGCCAGAGAAACGAAACCCGGAAATGAGGTCGCCACATTATCAGCATCCTTCACTGTCATCTCGCTACTTGCTCTTAAAGCCGCAACCGCAAAGGACATCGCAATACGATGATCGCCATGGCTTTCAATCACCGCACCATGAAAAGGCTGACCACCTTGAATGATCATGCCATCTTCAGTGGGTTGTGCGTCTATGCCTAAAAGATGAAGTCCATCAGCCATCACTTGAATCCGATCACTTTCCTTAACCCGCAACTCTGCCGCACCCGTCACTTTAGTAACGCCTTCAGCACACGCTGCGGCAACAAATAAAACAGGGAATTCGTCAATCGCTAGTGGAACCAGCGTTTCAGGAACATCAATGCCATGGAGCGGGGCGTAGCGAACGCGCAAATCCGCAATCGGTTCCCCGCCCTCAATGCGTTCATTCTGTACCAAAATATTGGCCCCCATGAGCCTGAGAATATCTACAACTCCCGTGCGCGTGGGGTTCATTCCCACATCGATTAAAAGCAAATCTGACCCCGGGGCAATACTTGCGGCCACCAAGAAAAAAGCGGCGGAAGAAATATCGCCCGGAACCTGAATTTTTGTACCCTTTAACCGCTGCCCACCTTGAATACTTGCGGTGGCCCCTAGGCGCTGAACCGCCACATCAAAACCTTGCAACATCCGTTCACTGTGGTCACGCGTAGGCTCGGGTTCAGTCACTGAAGTCACACCTTCTGCAAACAAACCTGCTAATAAGATAGCGGACTTAATCTGGGCACTCGCCACCGGTAAATCATAATGAATGGCTTTTAAACTCTTGACTGGTTTGATATGAACCGGTGGACGCCCCTGCTCTCCTGTATCAATGTCAGCGCCCATCAAGCGCAATGGCTTTGCCACACGCTCCATGGGGCGTTTGCGCAAGCTAGCATCTCCATCCAGAGTGACATCAAACCCTTGCCCAGCAAGAAGCCCCGTAAGTAATCGCATGGTTGTGCCTGAATTACCACAATCGATCAATCCCTGTGGTTGTTTTAAGCCTTCACGACCCACGCCTTCAATATGAACATTTCCATTTTCTGGACCTTCTATTTTGACCCCCATGGTACGAAATGCACGCATGGTAGCAAGGGCGTCTTCCCCTTCTAAAAATCCAGTCACCTCAGTGACACCATCTGCCAGTGCCCCCAGCATGATGCTGCGATGGGAGATGGATTTATCTCCTGGTACACGCAGAGCACCATGAAGAGAACCACCAGGTTGAATATGAAAGGTCAGGCTCATAGAGGTTTTAAGGTAAGAACGTGAATAGATTAATTAAGACGATTAGCCCAATCCGTTCGGGCTTTTTGGGCGCGCTCAAACATATCAAGTAAAGCAGCACCATCTTGCTTAGCCAGCGCGACGCGCAATTCCTGCAGTTTTAAAGAATAGGCATCAAGTTCTTTGAGAAGCGCTGCTGAATTAGCGAGGCTAATATCCCTCCACATCGTGGGATGGCTGCCCGCAATGCGCGTGAAATCTCTAAATCCCCCCGCTGCATAAGAGAAAAACAGGTCTGCGTTTGCACGCGTAGCCAATTCACCCACTAACGCATAACTCAGAAGATGGGGCAAATGACTTACAGCAGCAAAGACTTCATCATGCAGCGCTGCATTCAGAATATGCACTTCTGCACCGCACTTCTCCCAAAGCAAGGACACCTTTGATAGAGCTTCATGATTGGTTTCTTTAACCGGTGTGAGGACGGTACGTTTGCCTTGAAACAAGTCACCACGCGCAGCAGTGGGCCCGCTTTTTTCAGCACCTGAAATGGGATGGCCAGGTACAAATCGTGAATAAGCCTCGCCCAGATTTACCCGTGCAGCCTCAATCACACCTTGTTTTGTACTTCCCACATCTGTCACCACGGTTTGGGGGCCAAGCAGAGGGCGCAATTTCAAAAAGGTAGGGGATAGCGCGCCAACAGGAACCGCTAAAATCACGAGATCAGCTTCCCTGACTGCATCTTCTAGGGTTTCATAGGCTACATCTGCGATCCCACGTGCTATCGCATCAAGGCGATGCTGGGCATTTTGGTCAAAGACCCGAATACGAACTTGAGGATACGCGACCCGAATGGCTAATGCCCATGATCCGCCAATCAGCCCAGCACCAATTAAAGCCACATCAGAAAAAGGCGGCGAATGCATTTCAGGCATTCTGTTTAAGCGTCTTGCCAAGGACTTCAAGAAATAGAGCATTTTCGTTTGCCAATCCAATACTCACGCGAAGCCATTCAGGCATTCCGTAATTGGCAATAGGGCGAACGATCACTCCTGCGTGTAAAAGCTTTTGATAAATGGCTAAACCCTCACCCACCTTGAATGCCACAAAATTTCCCCATGAGGGGATGTAGGGTAAGTTGAGTGCCCTCAAACCATGCAGAATTTGCATCATGCCTGCCTGATTGAGCGCAACGGAACGTGCCAAAAATTCACTATCGCCCAATGCTGCTTCTGCTGCCGCCAAGCCCAATGTACTGACATTAAATGGCGCACGCACGCGATTCATCATATCAATCACGTTGGGAGCCGCCAGACCAAAACCCACGCGCAGACCCGCTAATCCGTAAGCTTTGGAGAAGGTTCTGGAAATGAGAAGATTTGGAAAATCATTCAGCCATGCAATCGCGTCATAGCGATCTTCAGCACTTAAATATTCCGTATAAGCTTCGTCCAAAACAATCAAAACATGATCGGGAACACGCTCAAAGGCTGCACGCAGTTCTGGGCCTGAGATAAAGGTACCCGTAGGATTATTTGGATTGGCAATAAAGAGCACGCGTGTATCCGAGCGAATCGCATCGACCATCGCTTCAAGATCACAGCCAAACTCTTTGGCAGGAACCTCAATGCCTTCAGCACCTACTGCTTGAGTAGCGAGGGGATACACAGCAAAAGCATGCTTTGAATAGACAGCACTGGTCCCCTTTCCCAAAAAGGCGCGGGCTGCAAACTCCAAAATATCATTGGAACCATTGCCCAGAATAATCTGAGGGAGCGCTACTGAAAATTTCTTGGAAATAGCTGAACGCAAATCAAAACCATTTCCATCAGGGTATAGCGCCAGGGTTTCAAGCAGCGACCCCATTGCCTCAATCGCGTGAGGGCTTGGCCCAAGCGGATTCTCATTCGAGGCCAGCTTGATAATGTGGTTGAGGCCTAACTCCCTTTGTAGTTCAGAAGTAGGCTTACCGGGCTGATAAGGCGCAATGGCCCGAATATACGGGGGGGTAAGATCACACAAAGACATAAGTCAAACCTGATTGCAATCGAAGAAAAAATTAGAGGGTAGACAGCGGGTAAGAACCGAGTATCTTCAAAAATGAGGCCTGTGCTCGCATTTCATCTAGCGCATCTCGTAATGCGGGTTGAGAAGTATGTCCATCAATATCTACAAAAAAAACATATTCCCAAAGACCTGTTCTTGATGGCCTGGATTCAAGCCGGCTCATGCTCACACCATGTTTGGCGAGTGGCTCCAACAATTTATGAATCGCCCCAGGGCGATTGGGCGCACTCAGAACCATTGAAGTTTTATCAGAGCCTGAAGGCCCTACTTCCTGTGTGCCTAGCACTACAAAACGGGTGGTGTTATCCGCACTGTCCTCAATATCCTTAGCTTGAATTTTAAGTGCATAGCGTTCGGCTGCCAATTCACCTGCTATCGCAGCACTCTCAGGATCCGATGCAGCACGTGAAGCGGCATCCGCATTGCTGGCAACAGGAATACGCTCTACTTGGGGCAAATGGCTTGATAACCATTGCTGACATTGACTGAGGGACTGGGCATGGGAATACACGCGACGAATGGCTGCAAGATTTTCTGTAGAGGAATGTGTCATCAACTGATGGCGAATACGCAGATGCGATTCACCGCAAATCTTTAAAGGGGTTGAGAGTAAAAGATCCAGGGTGGTTGAAACGCTCCCACCTAAAGAGTTCTCAACAGGGACCACTGCATATTGGCAATGCCCGCTTTCTACTTGATGAAAGACCTCATCAAGCGATTGGAAAGGCATCACAGTTGCAGCATGCCCAAACTGTCTCACCGCAGCTTGCTCGCTGTACGTTCCTTGCGGACCCAGATAAGCGATCTTGAGTGACTGTTCGAGAGCAAGACAGGCTGACATGATTTCTCTAAACAAAAAAACCACTGTGTCATTGCTCAAAGGGCCAGTATTGGCATCCTGAACCCCACGCAATACTTGGGCTTCGCGTTCAGGGCGATAGACCGCACCGTGCTTGATTACTCCAATCTCAGCTGCGGCTTGAGCACGTTGATTGAGCAAACCGAGAACCTCACGATCTACACGATCAATCAAGTTTCTAAGCTCGCTTAAACGACGCTCGTCCTCTTGTGAGGAATGGCTTGATGCAGAGCGCTCAACGCTGTTTTTGTTCGAATTCACGCATCCATTCCGTTAGACGAACTACACCATCAAGTGGCATAGCATTATAAAGTGAGGCCCTGACTCCCCCCCGACTGCGATGCCCTTCTAGTTGCAATAACCCTCTCTCCTCTGCTCCAGCAAGAAACCCAGTGGTTAAGACAGGATCGCGCAAGACAAAGGGTACGTTAGTTCGCGACCTAAGCTCTGCAGGGACATCATTTAAGTACAGTGTTGATCCATCAATGAAACTATACAACAGGTCGCTCCTGAGCTGCGCACGCTCCTCCATTTTTGGCAATCCACCCTGTTGTTGGATCCAGATCAACATGTGCTCAAGGGCGAATATCGATAAAACATTTGCCGTATTCGGAATGGAGTTTGTTTCGAATAAGGTCTCATAGTTCAACAAGCGTGGTGTTTGAGAGCGTGCTTGTCCCAGAAGATCTTTGCGAATAATCAGCACACTTAAACCCGTAATACCCATATTTTTTTGGGCCGAGGCACAGATGACCCCATGGGCATTCACATCAATTCGTTTACTGAGGATCGTGGAAGTCATATCCGCAACCAGCGGAATAGGGACCTCGCTGTACCAACAATCAGGAAGGCTAGGCCATGCAATCCCGTCAATGGTTTCGTTAGAGCAATAGTAAATGTAGGCGGGGATATCCTTTCCTAACATCTGCTCACGCATGGAATGCGCTTCTTGCCTTGCTTTGGCTTGCATTTGAAATGGGGATTGAAAACGCCAGATTTGACCAAAATGTTCAGCCTCATCGGCAGCGCGATCTGACCAGTAGCCACTCATCTCATAAATAGCCAAGCCATTTTCGGGCATGAGATTGAGGGGAAGAGCCGAAAAATGCAGGGCGGCGCCGTAACCACAAAACAACACCGCATAATCTTCAGAAATTCCCAATAAGGCGCGCAGTCTAGTTTGAGCGGAATGCAACATCTCTTGAAAGCGCTGAGAGCGATGACTTAATCCTAATACGGATATACCCTGCCCTTCAAAATCAACAATGGCTTGCTGAATAGCCTCTTGTACAGGACCTGGCAGCATGGCAGGCCCTGCACTAAAGTTGATCGCATCTAAAGAATTATTCTTCCCCGGTATCTTCATCAGAAGGAGAGGGGTCAGTTCTTGGTTCTTCATCTGACATAACCGCTTCATCCAACTCGTTTTGTGCGAAATCAGCCTCAGGGATTCTGGATAGGCCAATCAACTTCTCACCTTCATCCAGATTAATCAGCGTCACCCCCTGCGTTGCCCTTGATAATTCCGAGATTTCGCTGACACGAATACGAATCAATACACCGCCATCGGTGATGAGCATGGCGTGGTCTTCAGGTGAAACCAGAGAAGCAGAAACCACCTTGCCATTTCGCGCTGTGGTTTGAATTGCAATGAGGCCTTGGCCACCGCGACCATGGCGCGTGTATTCACTAATCGATGTTCGCTTACCATAACCATTCTCTGTTGCGGTGAGTACGGAAAGGGATTCATCTGCAGCGACCAGCAGAGAAATAATGGTCTGATTTTTACTCAGGCGCATACCCCGGACCCCGCGGGAGACACGCCCCATAGGACGAACATCCTCTTCGTGGAAGCGAACGGCCTTGCCATCATCAGTAAACAGCATGACCTGACTTTCACCATTGGTAATAGCGGCTCCGATGAGCACATCATCCTCATCCAGATCTACCGCAATAATGCCGGCGGAACGAGGGCGAGAGAAATCAATCAACGGTGTTTTCTTGACTGTGCCCCGAGCCGTAGCCATGAAGACATAATGATTAGGATCAAACTCTTTAATCGGCAAAATCGTTGTGATTTTCTCTTCTGCTTGCAATGTCAGAAGATTCACAATGGGTTTACCGCGTGATTGGCTACTGCCTTCTGGCGTTTCAAACACACGCAACCAGTAAACCCTCCCTTGATTAGAGAAGCACAATATATGGTCGTGTGTATTCGCAACGAAAAGTTGTTCGATAAAGTCGTCTTCTTTGGTGGCGGTAGCCTGCTTGCCGCGGCCAGCGCGACGTTGCGCACGATAATCCGCAATGGACTGTCGCTTCATATAGCCCTCTCTTGAGAGGGTGACCATCATTTCTTCAGGGGTGATCAAATCCTCAAGATTGATATCTGCAGTATCGGTGACAATTTCACTGCGGCGCGCATCACCAAATTGCTCACGAATCGCAGTCAGTTCATTCACGATGATCTCGGTCACGCGGTGAGGCTTAGCCAAAATATCCATTAGATCGGTGATACGGTCCATGACCTCTTTATATTCATCACGAATCTTGTCTTGTTCTAAACCGGTGAGGCGCTGTAACTGCATTTCTAGAATAGCTTGGGCTTGGGTTTCAGATAGATGATATCCATCTGCTTGCAAGCCCTCGTGGGGCAATACTGTCACCGGACGTGAAGCCTCGGGTGAGGTCCGCGCCAACATTTCTTCAACCAAACTAGAACGCCATGCGCGCCCCATCAATCCCGCACGCGCTTCTTGGCGATTTGCAGAAGCCTTGATGAGTTCAATCATTTCGTCAACGTTAGATAAAGCTACTGCTAGGCCTTCCAATACGTGGCCACGTTCGCGCGCTTTGCGTAATTCAAAGACGGTACGACGGGTAACCACCTCGCGGCGATGACGCAAAAAGGCTTCAAGAAATTGTTTGAGGTTGAGCAAGCGTGGCTGGTTGTCTACCAGCGCCACCATATTCATGCCAAATGAGTCTTGTAACTGTGTGAGCTTGAAAAGATTATTCAGAACCGCTTCAGGCAATTCACCCTTTTTAAGTTCAATGACCACCCGCATACCCGATTTATCGGATTCATCACGAAGATCAGAAATACCTTCTACACGCTTTTCGCGAACCAGTTCAGCAATCTTAACCAGCAAGTTAGCTTTGTTGACCTGATAAGGCAGTTCATCAATGATCAGCGCCTTACGAGAGCCCTTTTCCATATCTTCGACATGGGTTCGTCCACGAATCAGAATACGCCCACGGCCAGTGCGATAACCGTCATGCACCCCGTTGACCCCATAAATGATGCCTTGAGTGGGGAAGTCAGGAGCTGGCACCAACTCGATGAGCTCATCGATCGTGATTTCTGGATATTCCAGCAACTTCAAACAAGCTGAAATCACTTCATTAAGATTATGAGGAGGGATATTGGTAGCCATACCCACCGCAATCCCAGCAGATCCGTTTACTAAAAGATTGGGAAAGCGCGCCGGTAAAATGAGAGGTTCTTGCTCGGAACCATCGTAGTTAGGCCCGAAGTCGACAGTTTCTTTCTCAATATCTGCCAAAAGCTCATGCGTAATCTTGGCCATACGAATTTCTGTATAACGCATTGCTGCAGGGTTATCGCCGTCTACAGATCCAAAGTTACCCTGGCCATCAACTAAGGGATACCTTAGGGAAAAGGGCTGAGCCATTCGAACAATGGCGTCATATACAGCTGTATCGCCATGCGGATGGTATTTACCAATTACATCACCAACGATACGCGCAGATTTTTTGTAGGCTTTATTCCAGTCATTGGAAAGCTCGTGCATTGCAAACAACACACGTCTATGAACGGGTTTAAGGCCATCTCGGACATCTGGCAGGGCGCGGCCCACAATCACGCTCATCGCGTATTCCAGATAGGATCGGCGCATTTCATCTTCCAAACTGACTGGAAGTGTTTCTTTAGCGAAGGAATTCATCAATGATAAGGGCGGGAGGAATGCTTAGAAGGTGTTACATAATTGCAATAATATTAGCACATTACCCCCTCTCCCGTCACCCCAATTCGCTCCCCCATTAGCCGAGTGACGCAGATCATTAATCAAACGTCTAAAGCACCTATAATCGCAATGAAAGTGATTTATCTATTCAATAACTGAGACGATCCGGGCTCATTCCGTTAAGGACAAGCATGCAAAGCCAGCCAGAAACTATTCTTCTCCCTGAGTGGGTCATCACCATTGAACCGCGGGGGCAGGTGCTTCATCGCCATGCCATTGTGATCCATGGCACAACGATCGGCGATATTGTCCCTGAAGCAGAAATTGAAAAGCGCTACCCGGGTAAAGCAATACAACACCTAAAAGGCCAAGCCCTTCTCCCAGGCTTTGTGAACCTGCATACCCATGCTGGAATGACCTTACTCCGCGGATTTGCGGATGACTTACCTCTGATGCAATGGCTTCAGGAAAAAATCTGGCCAACTGAGGGTAAATGGGTAAGCGCAGCCTTTGTTGAGGCCGGAACAAAACTGGCCTGTGCGGAATTTTTGCTGCGTGGCATTACCACTTTCAATGAAATGTATTTTTTTCCCGAAGCCAGTGCTGAAGCTATTTTGGCTTCGGGACTCAGAGCCGTTTTAGGCCTCACAGTTCTTGAATTCCCAACCAACTATGCTTCAGATGCTTCCGATTATTTGCACAAGGGTTTGGCTACCCGGGATGCATTGAGGCATGAGGCCAGACTCAGTTTTGCATTGGCCCCCCATGCCCCTTATACCGTAAGCGATGACAGCTTTAAAAAAATCATCACTTTTGCCGAGCAACTGGATCTGCCTGTTCACTTGCATGTCCACGAAACAGAGCATGAAATCACAGAAAGTCTTAAGCAATATGGGGCAAGGCCTTTAATACGTTTAGCTAAGCTAGGTTTAGTGGGCCCACGTTTAATTGCGGTTCATTCGGTTCATCTGGATCCATTTGAAATCGATTTGTTCGCTAGAGAGGGGGTGAGTGTGGCACATTGCCCGCACTCCAATCTTAAACTGGCCAGCGGAATTGCACCCATTGCAGAACTTCTTAAAGCCGGCGTCAATATAGGTATAGGAACGGATAGTGCGGCAAGCAATAACCAACTCGACATACTCAGTGAACTCCGCACGGCAGCATTGCTCGCTAAAGGTTGTTCAGGAAATTCCTCACTGCTTCCTGCTGCTGAAGCACTAGAACTCGCCACGCTGGGTGGCGCCAAAGCTTTAGGCCTGCAGGACCAAATAGGCTCAATCAAGCCGGGCAAACAGGCAGATTTGATCTCGATACAACTTGAAGATATCAGCACCCTACCTGTGTTTGATCCCATCGCTCAGATTGTTTATAGCGCCTCACATAGCCAAATCCAGCACGTATGGGTGGCGGGGGAATTACTACTCAATCAACGTCAGCCAGTAAAAATTCAACTCCTAGAAATTCAGGATCTTGCCCAGCAATGGGGAAGAAAACTTAAAACTTAAAGCAACATTTAATGATTTGCCTCTGTCCTATCTTTACCTAAGAAGTGTATCTTTCTGCCAATTACTTTTTTGAGTACCTCGAATGCATTCCTCCCATAATCATGATCCCGCAGAACTAGATAAATTTAGCGCCCTTGCTCACAGATGGTGGGACCCTGGCAGCGAGTTTCGCCCACTTCATGAAATCAACCCCCTACGGCTTGAACTCATTGAAAAAGCAGTTGGAGGCTTAAACGGCAAGCGGGTTGTGGATGTGGGCTGCGGTGGGGGTATTCTTACTGAAGCAATGGCCCGAAAGGGCGCAACAACCAAGGGGATCGATTTGGCAGAAAAAGCCCTTAAAGTTGCCCGTCTGCATTCGCTTGAAAGTGGCATTAAAGTAGATTATGAAGAGATATCAGCTGAAACCCTCGCTGAACGCGAACCCAGAACCTATGATCTGGTGACCTGCATGGAAATGTTGGAACATGTACCTGATCCGGCTCAAACCATTCAAGCCTGTGCTCGTTTAGTCAAACCGGGAGGACTTGTATTTTTTTCTACCTTAAATCGCAATCCTAAAAGCTATCTTTTTGCCATTATTGGTGCCGAGTACATTTTGAGAATGCTGCCCAAAGGCACCCATGATTGGGGGCGCTTTATCAAGCCTTCTGAACTCTCCCGGATGGTTAGAGACGCAGGCTTGATCAGCAGAAATCTCACCGGGATGACCTACAATCCCTTCACGAAGGTTTACAAGCTCAATCAAGACGTGAGCGTGAATTATATTTTGGAGACGCGCGCACCATGATTCAGGGCGTTTTGTTCGACCTCGATGGCACCCTAGCCGATACCGCCCCTGATTTAGGTGGGGCATTGAACGACCTTTTGCTGCGTTATGACCGCCCCGCCCTTCCCCAGTCTCTTTTAAGGCCGCTAGCATCCTCAGGGGCGCGAGGTATGATCCTGCAAGGGTTTGGCGTCACGCCTTCTGATCCCTATTTTGAAGAACTTCGCGACGAGTACCTTGAATGCTATGCGGCAAGACTTGTGCGCGAATCTGTTTTGTTTCCAGGGGTAAAAGGCTTGCTCGCATCTCTAGATAGCTTAGGACTGCCTTGGGGAATAGTCACCAATAAATTTACCCGCTATGCAGAACCGCTCGTTGCACTGATGCCGCCTCTTGATCGAACAGCTTGTCTCATTTGCGGAGACACCTATGAACGACCCAAGCCTTATCCTGATCCCTTAATTGGGGCAGCTGAACAGCTCAAGCTTTCCCCCTCAGCTATTTTGTATGTAGGCGATGACGAGCGGGATATGGTGGCCGCAGAAGCAGCTGGAATGAAAGGGGTAGTAGCGAGTTATGGTTATCTCGGTAACGGCGCTCCCCCTGAAGAATGGCCTGCAAAGCACTATATTGCCCACCCAGAAGAATTACTTAACCTGCTCCCTTCCTTAAAAAAATAATGTTTTAAACGAGTAGTGTTTTTTTAACTGCATTCAATCAATAAATTTGAGGACGCTCCAACCGTATGGAGGGAGTAAACTCAATTTTTTAATCGTTGACTTGAATGACACGCCAACCAATGCAGTTAAATAACCTGGTGAAACATTTACGCCGCACATTAATTTTGGTGCTCATTATTACGGGTACACTCTTCGCTGGATATACTTGGCTCTGCTTGCACTTGGTTTACTCTGAGGGTGAACGCGCGGGAGTCCTTCAAAAACTCTCTTACAAGGGATGGATATGTAAAACATGGGAGGGAGAATTGATGCTCACTCCAATTCCCGGGATCATCCCTGAGAAGTTTTATTTCACCATTCCTGATGATGCGGTGGCGACTAGGGTGAATGCCTTAATCGGGCGCCGTGTAGCCCTGAAGTATGAGCAACATCGAGGCATACCAACCTCATGCTTTGGCGAAACACAATATTACGTAAGCGATGTAAAAGAGGTCAGCCTCCCCTGACCACTACTCTTTTAAGTTTTTCCTCATTGATAAACTCGATATTGCCCCTTCCTTTTTTGATACATTCATACATTGTTATTTTTTGCTTCAATTGATTAAGCTATGGCCCCCCCTTTAAGCCCAAAAGAACTCCTCCTTAAAATTGCCCCCCGCCTTCCACTATTTCAAGGTTTGGGAATTGGTGTGCTAGAAGACCTCATGCGTTGTGGGTCAATGCTTTTGATTAAGCAAGGCGAAAAATTAGCTTCTGAAGGCGAAAAACCTGATTCCTTCTTTGTTATTTTGAGCGGTGAAGCCAAAGTGGAGAAGCACGTCAAAAGTGAGACTGTGCAAATTTCTATGCTCACTAGCGGTGATTGCGTTGGAGAGATGACGATTATTGCCTCTTCTCGCCCTCGTCCCACCACCGTAACGGCAACGAAAGACAGTTTGGTGTTAAAGGTGCATCAATTTAAATTAAAGATGTTCCCGGGACTCGTTTCAGAACTATATTTGAACATTGCGAGAATTCTTGAAGAACGCTTGCGTCTGGCCAATATGGAACTGGCAAAAACCAAGATGGAATTAATGAAGTTAGAAGGAAAAGAACCCGCTAACGTTCAAACTATTGTGGCCTCAGTGGATCCCTCTGTAGAAACGCATGAAACACATGAAGGCGAAGCCACTTGGTTAACCAATGATGAGACTGATTTGAAACGTGATGTGCCAGATAAACCACAATGACCAACCGGCACGTTCTTGTGGCGACAGGGTTGATGGTGTCACAAACTGTATACCGCTGTGGCGATGCACTGGGTTGTACCACCGAACAAATGTAAAAACCTTAATCGTGTTTAGTGAAGGCAGCTGTCCGGCTCGCGGTGTTCGATATGGCAACCGGTAGCCATTCACCCTCCGAAATCCAGGACAGAGTGGCAACAATTACAGGCAATGCATTTGCGGTGAATAAGCCGCATAATCTCCGCATGAAAAGCGGAGATTACATCTACATCTGGCAAGCCGCTCAAATTCAAGTGCAAAACTAATGTGCCGGAAGCGAAGTGTCGAATGTAACGATGGTATTCCTCCGAATTGAACAGTCTTTCCAAATAGTAGGCAGGAAGAACCTTTCCGCCGGGGCAAACTCCCCCAGTCCGCAGATGTCATCCCCAGATTAAGCAAAGCAAATGACAGTAGAACTGGCGCATTATTCGGGCTTAATCAGGCCTCCATTCGGGTTGTCGTAAAGCAATCATTCAACATCTATTCAGGTCTATTCAGGTCTATTCAGGTCTATTCTGGTTTACAATCGGGTCTAATCAGGCGTACTTTCAACACGATGAAAACCGAAACTATCCAAATTACGGCTGAATTGCTCAACTTACTGAGCGAGGTTGACGAGTTCAAAGGGGCTTGGCGCGCCCTTGGAACGCTTGCTCCGGAACGACTCAATGCGCTGCGGCATGTGGCCACCATTGAGAGTATTGGTTCCTCAACCCGAATTGAAGGCAGCAAACTAACAGACCGTGAGGTCGAAAAACTTCTCTCCAAGCTGGAAATTAAGAAATTTGATAGCCGCGATGAGCAAGAGGTTGCAGGCTATGCCGAGACGATGGAGATGATTTTTAACGCCTTTGACGACATCCACGTCACCGAGAACCATCTCAAGCAGTTACACCGCGACCTTTTGCGTTTCAGCCAAAAGGATAAACGTCATAGGGGGGAGTACAAGAAATTATCAAACAATGTCGTCGCCTTTGATGCCGACGGCAAGATGGTTGGCGTCGTTTTTGAGACAGCCCCTCCGTTTGACACGCCGCAACGCATGACTGAGCTGGTTGAGTGGTTAAAGGATGCGCGCGAACTTGGGCGTCTGCACCCACTCTTGATCGTCGCTGTGTTCACAGTCACTTTTTTAGAAATCCATCCTTTTCAAGATGGCAATGGCCGACTGAGTCGAATATTGACCACGCTCTTACTGCTCCAGGCGGGTTACGCCTATGTGCCCTATAGCTCGCTAGAAAGCGTCATTGAGAACAGCAAGGAGGGTTACTACTTGGCTCTGCGCCAAACCCAGCAATCCTTGCATAGTGAAGCGCCAAACTGGCAGCCTTGGCTACTGTTCTTTATGCGGGCATTGCAACAACAAAAACGCAGACTTGCCGCCAAGGTTGAGCGAGAAAAAGGAGTGATGACTGCATTGCCAGAGTTAGCCGTCCAAATTTTGGATTACGTTCGAGATCATGGCCGGGTAACGTCAAGGGATATGGTCCGCGAATATGGCGCTAGCCCCAATACCCTTAAAACAACGTTCGGCAATCTTGTTAAAAAAGGGCTACTGGCGAGACATGGTGGTGGACGCTCAATTTGGTACAGCTTGCCATGAGTATTGACTGAATAAACTCATAATATAAAAATGAAATTT
>CAIPTD010000075.1 GCA_903867885.1 uncultured Ferrovum sp. | reverse complement strand
GACCAGGTAGTCGATAACACAGTATTTGATCGCTTGGGCTGTTTCCATACCGAATCACTTGATCTGCTTTGACGTTTGGAATCGCAAAAGCATTCACGATAAGCAGCGAGCCAGAAGGCATCTCGTTCCTGGCTTTAATCCACAGTGACTCCATGGCTTCAGGGGATAAAAAGGCATAGACAACTTGATAGTTTTGGAGTGAGGTTTTCCACAAATCCCCCCATTGGATTGCACCAGCGTGATGCAGTTTGCAGCGCATATTGCCGAGCAAGCAGGTGAGTGGCGCGCGTTCAATTCCTTCGAAGATGAGTTTTGGTCGAAGAGGGGCAATGTTCAATATAAAGCTGCCTATTCCCGCGCCCACATCCAGACATTTTCCTTCACAGTTTTCGGGGATGCAGGACAGGATGCCCTCGAAAGCTTTCTGTTGAGTGAGATACAGTGGAGCGCGTCGGCCTGTAATCCCTCCTCCAAAAAGCAGGCTCGCCATCAATAAGGCAATCAGCCAAAGAAAATGAGGGATTGACTCAAAATGTAGGCCTACCCATACCAGCAAGCAAAACCCACCCTGCATGGGGGTTCGCCAGAAGGGTTCTTTGAAAAGCATGCTCAATAGCATTGCGAATACCGCAGCAAGAAAGGCTTCAATAAAAGTAGCATGAAGTTCTTGGTCTGCACTTTCAAGAATCATCATCGCAAGTAGCCATGCCAAGCCCTGTGCCAGTAATGCATAGCCCCACCGCCTCATCGTGAAAAATGCGCAGATGTGGTTGGCGCTGGGCGGATATCAAACGCAATGCAAATTCGATCTTGATCCGAATTGAAGGGTAAGGTTCGATGAAACAGTGAAGAAGGGAAAAGAACAATATCTCCAACCTGTGGGCGAATGACTTTGACTGAAAAGCTTGCTGACTCTATGGGGTAGTCATCTCCATCCATGCTGAACTCGATACTGCCGTCTAATCGCCCCTCAGGTACGTCAGGCATCGCTAAGTAAACGCTACCGCTGATCCAACCTTCTTCGTGTATGTGAGAGGTCAGATGGCCGCCCTTACGCATTTTAATAAACCACGCGCTGGTAAACTGAGGATCTTCTGGGAATTGTTGGATGAGCGTGCAATCAGCCTGCGCAAAAGCCTCTTTATATTGATGCACCTGCTGCAAAATGCAAGCTGCTAATTGTTGAAACGAGGACTCCTCTCTTCTAAATAAATTTCCTGCTGATTGAACACCTTCATACAAACGACCTTGTTTACGCTCAGAGATATCCGTTTTGAGGATGTCATTGAGGAGTTGCTCATTTAATCCTGCAACGGATGGATCAAGCTCCGGAATATGACCGTGGTAGACGAAATCCATGGGGTTTGGACAAAACGTATAGGGGTCTGGGGTACCAAAATTTGCAGCGTAGTGGGCGGTGAGCGTGGCAACAAAAGGATCACTATGAGGATGATCTAGGCTTTGGGATAGGCGGGTATTAAAGGCTGCATACTGTTTGGATTTATATAAGCAATATAGGCAGCGCGCTTTCCAATCGTGAATTTTTGAGGATTCAAAATGCGAAAAGGCACGGTCATATCCCTTTGCTTCCTGAAAAATGACACCCAGGTGATAGTGCGCATCGGCAAAATCCTTGTTG
>CAIPTD010000074.1 GCA_903867885.1 uncultured Ferrovum sp. | reverse complement strand
TTGACTCGCCTGCGTAGCATTACTGATCGTGAGAAACCCCGTGGTGAAAGTTAAGCCATAACTCACCACAGACGTAGGGCTATCAAAAAAGTTGCCGCTAAAGCCTGCAGACAGAGCGTTAATACGATATTTACTGATATTCACACCAAGCTGGCTGTTGTCGTAATTGCGATCATCAAAGGCAAAGCGCAAAGAAGCGTTGGTCCCATGATCGCGCAGCAAAGCATAAGTCGCATTCAATCCCGCAGTCTGGGCCGTACCCTGAGTTTGGGTTGAACTAAAACTGGTCAAAGTTCGATAATCCAATCCACTTGCTGTCAACCCCGCCTTCCAGCCCGAATGATTAGTAGGGATGGTATATCCCAACTGTGCATAACTAGAACCCAAAGATTGAATCGCATCCAGGTTGGCCTGATCACCATAGCCTGATGGATTATTTAAATAAAGAGTCGCCGTGGTTTGCGCGTATCCAGTACTGGCTGAACCATAATTATTCAGTGAAATCAAGCCTGAAACCAGTGCCCCATCAGTCAGCTTGATCCTAAAATTACTTCTCCCTTCTTTCTCGCCAGACTCATACGCTCCCGTTGCTGAAACGCCAGGGAGTTCATTGATTAAAGCCAAACCACGATCAATGGGCTGGGTATCAATGAACTGTGAAGGATCTACCCCAACAAGCAGATAGCGTTTGGCATTGTCTGCATCGGCCCTAAGGGGGGTTTTAGGATCCTCGGCCTCAATAATGATTTCACCCAGTTTACCCTCGCTGATCTGAACCAGAATGATGCCCTCGGCCACATCTTGAGGCGGCAAAATCGCCTGAGCAATACGATATTTCTTTGAATACAAATCCTGAATCGCCGAAGTCACATCTTTCAAGTCGTCAAAGGTAAGCAGGGAACCCGCCCAAGCCTTGACTCTATCTTGCAACTCGGCATCAGTGACCAAGGTATTGCCTTCAAATTTGAAGCCTTTCACTTGAATTGTTTGCGCATCGGGATGCGACTCTTTAGGTTCAGTTGGCTTTTCTGGCTGCATCTGAGGCAGGGGAGTTTCGCGTTCAATCTGATTTTGCAATTCGCGCTGAATCTGCCCACCCAATCCCCGTTGCTGTGTTGTGGCGTCCCCCGGCGCGGCAAAGCCCTGCTGAATACTCAGAGCGAGCGTCGTCACCATAGCGATAGTTTTCAAATGGGAGGGCGCGGGTAAGCGATAAGAACAATCAAACATAAAGGGGACGCTTCAATGAATAGCGAGCTAGAAACTGAGTGTTACATTGAAAAAAGAGGAAAACAATCCTACGAAAAGAGGAATAGGGGCTTAATTCTTCAGGTTTTCAATTGGATTTAACTAAAAGATGCATGGATCGAGATAAGCTCAGACAAAGAACGCACCCGTAGCTTGTACATCACTTCAGATTTGTACTGTTTGGCAGTAGGAAGAGAAATCCCCAGGGCATCAATAATCTCTTTGTTATTAAAGCCTTTGATCAGCAACTCAAAAACTTCTTTTTCCCGGGGAGAGAGTAACTTGAGTTTTTCTTCAAGCTCATTTTTTCTAATGATCGACATCATTTGTTTAGTGTCAATCTCTAAACCTTTAGCCACAGCAGCAAGCAGTGTTTCGCGCGCAAAGGGTTTAAGAAGAAAATCTACGGCGCCGCCTTTCAGGGCCGCCACGATCTGGTGATCTTCACTCTGGCCGCTGATAAACACCATGGGGATTTTGCGACCTTGGCGCATCAATTCTTCTTGCAACTCCACCCCACTCATCTCAGGCATCCGCATATCCGTCACCACCACAGCAGGGGCAACATGGCTATTTAAGGCCAAATATTCTTGGGGATTAGAAAAACCACGCACGCGATAACCATAAAAACTCAACATGCGTTCTAAGTCGGCTCGGAGTTCGTCTTCGTCTTCAATAAGAAAGACATAACCAGAAAGCTGGCTGGAAGAAGGAGGAATCTGTGGGCAAGTGATCATTTATGCAGAAAGAACGGAGATCTGTTTTAAATAAATTCAGGATAGGGCTAGCTTCGTCCTGAACGCCCATCTCTACAATCCTTCTAACGTAGGATGAAGCAATGGAATAATGATCACGAGCTCGGCCCCACCCCCATGAACGGTTTCTATATGAAGCGTTCCTTGATGCCGCTCAACGATATATCGACTCAACCACAACCCCACTCCCGTTCCTGAGTTTTTGGTTGTTTTGAACAGCGTGAAAACTTCTTCTTTAATGTTCAATGGAACCCCGGGGCCATTGTCCGCAATACAGCAAATGAATTCCTGACCCTGAACACGGGTACGCACCTTGATGTGCTTTTTAGCTTGGCCAGAGGTCTCTAAAACTTCAATCGCATTCAATATAATATTGGATATAACTTGAACAAAAAGAGTATCCCAAAGCTCTACGTTTTGCTTGCAATCCAGATTCAGTTCTAGTGCAATTTCTGATTGACCAAGGCGTGGTTTAAAAACCATCAAAACATCTTCAATCAAACGATCAGGATCACAACTTTTAATCTGTTCATCGCCCTTCTTAAACAGTTTTTTTATACTTTGAATCAAAGTAGAGGCAGAGCCTATTGCTTGAGCAATGCGGTTCAACGAGGGTTGAGTCTCACTCTTATCCACTTGCTGTTCTGAATGAATCAGCAGCGATTCATTGTTCAACTGAATACGCGCCAAATACTGATTGAGTTCGTGAGTCAGCCCAGCTGCAAGCGCACCCGTTTCAGCCAATGCTTGCTTATTGATTAAGCTCTGAATCAATAGATCTTTTTCGACTAACAGCGCCTGAACCCTTCTTTTTACTTCGCGCTCTTGAATCGCCGTGTTTGAGAAAATCTGCAACCAATGAAGGCTTAACAAGATTTCTATCAATATAAAAAATGTGAGTTTTATGGACTTTAAAAATAACTCACAAGACTGCAAAGATCCAAATTGGTCAGACAAATAATAGTCTGTGTAAACGTTAGTAATCAGAAAAATAATGTCAGCAACACCAAATAAGATAAAAGTGAAATTGACATGACTGACAAGCCGCAACGCGGTCCCCAACTGTTCAGCAATTTTCAAATTTTGATTTAATTCAAATTGAAGCCATACGCAAAATAATAGAGAAAGTATTGAAGAGAACAGGACAGTTACAGCTTGCTGATTTTGACCCCCAAGTCCTAGAAAGTGTCCAGGGCTCAACTTAAAAATAACTAATAGTACAAACCCGATTAGAATAGGCCCCCCCGCCTTAATCAGATCAGATTTAAATAGTTTTCTTCGATTAGCGATCAGATATATAGCGTTCAACGCAAACCCACTAATGAAAGAAAGGGGAAAAGCAACAGGAACCAAAAGATAAAAATTAGGTACCTCTTTCGTCACCATAAAAGTCAACGGAAGATGTGCCATCACGATAGCATTTCCTGCTACCCCAATGATTTCTAGGGCCAAACCTGCAAAAAAAACGAAGCTGGGTAAATTTTTAGGGGCTGAAAGAAAGGGACGGATCAGCAACAGCATCAGAGCAATCAACATCCCCGATGCAACAAACAGAACGCCCCAAAGAACTGCTAGCATGATGTCGTTGTTGACTTAATCATTAAGAAAAAAGCTCAGAATTGATAGCCCAAGCCTAATACTGCGCGAGTAGCAGCCGGCGAAGAGGTCACACTATAACGTAAGCTATTCGCCCCAACAGTAACCACGCCACTGAGCGTCTGGCTGTCATAGGAGGCATAGGCGAGTTCTCCAAAAGCATAGAGCTTGTTGTTAATGATCTTTTTGTAGCCCATCCCCACCAGATAACCATTGTAATTTTCTACCCCTGTGCTGTCAGGAACTAGAATTTGAAAGCCCAATCTAGCGTAAAGCAAATCATCCGCACTCATTTTTATTCCAGGCATGACAAAAAAACTGGTGTTGTAAAGCTGCTTTGTACCCGAAATAGATTTTGGTGTGCCTGATACTTTCACATTCAGGATTGGGGTTTTATTACCCAGCGGGGAATAAGCCATTCCTATTCCCACCAGATAATCAGATCCCACATTCCAGTTATATCCCAAGATCATTGAAGCGCCCACACCATTTGAAAGGCTCGAACCCAGTGTGGTGGGAATAGCTTGCCCAAGAAGAGTTTTGACACTAATCGAAGAGCGGGTCGAAGGGTGCATATAGCTGACCCCCACCTCGCCATACCAGCCCTCAAATCCGCGTGGGGGTTCTTCAGCCAAGGCAACGGGCGATGCACGCATGAGCACAAGCAACGTGATCAAACCAGGCAAATAGGCTCGAAGGCCAGCGCTGCAGCATTCCACTGAATAATCCACTAACATCGAAACAGCCCTATTCATACGCTCACACCCTTTATTTCAACGGGAAATATACCTTATCCTGCGAAAGCAGTAATTCTCAGGGTTTGTGAATCCTTGGCTGCAATGAACTTTTAGGGAAGGCGAATCAGTTGGTACCATTCATCACGGTCACCGGGGCGGGTACCCTCCCATACAATGGTGCCAGGAATTGTCAAATCTTCACGATGACGCTGGGCGGTTTGCCGAATCATGTACATACAATTCTGGCCTCGCAGTAATTCGGTGCGCTGAGTATGCAAACCGCTAAAATATTCCAACAAAGCGCGCTGCGGCAATCCCAACCCCGTACTCGCCACACAGCCATGGTCAGAAGGTAAAGCCCCCGCCAGCGCCATAAACGGCCTGCGATAACTCCGGCTTTCATCCACATAAGGCAACCATAAGGTCATGATCAGTAACCATAGCGTGGTCAAACCCACCGCCCAATTCAATACCGCCCTGCGCGGGTTCTGCCTTGACTTCGCTACCACCGCAATCCAAAGTAGCGTGATGGATAAAGCAAACAAAAACGCACCCCAATGAAAACGCGCTTGATAATGGGGCAGTTGTTGATCTAAATAGGCCACAATATCAGCAGGTTGGCCAGTTAACTGCGCCACCCAAGCCAACCACAGCAGGCTACAAATCAAACCAAAGGTCATGCTGCCAAACCAATCCAAAAAACTCGCCGCCCCACGCCGCAAATGATCTACCCCTGCAACCGCCAATAAAGCCAAAGGTAATAACAAAGGCAAAGTACTGGCTTCGCGGGGAGCAGTGCCTAAGCCCACGCACACCAAGCCCACCACAAAAGCCACCGCAGGCAAAGAAAGATCCACGCCCCCTAATCGCCCTCGCCAGGCATCCCAACTCGCCCACAAGGCTAACGGGGCAACCGGCCAACCATACCAACTCAGCAAGGAAAGGTAAAAAGTAGGGTCGGCTTCGCGGTCAATCCAGCGCGAAATCGTCAATGTGCGTGCGCCTGAATCATGCCACCAGGCACTAAACCAACTGGGGTCTGCACTACCCCCTCCAAAAGGCAAGCCACTGGCGGCCCACATCCACAAACCAATGCACGCAAAGGGAATCGCGAATGCGGGTAAAAGCAAAGGTCCGATGGTTGCAGGCTGCAAACGCCGCCGCCATGCCACCCAAGCCACAAGCGGCAAAGTCATCCCCAAAGCCAAGCCCCCTCGGGAGAGGTAAGCCAAGGCAATACCACTGCCGCTTAATACTCCCGCCCACAGCACACCGCCCTTCAAATCGGGCGTAATGCCAAACGAGGCCAGTTCTCTATCCCGTTCGGTAGCGCGAGCATGCGCCACACCCCATAGCGCCACTGCATAGCCCGCTAAAAAGCCCAAATCAGGGTTGATCTCATGCGCACGCATCACCAAACCAATGCAACCCAGCAAGAGCAAAACGGCTAAACGTGCATGGCGGCGGCCAAACAAGGCATTCGAAGCCCGTGAGATCGCATACAAAGTAAGCACCATACATAAACCACTTGCGATCCGGGCAGCATCGTGTGGGGCCAACCATCCATTGAGCACGCGCACCAAGGCGGCGCCCAACCAGTAAAAAAAGGGAGGGCGGGCAGTAAAAGCTTCCCCAGCAATTTGCGGAGACAGCCAATGCCCATGCCACACAATTTCTTGAATCACCCCTAAGCTCACCGCCTCTTCATATTTCCAAGGGTCGTGACCAAATAGCCCAGGGATCAACCAGGCAATGCAAATAGCAAAAAACAGGAAGGTTTTAACGGCGTTAGGAGTACCGTCAAGGACCAGCTCAGATGAAAAAGCCCCATTCGAAGGGGAATGGGGCTTGTTTTCCATGGGGCGAAAGTAATCAGGCGAGCCTAAGCCCGCAAAAAATCACTTAATTGCGTATTTCTGGCGGAACTTCTCAACCCGACCAGCAGTATCTACGATCTTTTGCTTACCGGTATAAAACGGGTGGCAAGCTGAGCAAACCTCAACATGTAAGGCTTTGCCTAATGTTGAGCGGGTTTCAAATGCATGGCCGCAACTGCAAGTTACGGTGATGTCGGCATAGTTTGGGTGAATATCGGCTTTCATGGCTTTCCTTAAAGCGTACGTCGCTTGTCTCACAAGCGATCAAAGTAACCAATGATTATCTAGCAAAACGAGCGATGAATCAAGAACTGTCTATCGACGCATTGAATCAAAGAATTCAGCGTTGTTTTTGGTTGCCTTGAGTTTGTCCATCAAGAATTCTGCTGCTTCCAGTTCATCCATGGGATACAGCAATTTGCGCAGTACCCAAATCTTTTGAAGAACATCCGGCTTAATCAGCAACTCTTCTCGGCGCGTACCAGAGTGGTTCACATTCAGCGCAGGATAAATCCGCTTTTCGGCCATACGGCGCTCAAGATGGATTTCCATGTTACCGGTGCCCTTGAACTCTTCGTAAATGACATCGTCCATTCGCGAACCGGTTTCCACCAGCGCGGTTGCAATAATGGTCAGCGAGCCGCCTTCTTCAACGTTTCTAGCTGCCCCAAAGAAACGCTTGGGACGCTGTAAGGCATTCGCATCCACACCACCCGTTAAAACCTTGCCAGAAGCAGGAACCACTGTGTTGTAAGCACGAGCCAATCGCGTAATGGAATCCAGCAAGATCACCACATCGCGCTTGTGTTCCACCAAGCGCTTGGCTTTCTCAATCACCATCTCGGCCACTTGCACGTGGCGGGTAGCCGGTTCATCAAAGGTGGATGACACCACTTCGCCGCGCACAGAGCGCTGCATCTCGGTCACTTCCTCTGGGCGCTCATCAATCAACAAAACGATCAACGATACATCGGGGTAGTTGGTAGAAATGGAATGTGCAATATGCTGCAACATCACCGTCTTACCGCTTTTGGGGCTAGCCACCAGTAATCCACGCTGCCCCTTGCCGATGGGTGAAACAATATCAATCACGCGTCCGGTCAAATTCTCTTCGGCGCGAATATCGCGCTCTAAGATCAATGGAACCGTGGGAAATAGTGGGGTCAGGTTTTCAAAGAGAATCTTGCTCTTGGAATTTTCGGGCGGCTCAGCGTTAACCGTATCCACTTTGACTAAAGCAAAGTAGCGCTCCCCATCTTTAGGGGTGCGGATTTCGCCGGTGATGCTGTCACCCGTGTGCAAATTAAAGCGCCTGATTTGTGATGGACTCACATAAATATCGTCTGGGCTCGCCAAGTAGGACGTTTCGGGAGAGCGCAAAAAACCAAAGCCGTCTTGCAGCACTTCTAGGGTGCCTTCTCCAAAAATAGCCTCCCCTTTCTTTGCCTGATTCTTTAACAGCGCAAAAATCAGCTCTTGCTTACGTAAGCGGTTGGCGCCTTCAATTTCATTCGCTACAGCCATTTCAACCAGTTCGGTCACATGGAGTGTTTTTAGATCAGAAAGATGCATGAGGGAAGGCGCACCGGCTAAGCGCGCATTGTTAACTAGGGAGGTGGGGATATTTAGTTAAGCTTGGGGGACGGATGGCGCCCCCGGGTTTGAGCCTACCTAAACCTGTACCTGAAGGTTAGAGCGTTTATAGATTGCTGTCAATGAATGCCGTCATGACAGATTTGGGCATCATACCCATCTTGGATGCCACCACTGCACCATCTTTAAACAGTAATAGCGCAGGAATGCCCCTCACGTCATATTTCATGGCAATCGCCTGGTTGTCATCCACATTCAACTTTGCAATTTTTAGCTTACCTTCATATTCATGGGCCACTTCCTCCAAAATAGGCGCAATCGATCGGCAAGGACCGCACCACTCTGCCCAGAAATCCACCAATACAGGTGTGCTGCACTGATGCACTTCAGTATCAAAGGTTGTCGTTGTAACGTGGGTAATATGCTCGCTCATGAAAAAATCCCGTTAAATGAGGTGGTGGGTGATATGAGGATGATGGGGGTCATCGCGCCGGAAATCAAGCAAGTAAGGCTCAATACAGCAATTTGCGCTTGCTCAACATCCCGAATGCTCTGTTATTATTCTTATTTATTATCTAAAAACGTTTTTGGAGAGTTGTTGCTATGACCTATGTGGTCACTGAATCCTGCATTAAATGCAAATATACCGATTGCGTTGACGTTTGCCCCGTGGATTGCTTTCACGAAGGCCCCAATTTCTTGGTAATCGATCCTGACGAATGTATTGACTGCACGCTTTGTGTCGCCGAGTGTCCTGCTGAAGCGATTTTTGCAGAAGACGACGTCCCCGAGACACAACGCAGCTTCATTGCACTCAATGCCGAGCTTACAAAAAATTGGCCCGTGATCACTGAGCGCAAGCCCGGCCCAACCGATGCCGATGAGTGGAAAGAAGTCAAAGAAAAGCTTCATCTGCTGGAACGCTGATCCAAGTTACAGGCAGTCCATGTAGGCTGCCTGCCCTGCTTTTGTCATCCCTTGCAAAAAAGCAAGATTTGCGAGCAATCCACGCACGCTGATGGTGCCATTTTGGGTGTAATTCTTCCGCGTTCGCCGCCCGCCCCTCTGCCTCTTTGCCCAATTCACGGCATTTCTGCTCCCTCGTAAATTTGGCATAGAGCTTGCTTTTCTGAGTGAAAGGGGAGGCAATCGCACAATGTTTTTAAAATATATAAAAGCTTTAAGTCGCGGTCCAAATGGCATCAGCGGTTTTTCTGAAGAGGACGCGCATCATTTATTTGGAGCCATGTTAGACGGAGGGGTACCAGATCTAGAACTTGGGGCCTTACTCTCCGGACTGCGCACCAAAACAGAATCTGTTTCTGAACTCATCGGCTTTCATCGTGCAGTTGAAGAAAGAATGATCAAGCTCAGGCCTCCGTCCTCCCCCCTTCGTACCGTGGTCATTCCTACATATAATGGTGCGCGCGACCAAGCTAATTTATTACCGCTTCTGGTATTGCTGTTAAGGCGGCTGGGCTTGCCCGTTTTAATTCATGGTTGTTTAGATGGCAATGGTCGCATTGCCAGCGCCTATATTCTCCGCGAACTGGGCATTCTTCCTTGTATTACCCCTACTCAAGCTCAGAACAGCTTAGATAAGAATGGCCTAGCTTTTATTCCCACCGCCGTGATTTCTCCAGGCCTTGCCTCGCTGTTAGCTTTACGAGGCCGCCTGGGTATTCGCAATTCAGCGCATACCATGGTGAAACTACTTGACCCTTTTCAAGGAGAAGGCTTAAAACTGGTGAGTGCAAGCAACCCAGTCTATCTGGATAGGTTAGGCCAGTTTTTAAGCCAAACCCAAAATAGAGCCTTATTGATGCAAGCAACCGAAGGCGAACCGTTTGCAAATCCCCAACAACGCCCCAAGATAGTGCATTATCAAGGCGGGCTGGATTCTATCTTGTTTGAAGCCGAAATTGGCGCCCCACGCCATCAAGCCAGTCAGCCAGAAAGCATCCAAGCAGCCGCAACGGCGCAATGGATCAAAAAGGTCATGGCAGGTGAAATTCCCGTTCCCCATCCAATAGCCAAACAATTCGCCGCTTGTTTGTTCGCCTGCGGCTTCAGCCAAGACCTCAATCGGGTCAAAGCCATCGCAGCAGTTGAAGCTGCCAGTTTGATGAGTTAACGCCAAGCAACCCCACTGACTGTCATGCTTGCATGCTAGAATTTTGTTTGATTTTTAAACCCCATTTTCTGAGAGGTTATTTGCATGGAACATACCCTGCCCGCGCTCCCTTACGCTCTAGATGCGCTTCAGCCCCATATTTCCAAAGAAACCTTAGAGTTTCACTACGGTAAACATCATCAAACCTATGTCACCAATCTAAACAACCTGATCAAAGGCACCGAGTTTGAAAACGCCAGCTTAGAAGACATCGTGCACAAATCCAGCGGCGGCGTGTTCAACAATGCGGCACAAGTCTGGAATCACACCTTTTACTGGCATTGCCTATCTCCCAATGGAGGCGGAGCACCAACTGGCGCATTAGCTGCCGCAATAGATGCCAAGTGGGGTTCCTTCGATGAATTCAAAAAAGCCTTCAGCCAAACCGCCATCACTACCTTTGGTTCTGGTTGGGCTTGGTTAGTTAAAGCGGCCGATGGCAGCCTGGAACTGGTCAGCACCTCCAATGCCGCCACCCCACTAACCCTGGAAGGCAAAACACCCTTGATGACCTGTGATGTTTGGGAACATGCTTACTACGTAGATTACCGCAACAAACGTCCTGACTATGTCGCCGCCTTCTGGAACTTAGTCAACTGGGAATTCGTTTCGGCCAACTTTAGTCACTAAAGAGTGCACAAGTCACACCGCTCAGCTTCCATCTAACCTCAAACCGGTCCGATTGTTCGGGCCGGTTTTTTTATACCCGTCACATCCCATCCCGCTTTTTTAAGATACGTCATCAAATGGACTACGTATTGGTTCCAGGGCAAATTTTTAGCTTTATTCAATACGGGCTATTGCGCCGACCAGTGATGAAATAGCTCCTTCGATTTGAAGGAGCCCAGCATGACTTGGTTTGCCTCGGGGCGCGCTGCCCCACCCCCACCCAACGCCCCATCGGCTGCAAATGGGCTCGAACCCACCTCCTGGATTGAAGTATTGGGCGCACCGCGTATTGATGCTGCGCGTAATTTTGCCGCTGCCTGCATTTTTGCCAGCGCTTTCGTAATCTGTGCAATCGCGCTCGCATTGATCGCCACACATCACACCGTGGCCCCTTATGTATTGCAGGCTACGCCAGAGGGCGCCATAGTGCCCGCCGCGTCAAAATTGGTGCCTTACTCCCCCGGCGGTCCTGAGCGCCGCTATTTCATTGCGCAATGGGTACGTCATCTTTTGTCTATTGATCAGCAATTATCCGAATCCTGGCTGGCTGAGAGCTACCAGCAAACGCGCGGCAAAGCCACGGTGGAGTTTACTGACTGGATCAAACAAGCCGGTCCACTCAGGCAGCTTAAGGACGACCCTAGTCTTACCCGTTCAGTCAATATTTCCAGTATTTCCTTGCTGGATGAAGGTGTGGCCTTGGTTCGCGTGCGGTGTGAACGCCGCAATCTCTCCAACCCCTCAGCCATTCAAGAAAAATTCCTCATCACTTTACATTACGCAACAGTCCCACCTGCCAATGAACAGGCCATGCTCAAAAACCCCATAGGCTTGGTGGTAAGCGACTTTCAAATTGGGGAGGACATGGAAAAATGAAATGGATTGCAAGAATATGTTTAGGCCTCAGTATCTGTATCGCGAGCGCACAGGGGGCCACTCTACCCTCACGTCCAGAAGAAAGTGCAGGTAAAAACCAGCGCTTTCGCTTTGATCCAGAAGCCAGTTTCACCATCATTGCCTACCCCGGCGTTCCAACAGATATCCAATTGTCTGCGGATGAACACGTTACAGGGTTTGCGCTCGGCGATACGGTTCAGTGGGTCATTGAAGAATTACCAGGCCATCTGTTCATCAAGCCCATGCGCACAGATTTATTTACCGCAGGCACCTTGGTCACCGATCGCCATACCTATCAACTCACATTCAAGAGCACTAATGTCAAAGAAAATTGGATGCAAAGGGTCAGTTGGAGCTATCCCGACCTCGTCATCCTGCGCGCCACAGAATCTGCTGCCCTCCCTCATGCAGCAGAACGTGTGCCGCTTGATCTACGGCTATCAAAACCGTCAGGCGCAGGGGATTCAATTGCGGGGCTCGCCACTCCAGTGCGAGGCATTGATCCCAACAAACTGAACATGGACTATCAAATCAAAGGTGACGCACCTTTTCGACCGCTCGCCATCTTTGATGATGGTCGCGCAATGTGGATCAAAATGCGCGCCCACGAGCCGCTGCCTGCCGTGTTTGAGGAGGGCGAAGAAACTGCCAAGATGGTGCATTACGCTGTTCAAGAAGATTGGATCTTACTCCCTCGGCTTATCCCAAAACTCACGCTCAAACTAGGGGCCACTGAAGTGCATATTGCGCGCAAAAACACCGAGGATAGCCATGCCAACCCAGCAAAATAAATCATCCGATCAGGCAGAGTGGCAAAGCATGGATCGCGATACCTTTTTGAGCACTTTTTCAGATTTTGAAAGCGCCCGGGAAAATGCCGCAGAAGCTGCCCAGCTAGAACTGAATCGCTCCAACTCTAGGCGCCACACTGCCCCAGCCGAAGTCCCCTTTCCAGAGATCAAAGCAAGCTCAGATGAATTGGGTATCCAGCGTAAAATCCCGCGCCAAATGCATATTTGGTTTGCCGCCGGATTGGGGCTTCTTGCCTGCGTAGCTGCGCTGGCGCAAGGCTTATTCAGTCCGCCTCCCGCTCCCACCACCAAGCATGAAGAGTCGGCTACCGCACCTTCAAATGACAGCGAACCCCCTCTGACTAAACTACAACAAGAATTGGCACATCAACGCAATGATGAAGACACTCCCCTCAGCCCACAAGCAACGCGAGCCGTATCCGTAAAATTGAGCAAACAACGCGCTGCGCATCGCGCCGCTGCGCCTATTACACCCGCTGACCTCATGGCAGATTTACCCGGGCAACTGCCCCCAGGCAGTGAAACCAGCTCTGACCTCATGCGTCGCTATGAAGACGATAAGGCGCGCGCGCTCATCACCGGTAGCAAAATGTTGGCCGTCAATCATAGCGGTGGCAATGTATTAGGATTATCTGATCTCACTTCGGCAAACCTCCCCTCTCAGTTATCGAATTTAATTCAAGCCACCCCAAAAGCCTTGGCACAAATAGTGCGCCCCACACTGACTGCATCACCCCAAGCCATGCCTGTTTCAACATCTTTACCTGCCCTGTCACCGCGAGCACACGCCCCAGGAGCACTGGTTTTAGAAGGTACCGCTATACCCTGCGTACTCCTCACCGAATTACGCAGCGATCTTCCCGGTATGATCGTGGCCCAAGTCAGCGAAGATATCTTTGATAGTCTTCATGCGCAGGCTAAAGTGATTCCGCGCGGTGCGCGACTGATTGGCCGCTATGACAACCGCATCACCAGCGGGCAACAAAGATTGGTGGCCAGTTTCCATCGTTTGATTCTTCCCAATGGAACCAGCGTAGAACTAGAAAAAATGGAAGGGGCGAATGCGGATGGCAGCTCCGGATTGAAAGGCGATGTGGATACCCATTTCTGGGCACGCTTTGGTCAAGCCTTTTTAACGGCTGGCCTGGCTCGTGCTGCACAACCCAGCGCTTCAGCCAATCCCGGTAACAGTTATGCAGGCAGCGTGCTCGGGCCCAACGCTGCAGGACAAATACTCATCGATACCACACGGATCGATCTTCAAG
>CAIPTD010000073.1 GCA_903867885.1 uncultured Ferrovum sp. | reverse complement strand
GGTATTGGATGATGAGGCCAGCAACGTCGATGCCTGAGACTGTTTCTATTCCATTAAGTCCGGGGCTTGAGTTTACTTCCATGATCAGGGGGCCCCGGTTTGAGCGGAGAAGATCCACACCTGCAACGCTCAGTCCCAATGCTTTACAAGCCTTTATTGCGGTATCTTTTTCGGCTTTGGAGACTTGCACCGATTGAGCTGACCCACCTCGGTGGAGGTTGGATCGAAATTCGCCTGGTTTAGCCGTTCGCATCATAGAAGCAACGACTTTATCTCCGATGACAAAACATCTTATGTCTGAGCCATTGGCTTCGCTAATAAACTCTTGGACAAGAATATTGGCTTCAAGCTCACGAAAAGCGTCAATCACACTCTCTGCGGCCTTATTGGTTTCAGCCAGAACCACGCCTTTGCCTTGAGTGCCCTCCAATAATTTTATTACTAACGGGGCGCCGCCAACCAGATTGATTAAATCCTGCGTCATTTTGGTGTTGTGCGCAAACCCGCTGATGGGCAAACCGATTCCTTTGCGGGATAACAGCTGCAGGGACCTGAGTTTGTCCCTGGCTCTCGCCACCGGAACCGACTCATTAAGAGTGGTAACACCCATCATTTCAAATTGCCGAATGACCGAAGTTCCATAAAAAGTAATCGAAGCTCCAATGCGAGGAATGATTGCGTTGTAATCTGACAATTTTCTATTTTGGTAATACACCATAGGCTTTTTAGACGTAATGTCCATATAGCACTTGAGTGTATCAATAACGTCAATTTCGTGGCCGCGTTTTATGGCGGCTTCAACCAATCTTTTGGTTGAATATAAATTGGCATTTCTTGATAAGATTGCAATTTTCATGGTTACATCACGGTCTTAATAGGTTGGCTCAGCCGGATTAATGATATATTTATATCTCAAAGCGTCCCTTCCGATTATTATTTTGTACCGCATTGCACTGCGATTTATTAATGTAAATTCAATGTCAAACTCATCGCTTCCAATTTTAATTATGGTATTAATGACCGGTCTTACGGTTACCTGACCTGTTGAACTTTTTACACTTCGCTCGCCAACAAAGAGTGCCTGCAATATACTTTCTTGGCCATCTTCTTGAGCGAAACTAAAACTCACATATTTCTTATTATCTATTTCTAAGTATTTAATGCTTTCCGCATGCAATGCAGATGATTTTGCGCCGGTATCCATTTTTGCTTTAATCGTGCCTAAATTGAGTAAAGGCAGCGATACATCCTCTATCCATCCAATTACTTTAGTGTTCATGGTATTTCGCGTCACTTGTATTTTTCGATAGGGCCAGCCTTTGCGCCTAGTGGATAGGCATCGAGTTACCACTCTTTAGCAGTGTTGGCATGGTTCGCGCTGCACTCCTGAATTCACGCTCCGAGAAACCGTTAAAGTCTCGCTTTCGGTGCCATCTTCTGTCTAATTTATGAAGAATTTGTTAAATATAGTAGTTCGGTTTGGTGTTTTTGTCAGCTGCGTCAGTTTTTGTACGTCAGCGACGGCTTGGTTCTTCTTTATCCCTGGATCGCTCACCGGAGCGATCGAAGACGCAATCACGGGTGATGAGGGGTACCACTGCGTGGCCCGAACCGTACAGGTGGGGGATCGCGTAAGAACGGCAACAGGGCCCGGCATCGTCAAGTCCTTGTCGGGCGAGTCCAGTCGGTGCTTGAGGGTTTGGAATAGGCCGATTCGTGCACTGCTCATCCCTCCAGAGGACATGCCAGACTCCAAGGCTAAAGATCCCGCAGCCAAAGCGAGCAGCAATGCGCAGTTGGAACTTGGCGACGATTGGCAGCAGCGACCCTTGCAGCCAGGACAGGATCCGAAGGTAGTCGTACTTTTTGCGGCCAACAAGACGACGAATACTGCGTTGACACTGGGCACCATCAAGCGGTCTGACCTGGGTCAAATCGCCGTATTTGCCCAAACACGACAAGCGGCTTTGGCGGCAAATCTCACGGACGCCAAGTTGGGTTCCATTGAGAGCCTAATGGTCGGAGAGTTGCCCGCCTGGCGCTACACCGTTACCGGCAACGCCAAGCGCGGTAACAAGGTCACGTGGACCTATATGGTGACGATTTATGAGGGCCGTGATGAGGTCATCATCGTCAACACCTGGACAACGCTCAGCAACTTTGAGTTGCAGCAAGCCGAGATGCACAAGATTGAAAACGGGCTATCAGGTGTCATTCCTCCGCAGCGCTAAGCCTGAGCCCTCAGCCTCGTCTGAAGTGTGATGTTCAGCCCATGCCCAAAAGCGCCAAACCCTCCGGCCACCACCATGTGTATGTCATCGAGCTATCGAAAGACGTGCTGCTGGAGCCCAAGTTTGTGCGCTGCAACCCCGGCTATGTCCACGGCAAGCCCTGTGTGTATGTGGGCATGACCGGGCTGGACCCCGACATTCGCTTTGACAAACACAAAGCGGGCATCCAAGCCAATGCCTATGTGCAGCGCTTTGGCCTGCGCCTGCTGCCCGATTTGTACGAGGCCTACAACCCCATGCAATACCAAGCCGCCGTGGATATGGAAATTGAACTGGGCATTGGCTTGCGCGAGGCGGGGTTTGGGGTTTGGCAGGCGTGAGGGGTGTTAGTGGGTAGGCGGCGTGGGCGCTGGTCACCTATACATTCAGTTCCTCCAGCTCGACGCCGCCTGCATCAATCATGGTCCGGAGTAGAAGTTATGTTTGTCTGAGCCCCAGTCCCCTCATCCAAAGCCAGTGAGCGATTTGCGTAATGTTCGCGTAAACAGATCGAAAAAATAGATATCAGAGCCTTTGGCAAGCATCTACAAACGCTCGACTTTAGCTAGGGTGGACAATCGCGCTCTCGGTACATAATTTCGCATCAGTCAACAG
>CAIPTD010000072.1 GCA_903867885.1 uncultured Ferrovum sp. | reverse complement strand
ACGAGGGTTCGAGTTTAATTGCCATCATCTGGCACTAAAACATAGCCATCACTAATTTTAAAATAAGCATTAACCCCTATCTCCTCAAGAAAATCAGCATCATGCGATATGACAATCATAGCGCCGGGATAATTTTTTAAAACCTCAATCACATGCACTCTAGTTTCAAGATCAAGGTTATTCGTGATTTCATCAAGGATAAGTAACTTTGGTGTGCGGGCTGCGATTTGTGCCAAACTGAGCCTTGCTTTTTCACCGCCTGATAGCTGAGCAACCAGACTGTTGACCTCTTCATTTTTGCGAAATAGAAAATCGTTCAAATGGCGCCGTACTTCAATGTGAGTCCAGTTTGGCAACAAATCAGCAATTGTTTCCAATACTGTCTTTTCAGCAGACAAGGTACCGTAATGCTGATCCAAATACCCAATATCGCTGATCTTGGGTGCATGCCAGTTGCCAGATTTAATAACACTAGCATCATCCAAAATTGCCTTAATCAAAGTTGATTTTCCGCTAGCATTATCGCCTTGAATAGCGATGCGATCTCTTGAACCTACCGATAGACTGATTTTTTGAAGCAGGGGCTTTTGTTCCGCATAACCAACACTCCCATCACTAATCGATACAATCGTTCGATCACCAATGCTTGCACTGCCTAATGAAAATTTGGGCACAATAATTTCAGGCAGGTGCAGATTGGAAAGTTGCTCTGTTAAATCCTGCTTTTTATGATCGATGGCAGATTTTTTACGCCCAGAGGTTTCTTCAGCTCTACCAGCTTTGGCATTACTTACGACAGTGGGCCATTTTCTTTGATGGATGCTTTTTTCACCCTTGGTTTTGCTTTTAGCTGCGCGTGTTTGCTCTTTCATTAAATTGTGATGCATGTCTTTTTTTTGTCGGTCGAGACGTGCTAATTCTTGCTCTATAGAAGCTCTGCGCCCGCGTAATTCACGAATGTAATCATCGTAGTTGCCGGAAAACACATGAATCTTGCCGTTATCGATATGCCATAAGGTATCAATACAATTTCTGAGCAACTCAGTATCATGGGAAACAACTATGAGTGTGCCAGGATAAGATTGCAGCATACGCATCAGGCTTTTCTTATTGCGGATATCAAGATGATTCGTCGGCTCATCGAGCAGCAAAACATTAGGTTCAAGGCTTAATGCTTCTGTCACCGCTTTATTCAAACGCTGCCCGCCGCTTAACGCATCAAGATCTTCAATAATCTGTGGCACAAACCCAAAGACTACATCGTCAGTGCACCAGATATCACCAGTTGTGGGTTCCAACATGCCATTCAATATTTTGAGCAACGTTGTTTTTCCACTACCGTTACGACCAATAATGGCGATACGGCTACCATAGGGGATTTGTACAGTAAAATCGTCAAAGCAGGTTTTATGTGGGAAGGACAGCTGAAGATTTTTAATCTGAATCGGTTTATGTATCATACGCATCTCTTTAAAGTATTTAGGGCTATAACGAATTAAGACTTAAGCCTGCTGGCCCTTGTCTTATGCCCTCTGATAGGGCTACTTTAAGAGATAATTTTCATGATACGGACAAAACCTCAAATTGATTTTTCTGACATACTATGCTCACATAGTACCCTATTTTAGAAAATAATTCAATCTCAATATTTTTGACATGCTTCCAACTTATCAAGCAAGTCCATATAGTCCTGCAACGCAGGGATAAGAGGGCTTTGTTCTGGCAATTCAGCGACTGACTGCTCGATCTTATGCCATTCTTCTTGGGTGTAATGGGGATAAGCTGGGCAGCTACTTTGGTTCTGCATCCCTACGCTTGCGCAGCCGCTCAAGCAGACCAGACTTACCCCGATCACGATAAGATTTATTTTGTTCATCCAGTTTTTCATAGGTTTCATGGAGCTCTACGTTTTCCTCCGCTTGTTCACGCTTCAGCCGTTCCCGACCCAGCATATAAGCTAAAAAAGTTTGGCTGAATTCGCGAATAGCTGCAATCAGTGCGGATAGCCAAAGCGGCATCGCTCAAGACTTCTGATCAATTTTGGCCTGCGTGTTTTTATTCATCACGCGCCCTACAACGTAGGTAATGACCATGGCCGCAATACTGGCTACGGATGCTTCATTAAGGCTAAGACCAAGTTCCGATGCACCTGCAACAGCAATGCTGCCGACTAATGTTGCCCAAAATTCAGTGGTTTTAATGCCTGCTTTCATTTTTATCTCCTGTTTAAGTTTATGCATAAGCTCGTTTCAGCCAGCCCTTAAGAAATTTAGCTTTTCTAGGTTGAGTGGCTGCGAGTGTTCGGTAATATCCGGCGGCTTCTGATTTTAAGGCTGCAAGCAAATCCGTCAGATCAGCTTTGTTAATGGCAGTTAAAGTGATTGGGCCTAACACACCATCTTCAGCGATATTTTGTCCGGTGGATTTTAATGCACGTTGTATCAATCGATGTGCCCAGCTTGATCCCATATTTACCCCCAGATCGAAAACTTTGGTCGCAAGATTGACGTCCTTGATATCTTTGTAAAGCTGGGTATCCCAGAAATCGCGTTTGTAAATGTTTTTTGCTTGCTCGATTGTCAAAGCATCTACATCAACATGAGGGTAACTGCGTTTTGAAATCCCAAATTTGGTTTCGCCACCATCATCATCGGGATCATCACTGTATCCACCTTCATGCGACAAAACAAAATTAACGGCATGTTCAAAACGTTCATCAGTAAGTATTTTAGGTTTATTTGCCATGGGTAATTCTTGCCTCCAATTCATTGATTTCTTCATGAAGGGCGATAATCCGCTCTTCCAGCCGAAAAACTTTTTCTGCCAAATGTT
>CAIPTD010000071.1 GCA_903867885.1 uncultured Ferrovum sp. | reverse complement strand
CCCTCACCTGTCCACATAAATCGAACAATCAAGACAAGGCTCACTCCAAATACCAAGAATTGTATGGGGGCCAATATCCCCTGCACCAAAGTCCATGAGGTGGAATCACGTCTCACCCGCTCTTCTTCAGTGTAAATATCGGCTTTTTCTTGTTTTGCGGTTGCCTGACTTCGCATGACAGTCCGCCTCCTTGATGGTTTATGCCTTCAATTTATGCCTGACAAAGTCAGTTGTCAATCTAAATTGACAACAATCAAACGATAAGTGTCTAAATTATATTTATCCAAGGGGCTATCTATTTTGTCCTATACAGAGGAAAATAAAATCTAGGGAACGAAAAAGGCTGGTAAAGTAATAAAAAAGACCTAAAAACAGCCTAGTACGGGGGGAGTAATGGCTTCTTCAAAGGAAAATGATGTCAGCAATACCTTACGTCTAGGAGATACACTCCATGGCGGAACGCAGGAACAGATGAGTCATCAGTCGATTTCAGAAAAAAATGACATCGGCGCTCGTGGAGAGACCATCAAAGAGAAAGGCCTCAGAGATACGATCGAAAACGAGATTATCCCAAGGCTGGTGCTTGCCCATAACCAGTTAACGCCTCACCGCCGTGGTTTTAATTCCTTAGGTTCTGGACAGCATCATGAAAGCGTATTAAGGGTTGCAGACTATTCATTAAGTGGAAACCAATCAGCGCTTCGAGAATTGGTGGATCAGCTTCTGAATGTAAGCATCAGTTTAGAGGAATTATTTTTAGATATTCTCGCTCCTGCTGCAGCAGTATTAGGGGAGAAATGGGATAAAGACGATGTCGATTTTATAGAGGTTTCACTGGCAGTAGGCACCTTGCAATCTCTACTTCATGAGTTATCGGATAAATATCAGCATGAGGCAGCCAGTTTTGCATCAGACCGCAGAGTCTTAATTATAAGTACCCCGGGAGAACAACATACCTTTGGGGTGTCAATGGTCGCCGAAGTTTTTCGGCGCAGGGGATGGTATGTCGATTCTAGTCCCATCTCGAACCTTGAAGCTTTAGTGCAGCATGTGCAAAGCGAATGGTTTGATGTGGCCGGTTTATCACTCAGTGCTGAATCCTCTCTTCCAAGTTTGGTGGAAGGGATCCGGCAAATACGACGGGCATCACGCAATCAACGCATTGGAATTTTGGTTGGCGGCCCGGCTTTTAATTTACACCCTGATTGGCTGACTAAAGTAGGCGCTGATGCGCTCGGTCATGACGCGATTCAAGCCGAAGAACAAGCTCATCGGTTAATTGGATTGCTTGTCCAGGGTCCCGGCTAAATGCCGACCACCGCAGGTTTATATATGAGTCACCAAAATGGACGGAACACTAACAAGATCGACATTGCAACCGTTTTCACAACCTAAAAAATATTTAGCAGGCTTAGACACTGATCTTGCTGCGGTCATTATTGCCGCAGCCGCTGACCTCGCTATTATTGTAGATGGGGCGGGAACAGTGTGCGATGTGGCAAGTAGTAATGAATTAATGAGTATTGATGCTCCGCGTCGATGGGTAGGGATGCCATTAACAGCGTGTGTATCCCCTGACTCTACTTCAAAGATTGAATCTTTGTTGGCAGAAGGTAGAAAACAAAAGATCAGTGGTTGGAGGCAGGTCAATCACCCTTTATCAGGCAATACAGACATTCCCATTCTTTACTCCAGCATCTTGATAGGAAAGGATGGAGAACTGTTGTGCTTGGGCCGCGACCTTCGGCCTATGGCGACTTTGCAGCAGAAGTTATTGCAAGCCCAGCAAATGATGGAGCGGGAATATGCGCGACTTAGACAATCTGAAACGCGCTATCGCCTGTTGTTCCAACTCTGTGCCGAGGCCGTGATTGTGTGTGAAGCTGCTTCCCAAAAAATTGTTGAAGTCAATCCAGCTGCTTCAGATTTAATTGGAACAGGTCAAAAGCGATTAGTGGGACGTCACTTTCCTGAAGGCTTTGAATCGGAGAGCACGGCAGCCATTGAAGGAATGCTTGCTACGGTTCGTGCAGCTGGTCGCGCAGATGCCGTCATGGGAACGATTAGCCAAAGTCAAAAACAGGTTTTAATTCAAGCATCACTCTTCAGACAAGAAAACACGGGGCACATTTTGGTTAGGATTATTGGGGCACCCAATAGTGAAAACCCAACTGATGCGCAAATTCAACAATCCTTATCACTGATTGAACAGATGCCCGATGGGTTTGTTGTGACAAATGCACAAGGTCGTATTCGTAGTGCGAACTTAGCTTTTCTCGATCTCGCTGAAATATCATCGGAAGATCAGGTACGTGGCGAGGAACTCGGACGCTGGATTGGCCGTCCTGGCGTAGATTTTCCTGTTTTGCTCAATAATGTGCGCGAGCACGGAAGCGTAAAGTTATTTTCTTCCGTCTTACGCGGCGAATATGGCACAGGTACCGAGGTAGAAATATCAGCAGCCTCTACGAATAATGAAGACGATCAATGGATAGGTTTCACCATTCGAGCTACCCAAGCCCGCATCAAACCGCGCAACCAGCGTGCACAAGAGCTTCCAAGGTCTTTGGATCAACTCACCGAACTCATTGGTAGAGTGCCACTGAAAGAATTAGTCCGTGAAACAACCGATGTGATTGAACGCATGTGTATCGAATCAGCACTTCTCTTAACTGGCGATAACAGGGCTTCGGCTGCGGAGATGCTGGGACTTTCCCGTCAAAGCCTTTATGTAAAACTGCATCGTTACGGTTTAGGGGATTTGCCGGGGCCCGAAACTGAAGAATAACAAGCGTCAATGTAAGTTGACTCTTTAAGGTTTGGGGCGTAGCTTACACTTCATGATAAGCCGCCCTGCCCTTCCTGCTTTTATAGAGCTATTAAAGCCCATCACATGGTTTCCACCCATGTGGGCTTTTGCATGTGGCGTCGCCTCTGCGGGGGGCTTAGCATCAAGCAGGTGGAGTTTTTTACTCCTTGGGGTCATTCTGACTGGGCCTTTAGTCTGTGCCTGCAGCCAAATCGTAAATGACTGGTTTGATCGGCATGTCGATGCTATCAATGAGCCCGATCGTCCTATTCCTTCTGGCCGTATTCCCGGTCATTGGGGCTTTTACCTAGCTCTAATCTGGACCCTGCTTTCACTTGCGGTGGGCACACTGCTTGGTCCTTGGGGGTTTACTGCCACTTGTGTTGGATTAATTCTTGCCTGGTTATATAGTGCTCCGCCCATTCGTCTCAAACAAAATGGATGGTGGGGGAACGGGGCAGTAGGCTTGTGCTATGAGGGTTTACCATGGATCACTGGCGCGGCACTCATGTCGACAAATCTTTCTCCCGACTTCAGGTCTGTTGAACTCGCCTTGCTCTACAGCCTTGGGGCACATGGCATCATGACCCTCAACGATTTCAAAGCTGTAGAAGGCGATATCCGCATGGGGGTGCGCAGTCTCCCAGTTCAACTTGGGGTAGAAAATGCTGCACGTTGTGCCTGCATCATGATGGCTTTTCCTCAAGTGATCGTCATTTTCTTATTGACAGCATGGGGACACCCTAATTCGGCCGCTATTGTCAGTTTGATGTTGTTAACGCAACTCTTTTGTATGCGTCGCTGGCTCAAGCAACCCAAAGAATTGGCTCCTTGGTATAACGGCACAGGGGTTACGTTATATGTTCTGGGAATGCTTGTTTCTGCCTCTGCATTATCAGGCGCAAGCTCTTTCTCAGTGGGGCTATAAAGATGAAACAACTCAGTTGGATTGGCATAGCTCGACTGGGGCTTGTTCAGGCCTCACTCGGCGCCGTGGTGGTGATGGCAACAGGAACTTTAAACAGAGTCATGGTCATCGAAATAGGATTGCCTGCATTGGTACCAGGCATTCTTGTGGCTTGGCATTATCTCATTCAGATTTTAAGACCACGATTAGGGCATGGTTCGGACCAGGGAGGGCGTCGTACCCCATGGATTATTGCAGGGGTAGCCATGTTAGGACTGGGTGCCGTAGGGGCTGCAATCGCCACTCCAATGATGGCAAACCAACCTACACTGGGCTTTTTATTTGCATTTGTTGACTACAGCCTGATTGGCATAGGCGGAGGCTGCGCAGGCACCTCTCTACTTGTTTTGCTAGCGCAAAGAACCGCACCAGAACGACGACCAGCAGCAGCCACTTTGGTATGGATCATGATGATTGCAGGGTTTGTGATCACCGCCGGATTGGCCGGTCGAGTCATTGATCCCTATAGCCCAGAACGATTAATCACGGTAGTCAGCACCGTCGCGGCAATTGCGTTAAGTATTAGCATACTGGCCGTATGGGGAATGGAAGAAAAAAATAGTATCGATTCAATACCTTCATCATCTCATCCCATGACGACTGATGCAAAGGCTGATAAAACAGATTTCATGACAGCTGTACGTGATGTTTGGGCAGAGCCACAAGCACGCCTATTTGCTGGGTTTGTGTTTATAGCGATGCTGGCCTATAGCGCACAAGAATTGCTGCTCGATCCCTTTGCAGGAAAAGTGTATGGATACTCGCCGGGTGAATCCACGCAATTGAACGGTATTCAACATGGCGGAGCGCTTTTAGGAATGGTTCTGGTAGCTGTACTGGGAACCCTCAGAAAAGGTCAGGGTTTAGGGTCCCCCAGGTTTTGCACACAATTGGGATGTATCAGTTCAGCGATCATGCTCATCGTCATCGCCTCATCAGCAGCGGGACATTTAGCTTGGCCCCTTAAAGAAATGGTTTTTGCATTGGGGGTAGCCAATGGGTTATTTGCCGTATCAGCCATCGCCTCCATGATGCAAATGGTTGGGCAAGGAACGAAACAACGCGAAGGGGTCAGGATGGGCATCTGGGGGGCAGCGCAAGCCGTGGCCTTTGCGATGGGAGGTCTAGTTGGCACGGGGCTCTCTGATCTTGCGAGTTGGTTACTAGAAGATGCCAGTCGCGCATACGCATTGGTATTTTGCGTTCAAGCAGGTTTTTTTGTTATAGCAGCATGGTTGGCCAAAAATCTATTTTCGATTTCACTTAAAACACCAGAAAGACACATCAATCAGAGTCAAGAAGAGCTTGGGCAATTCGTTCATGAAGCATAACCGGGTTTAAAAACACTCTTTGCGATGCGCAGACATAAAAAGAGAAACCATATCCATAGGGGGAAATTATATGGCAAGCCAATTTCAACATTTTGATGTAGTCATTATCGGCGGAGGCCCCTCTGGTGCTACTGCTGCAGACGATCTTGTAAAACAAGGCAAGAAGGTTTTACTAGTGGACAAACAAACCAGAATTAAACCATGCGGTGGGGCAATTCCAGTCTGTGTTCTTAAAGAATTTGACTTGCCTGAATCCATCTTGGTTGCAAAAATATCGAGCGCCAGAATGGTGGCCCCAAGCAATAAAACTGTTGTCATGCCGGTCACGGGTGGTTTTGTGGGCATGGTCGATCGTGAGAGTTTTGATGAATGGCTCAGGGAACGTGCGGCCTCTCATGGTGCAACCCGACTCAGAGCAGAGTTCATTGGAGTAAAGCGCTCAGAAACCGGCCAACTACGCATTCATGTTCAAGAAATGGATGCGCCTGCCTATCAGGCTGAAACTGTCATTTCTTGCGATTTATTAATTGGCGCAGATGGGGCAAATTCTAAAGTTGCAGAACTTTGCATTCCACAAAGGCGAGCTCGCAAATATGTATACGCCTACCATGAGATTGTTGAACTGCCAAAAGAACAGAGTAAAAGTTTCGACGGAGCGCAGTGCGATGTCTGGTATCAAAGCGATCTCTCGCCCGACTTCTATGGCTGGGTGTTTCCACATGGAACCACCGCGAGTATTGGTGTAGGGACAGGGCACAAGGGCTTTTCTATTCGTGCTGCAACAAAGTTATTGCGCGAACGATGTGGTTTATCTGATGCAAAAATGATCCGACGTGAGGGCGCCCCTATTCCGCTGCGACCATTAGATCGCTGGGACAATGGAAAAGATGTAGTTCTGGCAGGCGATGCTGCCGGCGTAGTCGCCCCTGCCTCAGGCGAAGGAATTTATTACGCAATGTTGGGCGGAAGATTAGCAGCCGATGCGGGTTTAGCATTTTTAAGATCAGGTCAAGCACGCGAACTTAAAACTGCTCGCCGTCGCTTCATGTCGGCACATGGTCGTGTATTTTGGGTTCTTAATATTCTTCAATACTTCTGGTATTGCAGCGACAAACGTCGTGAGGGATTTGTGAAGATGTGTCGTGACCCAGATGTACAAAGACTCACATGGGAAGGATACTTACACAAGAAATTAGTAAGAGGTAACCCGATGGCCCATTTAAGAGTATTTTATAAAGACACGATGCAACTATTGGGATTAGCGACTCACACTTGACCATATGACACAACCATTCTTGCGCAAACCGGTTTGGGTCGCCGTCGGAGTGGCCACTCTGGTTGCCGCAGGCGGTGGGGCGATAACCGATATTGGCCCCTGGTACCAGTCACTCAACTTTCCACCCTGGAAACCTCCAGACTGGGCTTTTGGACCCGTCTGGTCGGTCATTCTCACGCTTAGCGCGATTGTAGCGGTCAGATCCTGGGATCGAGCGGAAAGCAAAACTGATAAGCAGCGCATCATCGCGATGTTTGCACTGAACTCTGTTCTCAATTTCCTATGGAGCGTGCTTTTTTTTGGGCTGCACCGCCCCGACTGGGGCCTATGGGAAGTTGGCCCGCTGTGGATTTCAATCGCTATATTGATTGTAGGCTTGCGCCGAATCTATAAACCATCCACCACTATGTTGATGCCTTACTTGGTATGGGTTGCCATTGCTGCAGCCATGAATGCATATATTGTATTTTACAACCCAACTTTTGTTTCGAGCTAGGTCGCAACACATTCAACAACTCAATAAAACGCTGGCCTCATTGCTATCCCATCACACCTGGTGATGGGATAGCAAGATCGCAGTACTCAAGTTATTTGCGAATCACGTTGGCAACAATATCCCAACGTAAAGAGGTGGCCAATGCAGCTCCTGCAATAAAAGCCAAGAGAGCCGTGATCATGGCTGACTGGGGCGTACCGTCATAATGGGTCGTGAGCAGTTTACCAACCAGTAGTAGAGATGACACCATCAGCACAGCCGATGCCTTGCTTGCATTCCGCTTAGCAATTGATTTAATCAATGAGTTGTAATTCATGGTGTTTTCTCAGTTTGAAGTTGAACGACGATAATATCGGGTAGCCCGATCCCAACGCAGCGAACTTGCTAAAGCGATACCTACAATAAAGGCTAAACCAGCTGTTGGCATGGCTGACTGAACCGATCCATCAAAGTGGGTGGTAGCTAGGTTTAAAAGTAAAACAAAAACAGAGAGAATCAAGATAGTAAGAGCAAATCCACTATTCTTTTTTGCGATATCTAATTTCATCTTTAAATGTCCGTCAATAGAGTTTAAGGAGGACTTTTGTCGCGTTTTCTGTGTACGACAAAGTTTAGTTTAGATCAAGTTTCACTTTTTGTGTTTAGTTTTAACCAAAATAATCATATGTATGAGTATCTTACTTAAAAAATCAATTTGTCTTTGACATTCTGCAAACTGTCCTGTTTAATTGACATGTCTTAATGTATCATCGTACTTACGGTTGTAGCAAAATTTTTGCAATCGGTTTGATGTTGCATTTTGAATTCGTGGTGAGTATTACCATGAGTAAGCCCCCGTGCCGGGTTGGCACGTTTGAAATAAAACTTCGTCAATGAGGGAGGATTAGTTATGACAGACGATCCAAACAAAGTCTGGCCAACAGGTCTGACAATTGGAGAAGCCGAAGAAATTCACAGCCATATCGTTGATGGGACCCGGATTTATGGTGCTATCTCGATCGTTGCGCATTTCTTGGCTTACATCTACACACCTTGGCTGCATTAAGGAGGAACGAAAATGATCTATGGTCGTATGTGGCTGGTTATTAAGCCCAGCATAGGCATCCCCATGGGTGCGGTAGCAATTATGGGCACCTCGCTTGCCGTCCATACCTGCATCTTGACCCACACCACATGGTTTCCCGCGTTTCTTCAGGGCGGCATTAAGGCCCAGCACGCAGTTGTGGAGACCGGCAAAGTTGCTGTGGCACCGCAACCGCCTGTATCAGTGGCATCGACGAATTAATTCTTCGTTTTCACTGTTCTGAGGATAGAGAGGTTCGCCTCTCTATCTTCAGAGAAAACCCTAAGGCTTAGAGCTTAAAGGATGCCTTGAAATAAGAGGCAACAGCGCTACCAAGGCACTAACAAGCAAGACAATTTCAATTCCATACACCGCCACATAACCCAAAGCCGACGAACTAAACAACCCAGGGTTTAGCGTTTGATGAGCCGCATAGCTGGCCACAAGGTCGCGAATAATTCCACTCAAAGCAACAGCAACTCCAGCCGCAGAAGCTTGTGCTGCACCCCATGCGCCCAAGGCTAAACCACGCTGCTCTGCTGGAGCCAGGTTCATGGTTGCGGTCAAGGTTCCATGTCCAAACAAACCCGCTCCAAAGCCGATTAAAACCGTTCCAAACCCAAAAACCAAAATAGAATCCATCGGTCCAGCAAAAATGACCAAGAGAAAAGCTGGAATCCCCGTAAAAGCCCCCAAGGCCGCCATTTTGATCGGATCAAAACCACGACTGAGCATACGCGAGGCAAGTGCAAACCCCAAAAGCCCCCCCATCGCAAGTGCGGCCGTTAGGCGAGTGGTCATATCCACGGTAAGGTGCAATACCTGACCACCATAAGGCTCTAGAATCACATCTTCCATACTAAAAGCCATGGTACCCAAGGCCACAGCGAGCAGCCTTCTAACGGCTCTATTACCCTGACTGTATGTTCCCCATGCATCCATAAACCGGGGCGGGATCACGTGAGGCTTGGTGTTGGACCGGTTTCTTCCTTCCTGCTTCCACAAAGCAATCACATTAAAAACTACGGTCACCAGGGCCGAAGACTGAATCACCTGCACCAAACGCATAGAATTAAAGTCAACTAACAGCGCACCAAAGATAAAAGCGCTCACAATCATTCCAAGTAACAACATCACATACATCAGGCCCACCACCTTAGGCTGTGCTTCAGGTTTTGCTTGATCTGTTGCCAGAGCCAATCCCACGGTCTGTACTGTATGCAGCCCTGCCCCAACCAATAAAAAAGCAAGACCTGCACCAAGTTGGCCTGCCCATACCGGAGCCTTGCTAGCTTCTCCAGCTCCGGCCAATACCAACAAGGCAAAGGGCATAATACTCAGCCCACCAAACTGCAGCATGGTCCCCATCCAGATATAGGGAACCCGTTTCCAGCCTAGTTGAGAACGATGATTGTCGGAGCGAAAACCAATGATGGCTCGAAATGGCGCAAAGAGCAGCGGCAATGAAATCATGATTCCAACAATAGAAGCAGGAACTTCCATCTCAACGATCATGACGCGATTCAGTGTTCCAATCAGCAGGGTCAATGCCATCCCTACAGTTACCTGAAAAAGAGAAAGTCGCAATAATCTACTGAGCGGCAAATCTTCACTTGCAGCATCTGCAAAAGGAAGAAAACGAGTACCTAGGCCAGTAATCTTACGTGTAATTGTTTGTTTAATTTTACTCATCCTGACTATATTACTAGAGCAGCCTGGTTTGTAAATCACCAGGTAAAGCAGGCCCCGTGAAAACCCCAATCTCTAATAGCTTTACCATGAGTGGAGTAAGATCAAAATCCTGATTCTCACCCTGCGCCCGTTCTAATGCATTCTGTAGCGTTTCACCTTCATGCAATGCGAGGACAAAAAGCGCTTCACCAACATTAAGTAGATGCATACTCACTAACCAATCCTGCCTAACAAGCAGCACTGTCTGTGCTTGATAAGGATCGATTTCAGCAAGTGCAGAACGAATATCGCTTTCTTGTTCATGTTGATGAGCAAGCCAAAGAGAAGCAATTGCAAAGTTGGACTGAAGGATTACGACAGAAGGTTGAAAGGTCAATCTAACTCGAGCAAGATGATCAGGATCAGCAAGCAAGTGAATCAGTTTGGTTGCGCTGAAACTGGGAGCATCTGAAGCATGCAAAGCATGACTTCGAGACCATTCCAGCCTAGCCATATCTGAAAGATATGGAACGCTGGCTGCGGGAGTAAAGAGAGAAATAAAATTTGAAAAAGCTTCACCATATTCATTCATAACGGGTGAAAGAGGAGGATGACCCAACACAAAAGCTCGGGCCATAAAACGAAAGAAATCATGACCAACCAGAGCCTGAACAACGGGATAGCGTTCCTCAATGATTGCAATCAAAGAAACCATGACATTGTTTCGGTACACGCCAAATCGCTCAGACACAACGGAACCCTCAAGGGATATGATTTCTTTTGGGAGGGGTTTTTCAGCATCCAATAAAGCGGATACAAACTCTAAATGACTCAAAGTGGTCTCGGCTCATCAGTCAGAAAAGGGCGAACTAAATGGCCAGCTAAATAGCGCTCAGCCCACTGCGCCTCTGCCATTAGCACTTCAAAAGCAGGAATATCATTGTCTCTTTCTATTAAGGTAGCGTGTTGCCCCGTTAGCCTTAAAGCAGAATCATACAGCGACCAAACGGCATCACTCACAGCCGCTCCGTGGTGATCGATGAGCACCGTCATCCCATCCGAGTCTTTGTCTTCAAAATACCCAGCTAAATGAATCTGTCCCACATCATGCAAAGGCAAAGCTTCAAGCATGGCATTACCATCACGGCCATGATTCACTGCACTCACATATAGATTATTCACATCCAGCAACAACCCACATCCAGTGCGAAGAACCATCTCCTTGATAAAATCTGCTTCATCCATTTCAGAGTCAACAAATTCAATATATGTTGCTGGATTTTCGATCAACACGCGACGGTTCAGAAAGTGCTGAACTTGGTCGATATGCAAACAGACTCGATCTAAAGTTTTATGGGTATAGGACAAAGGCAGAAGATCGTTAAAGTAAGTTCCACCATGACTAGACCAAGCTAAATGTTCAGAAAATGAATCAGGCTGGTAGCGCGCCAGCAAGGCTTTAAGCCTCAACAAATGGGCTTGATCGAGCCCTCCTTCACTTCCTATGGATAACCCTACCCCATGAATCGAAAGCGGGTAGTCAGCACGAATACGGCCTAAAAAATGATGCAAGGGCCCACCCGCTACCATATAGTTTTCTGCATGAATTTCAAAGAACCCAATCTCAGGTTTGCACTCAAGAATGTCACGAAAATGTTCTGGCTTAAGGCCAATTCCTGCGCGTTGAGGAAGCATGCTTAGAGTGTGCCGAAAAGAAAGAGTGATCGATCAAATATTCTACAGCGGTTCTAATCTGACCAAGCCCTTCCTGCTTTGGTATGCTTAAGGGCAGTCAGCTCGATCAGGATGCTGACTAACATACAAGCGGTCTCGCACCATTTAGAACAAAAGGAGTCACTCATGTCGCTCAGAATCAATGATATAGCCCCAAATTTCACAGCAAAAACCACACATGGAGAGATGGATTTTCATCACTGGATTGGGGATCACTATGCCATCCTGTTTTCGCATCCTAAGGACTTCACCCCAGTTTGCACCACCGAATTAGGCTATATGGCCAAAATTGAAGATGAATTCACCAAACGTAATACCAAGCTCATTGGCCTGTCCATCGATCCCGTTGAGAACCATAGCAATTGGGCGAAGGACATTGAAGAAACTCAGGGGCATGCAGTGAACTATCCCATGATTGGCGATACAGATTTAGCCGTTGCAAAACTCTATAACATGCTCCCTGCAGGTGAAGCGGCCTCAGATGGCAGAACAGCGGCCACCAATGCCACCGTTCGCTCTGTTTTTATTATCGGCCCAGATAAAAAAATTAAGTTGATGATGACCTATCCCATGACCACAGGGAGAAACTTCAATGAAATTTTAAGGGCTTTAGATTCCATTCAGCTCACTGCAAAACACAAGGTGGCCACACCTGCCAACTGGACTGAAGGCGAGGATGTCATCATTGCTGGATCAGTATCGGATGAAGATGCGAAAACCCTGTTCCCCGAAGGCTGGAAGGCACCCAAGCCTTATCTAAGAATTGTCAAACAACCCAAGTAACAAATAAGGTTGATCAAGACAGGATTCAAACCCGAATCGGGTCTATCTCACAATAGTCTTCGATTCGGACGTATCCAAACTCTGTCTCATTTAAGATACTGATTTGAGTTGATGGCGCACGGCCACCAAGGCCACAAAAGAGATTGCCGCCGCCAATGCAAGGTAATAGCCAACAAACTCTAAACCGTAATTCGTTGCGAGCCACGTAGCGATGTAGGGTGCCAGTGAAGCCCCTAAAATCCCAGCCAGGGTAAACGCCAGAGAAGAACCGGTGTACCGCACGGCTGTTGGAAACAGTAAGCCTAATGCGGTGCCAAGAGGGCCATAAGTAAAACCCATTAATAACAGACCTAAAGCCAAAAAAGCTACCGTCATATTCCAGTTGGCAACGGTGAATAAGGGCGCGAAAAAAAGCCCAAAAATAATCACTGCAACCATGGTTGCCATTAAGACGCGCGCGCAACCAAACCGATCTGCCAAAGCTGCCGAAACAGGTATTCCAATTGCAAAGAACACGACTGCAATCATTTGCGCAATCAAGAAACTTGATCGTGGGTAATGCAGCACAGTGGTACCCCAACTCAGGGTAAATACCGTCATCAGATAGAACAGTGCAAAGGTAGTAATGGAAAGCAAGGTAGCGAAAAATAAGGTACCAGTATGTGCCTTAAGGACTTCCATCATAGGCATCTGAACCCGTTGATTGTTCTGCATGGCCTCAAGAAACGCGGGGGTCTCTTCAATTTTCAGCCGAACATACAAGCCCACAAATACCAACACAGCGCTTGCGATGAAGGGGATTCGCCAACCAAATTCAAAGAACTGCTGGTCGCTTAACACTTTGCTCAAAATGAGAAACGTTCCACTAGAAAGTAAAAACCCAATTGGTGCACCCATTTGCGGGAACATGCCATACCAAGCACGCTTACCTTCAGGCGCGTTTTCAGTTGCCAGCAGGACTGCCCCACCCCACTCTCCCCCCAAACCTAACCCTTGACCAAAGCGAAAAAGGGCCAAAAGAATGGGTGACAAAATACCAATAGATTCATAGGTAGGCAAAAACCCAATCGCAACGGTAGAAGGCCCCATGGTCATCAAAGCCGCAACCAAAGTAGCTTTTCGTCCGATACGGTCGCCAAAGTGCCCAAATAATGCCGCGCCAACCGGACGAGCAAAAAAAGCCAAAGCGAAGGTTGCCAATGATTGCAAGATCGCCGTATTGGCATCACTAGAAGGGAAAAATAACTTAGGAAATACCAACACCGCAGCCGTGGCGTAGATATAAAAATCAAAAAACTCAATCGTTGTCCCGATTAAACTGGCTGCCAATATCCGTGCAGCAGAATTACCTTGGCTCATCGCAGCCTCCTCTTTTTTTTAATATCCGCGATCATATCTCAAGACATTGCGGAAAGGCTTGGCAGGGCAGCTTACTTCTCCGTCATCGTCCACACGCCATCCCAGCCTTGAACCGGCGGTAATGCGCGAAGTTGGCCAATGCGTTCAAGATAAAGCGATGCGGGGCCGTCTTTAGGTCGCAATTGCAACACTGACTTGAAGGCAGTCTCAGCATCATTCCATTGCTGGTTTCTATAGGCCTCCATGCCAGTCTGATATAAGCTGAGCATGGATTCATAGGTCGCGCGTTCCGACCCTTCCAAATGGCCAGCGACCTCAAAGATAGTGACAGGCTCATTTTTTCCCTTTACGCGAAGTTTATCCACTTCTCTCATCAGGGTAGGGCGTGTAAGACGCATTGCCAAGCTTTCACTAATTAAAATAGAGGTGCCATAAAATTTATTTGCACCCTCCAAGCGTGAAGCAAGGTTCACGCTGTCACCGATCACGGTATATTCCATGCGCTTAGGTGAGCCAATGTTTCCAACCACTACCTTCCCCATGGCAAGGCCCACACCGATGTGTATAGCCTGAAGCCCTTTATCCTCTCTACGCTTATTCAGTAACGCAAGCTCCGCCATCATTTCTTCTGCGGTAATCACAGCACGATCGGCATCATCTTCCGCTTTAAAAGGCGCTCCAAACAGCGCCATCATCGCATCACCAATATATTTATCTAGAATGCCTTTATGTTTGAAAATAACATCCACCATTTCAGCAAAATACTCATTGAGCATGTTCACCGTTCCGCGTGCGCCCAGCTTTTCTGAAAGCGTAGTAAAACTCCGAATATCGGAAAATAGAATCACGATTTCCTGATCCTTACCGCCTAACTGATCTTCTCCACCTGCTAATAACTGCTCTGCTACTTCCACGCTCATATAGCGCGCCATGGTGGTTTTTACCCGCTTTTCTGTGGTGATATCTTCGAGCACCAGCATCGTACCGATCGACTCTCCTTCTAAACCAATCAAGGGGGTAGAAACCGCGTTAACAGACTTCTCAATACCGTGCCATTTCAAGGTGTAGTCCACATTGAGTTGGCGGGCTTGAGTGACTCTTGCACGCTCAAGTGATTCAACAATCCATGGGTTCTGAAAGCCCAGCGCCATGGCATGATCTTCAATGTGCTTTCCAACCATTTCAATATGGTCGATTTCCAGAATTTCATAAGCAGCTTGGTTCACGCTGGCGATGATCCCGTCTTGGCCTATCGTGATCAATCCGTTAGAAGTACTTTTCAGAATACTTTCGTTGTAATTACTCACCTTACGAACTTCATCAAACAGGCGACTGTTATCTAAAGAGATTCCCACCTCAGCGGCAAACGCGCGCAGACGAATTTCATCTTTAGCTGAAAAAGCATTACCATTCGATTTATTCAGTACTTGAACCACCCCAATACATTGTCCTTTTTTGCCTAGAACCGGAAGGGCAAGCATGCTTTTGGTTCTATATCCAGTGGCACGATCTACAGAACGATTAAAGCGGGGATCATCATATGCATCTTCCAAGTTGATGACAGTTCCTTCACGAAACACTGCACCAGCAATTCCTTCAGTGGCAGATAAACGAATTTCTTTGATCTCGAGTTCTTCGGCAAAGCGTGACCAAAGCTCATTGGTTTTTTCATCATAAAGAAGGAGGGTGCTGCGGTCAGCATTCAACAATAAAGTTGCGCTGCTCATGATGCGAGAAATCAATACATCAATCTCAATTTCACCTGCTAGGTCATGAGTAACCTCCAGCATATGAATCTCTTCCCTTAGACTATCTACCATCTTGTTGAACCCTCGGAACAAATCCGAGTATTCATCGGTAGTCGTGATATCCAATTTAGCTTCAAGATCACCCGCTTCGATCTTCTTCATTGCATCCACAAGTTGTTTGGCAGCATGCGAAACATCACTGGCTGTCAGCGCAGACATAATCACGGCCGCCACTCCTGTCACAACAGTCACTCCGCTCAACCAGATCCACAAAGGAATGAGTTGTTTAGTTGTCGCAACAATACCCAAATCGCTCAGCAAAACATTGACCTTGACCAAGGTAGATCCCGCAAAAAACACCATGGGAATCGCTGCTAAAAACAAAGATAGGTAAAGCAGTTTGTAGCGCAGGGGAACAGAAATGGCATGACTGATCGATTCACTTGGCTCAGAACGATCCCGATAGGATTCCAACTTTGACATAAGCGGAGGGATCAGTTTGTTCAGCGAAAAGTATTCAATGATGGCATGGACGGGAGCTGCAAAAAATAAAATACAGGCGGCAGTAGTCCAAATCTGCCAAGTTGCAAAACCGAAATTCAGCGTGGAGTTATAGCTATACAGGGTTCCAATCAATGCCATACAGGCCAGGGGCCCATGCATAAATGTCACGCGCAAAAAAGAAAAGAACGGCAGATTCAAAAGCGCAGTCACTGCCGCATCGATCTCATCCCCTGAAGCAGCTTGTTTTTGTTCTATTGCTTCCAGCACATGACGAATCGGCCTGCTATGACGCGCAATCAAAAAAATATCCGGGCTGATAAAAACCATAGTGGCAACAGGAAGCGCCATCATGAACAAAAACCACTTCTCGCTGGTCATGTCTAGGCCCAAGTACATGAGTATCGTCACCACACCTGTTGCCGTGATGGTTCCGTACAAATAAATACGTATGAGATGCCAAAGTAGCGCTTTGGAGGAGAAAGTCTTCATTTTTTAAGTGTCAACCACCACAGCAAATAATTAAATCATCAAGGCTTAAAGTATAGCGATTTATGAATTATCTTTATCGCTCCTTTTGTTACACTTGTAAGTAAGACCAAGACAGGCAGTCATTTTGAGGCTGTCAGCAAGGAGAGAGCATGGATGCAGACGATCTGCCAAGCCAAGAAGACGCTGGCGAAGCCATGATTGGCCTCTCCATCGGCGAGCAACTCCGCAAGATGAGAATGGCAGCAGGCTACGATATGGAATCATTCGCCCAAGCAATCAATGTCTCCGTTGCGCAATTGAGTCAACTGGAAGGCAACCAAGGATTTTTATTCAGGGACTACAAAGCGTCTGCTTTAGCGCTTCGACGCGCCTTTACCCTACTGGAAACCGGGGACTCGACCCAGAGTGATCATTGATTAGCCGCTATTTCTAAGACCTGCAGCTACACCATTAATCGAAATATGAATACTTCTTCGCACTCGCCCATCGGTTTCGCCTGTGCGATGACGCCGCAGAAGTTCAATCTGCAATAAGTTGAGGGGATTCATATAGGGTGTGCGATTTTTGATCGCCAAAGCCAGCATGGGATTATCAGCAAGTAACTCACTGGCCCCATTAATCATCAGTAAAGCCTCTCGGGTGGCATGCCATTCGCCCGAAAGTCTAGAAAATATACGTTCGCGCAAATCTACATCCGGCACGAGTTCTGAATAGCGAGAAGCAATTGCCAAATCACTCTTAGCCAAAATCATATCCATATTGGATAACTGGGTTCGGAAGAAAGGCCATACTGCATGCATACGTTGCAACCTGGCCAATCCATCACTGTTTTCCTCTAACCAAGCCTTAATTGCTGAGCCAAATCCATACCACCCGGGCAGCATCAGGCGGCATTGCGCCCAAGAGAATACCCATGGAATCGCGCGTAAATCCTCAATGCGTTCAGAAGCTTTACGCGAAGCAGGCCTGCTACCAATATTAAGATGCGCAATTTCTGAAATCGGAGTGGAGTCCCAAAAATATTGCGTGAATCCTGGAGTTTCATATACGAGGTCGCGATAGGCTTGAAAGGCCAATTCAGAAATCCGCTCCATGACACCGTAAAAACCTTCTGCGCTTTCCGCGTGGTTTTCATTGTCTAGTAATGTTGCTTCTAGGGTAGCCGCCACCAGGACTTCCAAATTGCGTCGGCCCACATCCGGTTTGCCGTATTTTGATGCAATGACCTCGCCTTGCTCAGTGATCCGTATTTGCCCTGAAACCGCACCCGCAGGTTGCGCCAAGATCGCATCATAAGATGGCCCCCCCCCGCGCCCAACGGAACCACCACGTCCATGAAACAAGCGTAATCGCACACCGGCTTGAGCAAACACCTTGGCTAGCTTAATTTCGGCCTTATACAGTTCCCAACCCGAGGTCAGAAAGCCCCCATCCTTATTCGAATCGGAATACCCCAACATCACTTCTTGCTCGTCTCCCCGCGCACGCACCAATTCGCGGAAAAACGGAATCGCAAAGATCGCGTCCATCGTTCTGCTAGACTGCCGCAAATCTTCAATTGTCTCGAACAAGGGAATAATATTCATCTCGAGTTGCGCTTGGCTACCTGGTTTCAACATTCCTGCCTCTTTGAGTAGCAAGGCCAACTCCAGCAGATCAGATACACCATCGGTCTTTGAGATAATGCAATTGGGTAGTGCTGCGCCTCCAAAACGCGCTTTCAGCTCGCGGGCTTTAAAAAAGATCGCTAACTCTCCTTGTGTTTCTTCCGAGTAATGTTGATAAGGGGAGTAAAGTAAGCGCGGAGTATTCAGCTCAGTTTGTAGCAAAGCAATTCGCTCTGCTTCATTTAAAGAGATATAGTCGGCACAGGTCCCCGCATACAAGAGTAGTTCAGCAACAGTGCGTTCGTGTACATCTGAATTTTGCCGCAAATCGACAGGGGCCAGATAAAACCCAAATACCTGAACAGCGCGCATGAGCCTTCTTAAGCGCCCCCGCGCCAAGCGCGTACTGCCATTTTGTATAAGCGACTGAGATAGGATTTGAAGATCGGCAAAGAAGCTTTCACCATTTTCGTAAGCAGAAATATCCAGTGCTGCAATGGCCTGCTGATTGAGAGCCGCAGCAGTTTGCCCCAACTTCTCAGTAATAAAACTTAAGGCACGTCGATAGGGCTCATCTGCGCGATGGGGAGAATGATCAGAAGATCGTTCAGCAAGGGACTCAAGCTCTGGGGAAACGCTGGCAAGAAGCTTAGACAAAGGCAATTCGGCACTCAGCACTTCAAGCTCAGTAAGATAGAACTGCATAGCAGCAGAAGACTGTAAGCTCATAGCCTGCTCAAGAACCGGAGCAGTTACATAGGGATTGCCATCGCGGTCTCCTCCTATCCATGCTCCCACCTTGAAGAAGGATGACAACTGCCAATCCTGCTCTGGATAGCGAGCCCGGAGCAAATCTTCAAAGTGACAGTACATCCTTGGTACTTCACTAAAAAAGGTTTTATCGAAATAGGACATACCGTTTTTCACTTCGTCTAAAACGGTGAGACGTTCACTTCGTAGCATCCTGGTTTGCCACATGGTGATAATGCTGTCTTTAAGACTCTCTTCACTATCACGCATTTCTTCAGGGGTTTGTGCAATCCGATCACGATCTTCTAGCAATTCAGCAATGCGCTCTTGTAAGCCTAAGATACTTTTACGCTGTACTTCGGTTGGATGCGCGGTCAAAACAGGACTGACCAGTGCGATATCGAGCACTTTTTTTAATGAAGACATCAAGACACCTGACTCAGCCAGGCGATCTAATGCGCAAACCAGACTACCGGGCAAAGGTGCCGTTGCGTCCCCAATACTCTGACGATGCAGTCGAATGTGATGTTGGTCTTCAGCAATATTGACCAAATGCAAAAAATAGGAAAAGGCGCGCACCACAGAGATGGATGACTCCTGAGGCAGACTATTCAAGGCCTCAGCCATTTCAATATCCGAACCAGAATCACGCGAACGGGTGAACCTGATTGCATGTTGCCTTACTTTTTCCACAACTAAAAAAACCTGTTCGCCTTCTATCTCTTTAATAGACTCACCCAGCAACCGCCCTAAAAGGCGGATGTCATCTCGCAGGGGAACATCACTATCTGGCAAAGTGTTGGAGGGAGTGGGAGTAGTAAACGAGGAGGAGCCCATTGTCACGCCTTAATGATTATTGATGACCTTGCCCAATAGGCGATCCATTAAACTCGCTGGACCACTTCCAGTTGAGGGGGGATTGGTTTCAATCGTCTTTGCCTTGGTATGCTTTCCAAACGCATTTTCTTGGCTCTTACGAATATCCAGCTTTTTTCCTTTAAACTTTTCTAAATCTGTTTTTTTCATAATTGAAGTATACCGTTGCACTTCATCAGCAATGATCAGATTTATTGCCGATGCATGATTTAAAGTTGATCAATATATGGGATCATTTACCCCATGCAAAATAAAACAATTCTTCTTCTGCTCTGCTTCAATCTCACCGCCTGTGCTGTGGTAGCGGCTGTGGGTGGAGGAAGTGCCGCCACCATCCAGGTTGCGCAAACGTTTGACGCCGCGAAATTAGGCGCAGATGCAGTCAGTGGTGCTACTACGGGTAAAACAATAACAGATCATGCCATTAGCTTTGTTGCCGATCAGGACTGTACCTTATTTAATCTTTTAGATAGTAAACCGATGTGCGTGGAATATGGCACTCCAAAGGCAACAAAATCTGAAGAACTTGCCGTGAATCAAGAGCCTCCTCCTGTACCCGTGGTGACCATAGACCCCTTGACACTGCGTCGGACTGAACGCTAGTAAAGGGCCAACAAATGAAAACACGAGTAATCCTCTGTAGCCTATCACTGATTGTAGGGGGGGCATGGGCCAAGTGTAATGATCCCCCTGCTCCGGGGGTAGATTGGCGGGGATGTTATAAACACAACGCTGACCTCAAAAAGGCAAACCTAAGTAAGGCCAATCTCACTTTGACTGAATTTGTAGGCGCAGACCTTTCCGATGCTAACCTCACCGGGGCAACGATGGACTGGGCCGTTTTGACCAACGCAAAAGTCACAGGAACAATATTCAAACAAGCTTATTTAGGATATGCAACCTGGACCGATGGCACGCCCTGTCGCGGCGGGCAATTCGGACAATCAGTAGGTAAATGCGACCACTAAATAATGCAGATACTGACTTTCTTCATCTAGCTTTTGCTAGCATCTCCTGAACCTCGCTGGGGCTCAATTCTTTCATTGAAGCCGCAATAATCCCTAGTGGCGTTGAAGGCCAGGAAGGGTCGACATTCCAATGCCAGTTTTTATACCACTCAAAGAATTCACCGGCGGGCATGGGTTTAGCAATGGAATAACCTTGGCCATGCTCTGCCCCTAAATACGTTGCCATCTCCAACAGCGCAAACGTTTCCAAACCTTCCACCACCACTTTTTGGCCTAGCACATGGGCCATTTGGATAAGAGCAGTGATGAATTGCACAGACTTATGGGGATCTTTTTCTGCGCCCTTCACCAAGTTCTGATCAATTTTTACTGAGTCAAAAGGCACTGTTCTAAGTCGACTGAGACTACTGTAACCAGAGCCCAAATCATCCATGACCAAGGCAATCCCCATTTCAGTGAGATCGCTGATCAAGCCCTCTTTAGCATGCACCCAAACAGCGTCTCCCTCTGTTTCCAATAACTCGAGTTGAACTCTTTTGGCGTCCACATTTGCCTGCTTAAGGGATCGAGCCAGTCGATGCGTAAAGTGATCAGTCAGCAATACTCCAACCGGAAGGTTCAGACTAATCGTAAGATCAGTCAGCCCCATTTCATTCCATTTATTGATCCATTCCAAGCCCATACGTAAGCTTTCTTCAAACAGCATAGACAATTCTATGGGGCCAAAACTAGGCAGGAATTCTGCAGGACTCAAGACACGCGTGGTGTCTTGCATACGCGCTAAAAACTCAACTTTATCGACTTGACCTGTCTTTAAATCCACCAAGGGTTGCACATTGAAGTGCAATCGATCTCTTGCCAGGAGGGTATGAATATGTTGCCGATATTCCCAATCAGTCAGTCGGTTGTCTGAAGCGGCATTTCGATGCTCAAGCAAATCTGTAGCCAAATGTCTCAAGGACTCAAGCCAAAATCCAATTCCGGCAGAATTAAACTGACAGGGATAAGCCCCATACAGGGTCAGCACCGAGCTGGGATATCCTGACTTATCTAAAATAGGAATGGCGGCAATACTTCTTGGTAAACCGATTCCATCTAAAGATTTATGTTCGGCCTCAGGCCCTCTCAAATTGGAACATATCTCAATACGCCCCGTTCTCCATGCACGTGCACGAATCGAAACACTGGCATCACTTCTTACTACCGGACCTTCACCATGCTCAATGAGTGCATTCAGATCTTGAAGATGGTTACCATGAGCAAATTGAGTAATATACCCACCTTTAATAGCAGGTCGGCCCAAAGTCGCAGCGGTGATTGATTCCATTTCAGCCAAATACTGAAGCAAAACTTGAGGTCTATTTTCTGATGTCGCCCAAGCTGGGATCAGCGCTTCAAGCAAAGTCAGGTGCCGTCGCGCATCTTTTTCGATCATACTTCTGCCTAACTGATTGGCTTGAAGCTCAAGAACTAAACGAGTTTGAATAATACTAGTGACCGCAAGTCGAGCATTAAATCGCCAAGGTAAGACTTTTATCAGTGGCTGCAATATGCTTGAGAAACGATCAAGGGCTGCGATCATCTCAAACT
>CAIPTD010000070.1 GCA_903867885.1 uncultured Ferrovum sp. | reverse complement strand
TCGCGCGGGGCCGGTCCGGTCCCACCTGTGGTGAGAATGAGACAGCATTGCTCTTGATCCGCAAGTTCCCGCAGGGTGGCTTCGATACCAGCTTGCTCATCGGGAATCAGTCGGGTCACAAAGGATACGGGGTTCCAGAGTACTTCCCTCAGCCAATTTTCTAAGGCAGGAATGCCTTCATCAGAGTACACGCCTGCAGAGGCACGATCGCTGATACTCACAAGTCCAATCTTGGCAGGCTCAGGGGGAGGGAGTGTGGTGGTCATGTTGATATGTTTAACTCAATAATCTTCAGAAGGTTCTGCCCGATGTTGGGCTTCGATGAGGGTCAGCACAGCACGATACAACTCACGAAAATGCTTAGGGGGCTTCCCTTCTTCCTTTTCTTTTCGGGCGTTACGAATGATTTGTCTCAACGACGGAATATCCGCTTCTGGAAAGTCACTCAAAAATCCTGTTAAAGCTTCATCCTGTTCAATTAGGCGCTCGCGCCAATGCTCAGCCTGATGCTGGCGTGCGACCCCTTCACGCGAATGACCGGCCCAAATGTCCAGTTGAAGGCGCAATGGCGCTGGATCGACAGTACGCATCAATTTACCAATGAACTGAAGTTGCCGCCGCACGGCGCCATGGGCTTTGATGGATTTAACATGAACAAAGGCATCCATTAATTTCTCTGGCAAATCGAGTGAGCGCAACCGTTCAATACTTTGTCCGGCGAGTTCTTCACCCAAGGCTTGAAGCGCCAGCATGTCTCGTTTAACTTGAGATTTACTGGGTCCGTCATATTCTGAGCCAGCATCTTCTCCTGCCAGCAGGTCGTCATCATTTTGCTGCATCGCGCATCCACCTTGTAATCGTTTGCTATGATAGCCGATGGTCTTAATCGGAGTATGCAGTGTCTGAACCCGTACGATTCTCACAAACCCCAGAACACCTTAGAAATTTGGCTGCGCAAGTGCTCGACATTGCCAAGCGCCAAGGCGCCACCGCAGTTGAAGTAGAGGTCAGCGAAGGTTTTGGTCAAAACATCACGATACGTTTGGGTGAAACTGAAACAATTGAGCACAATCGCGATAAGGATATGGGTCTCACCGTTTATTTTGGTGAGCGTCGGGGTAATGCCAGTACTTCAGACTTTTCTGCCTCAGCCATCGAAGATACGGTGCGGGCCGCTTGCACCATTGCACGTCAGACGGCAGATGACCCTTTTGCAGGTCTAGCTGATCCTGCACGATTGGCGGGCCCTGTCATTGTCGATCCTGGTTTGTTTCATCCTTGGGATGTATCGGTTGAAGAAGCATGCGAGATCGCTTTAGCTTGTGAAGCAGCGGCTATGGCGGTAGATCCCAGGATTAAAAACTCAGAAGGTTCAGCCTTCTCTAATCACGCCTCGCAGTTTGTGTATGCCAATTCCAATGGTTTTATGGGAGGCTATGCCACTACCCATTACAGCCTAGGTTGCACGGTGATTGCGGGTGAAGGTGAAGGTATGCAGCGCGATTATTGGTATACCAGTGCACGCAATCGTGAAGGAATGGAAAGCTTTGAGCATGTGGGTAAAACGGCCGGCGAACGCACGGTGCGGCGCTTGGATGCGCGCCGCTTATCAACACGTAAGGTCCCTGTGCTATTTGAGGCTCCTATTTCTGGTGGCCTGTTTGGAAGTTTTGTCAGTGCGATCAGTGGCGGCAGCTTGTATCGTAAATCTTCTTTCTTGCAAGACTCATTGGGCCAAGAAGTATTTGCTCCTCATGTCGGGATTTATGAAGACCCCTTTATCCCTCTGGGTATGGGGTCTAGTCCCTTTGATAACGAAGGGGTAGCCACCCGTGCCAGAGATGTAGTCAAAGAAGGCAAGGTACAAGGCTATTTCTTGGGCAGTTACTCTGCCCGAAAACTAGGCATGGAAACAACAGGCAATGCAGGTGGTGCGCATAACTTACGGATCACAGATACTGGCCATGACTTTAAGGCGCTGCTGCGTGAGATGGGTTCAGGATTATTGGTGACCGATATGTTGGGTCATGGCGTGAATGGGGTGACGGGTGATTATTCCAGAGGTGCTGCGGGTTTCTGGGTAGAGAACGGAGAGATTGCTTGGCCTGTTCAAGAAATCACCATTGCCGGTAATTTGAAATCGATGTTTAAAGAAATTCGCGCCATCGGCAATGATCGTCTGCCTCGAGGTTCACGCTTGGTTGGCTCGGTGCTGGTTGACGGCATGACCGTCGCGGGCGAGTAGGGATATCAAGTGAAATGTCCTTTCTGCGGTCAAGATGACACCCCCGTCATTGATTCACGGGTGAATGATGATGGTCAGGCCATTCGCCGTCGTCGTCGTTGTACTGCTTGTGAT
>CAIPTD010000069.1 GCA_903867885.1 uncultured Ferrovum sp. | reverse complement strand
ATGCGCGCCCAGCCCACATCAAAAGCCTATCTTTTTGCCTATTTTGCCGCTCTGATCACCCTGATGACAGCCGACTATTTCTGGTTAGGTACCCTCATGGCCGATTTCTACAAGTCTCATATTGGTGATGTGCTTCTCGCTCAACCTCGTCTCGTTCCCGCATTGGGCTTCTATCTGATGTATATCGCAGGTCTTCTATTCTTTGCTGTAGGTCAAGGTGTTGCGAAGCATTCTCTCTTAAGCTCAATAGTTCGGTGCGCACTATTTGGAATAGTTTCTTATGGCACCTACGATCTTTCTAACTGGGCCACGCTGACCATGTGGACCGCGGACATCACCGCAGCCGACATGATTTGGGGGGCAACCGTATCAGCCATCTCAGGAGCAGTAGCGCACCTCATCCTCTCGAGATCCACCTCATTCAATCATTAACTAAGGTGATCACTTTTCGAGTTCAGCCTTTTCACTCTTCAGCACATCATTCATTACGGAGTCAATGTTGAACACCCTGTATGCGGAATCTAAGATAGGGGCGATCACATCGCCACATCATCTCGCCACACAAGCAGGTCAGGCAGTTCTGGCCCAAGGTGGCAATGCGATTGAGGCAGCAATTGCAGTTGGCTCAGTATTAACTGTGGTCTACCCCCATATGAACAGTATAGGGGGAGATGCCTTTTTCTTGCTGTCAGACCACAACGGAACAATCACTGCAATCGATGGCGCCGGCCCCGCCGGCGAGCATTACAGTATTGAAGCATACCGTCAGCGCGGTCATGAGCAGATTCCTAAGCGCGGTCCACTCGCCGCCAATACCGTGGCAGGCATGGTATCGGTCTGGGATGAAGCACTGAAGGTCAGCAAACAGGAGTGGCAGGGCAGGCAGCCGCTCGGCGAACTATTAGGGCCAGCGCATCACTATGCTGAAGCGGGTGCCCCTCTCACAGCTGGGCAACTGCAATCCATTCGCGATCATTGGGGGCAGCTTAGCCAAACACAAGCCTTCCTTGATCATTTTTTGATTGATGGAAAAATTGCTCAGGCAGGTGAAAACTTTCAGCAACCCTCATTAGCGGCAAGTTTCAAAACCTTAGCATCTGAGGGACTCGATTCCTTTTACCGCGGCACTCTTGCCCAGCGCATTGCAAGCGGTCTTGCCAGAGAAGGGTCTTTACTGACTGCAAAGGATCTCTCTGACTACCGCGCTAAAATTGTTACGCACATCTCGGTACCATTCTTCAAAGGTACCGTAGTCAATATGCCCCCACCCACAGTGGGGATTGCTTCTCACATCATGTTGGGAATATTAGATCGTTTTGACATCAGCGCCCTGTCTCCCTACTCGGCTGAATACATCCACTTACAAGCAGAAGCGACCAAAATTTCGCACCAATTACGCGACCGCTATTTAGCCGACCCCAATTTTATTCATGTGCCTGTCGAAAAACTCCTCAGTCCATCCTTTTTAGATGCACTCGCGGCACGAATTTCTCTTCATCATGCTGCGCCTTTTGAAGAAGGCCCCACCCCGGGGGATACCGTCTGGTTTGGCGTCATGGATAGGCAAGGTCGCTGCGTGAGTGCCATTCAAAGTGTCTGCTGGGAATATGGAAGCGGCCTGATGGCAGGCGATACAGGCATCGTCTGGCAAAATCGTGGTCATGGTTTCTCAATGGACGTTCTCAAAGCAAATGTTTTGATCCCTAAAAAACGCCCTTCGCACACTTTAAGTGCACCGCTTTATTTAGAAGGCGGACGCCCCAAAATGGTCTTTGGAACAATGGGCGGAGAAAGCCAGCCACAAACCCACGCCATTCTGGCCATGCGGGCATTGAAGTTCGGACTTCCTCTTACTGAGGTGTTAGATAGCCCGCGATGGGTGTTAGGACGTGCTTGGGGGGACATGTCTCCTACAACCTTAAAGCTCGAGCACCGCTATGATCAGTCTGTTGTGGATCAACTCACCAAGATGGGGCATGTCGTAGAGTGGTTGGATCCCTATTCAGTCTTCGCGGGCCATGCGGGCATCATTAGAGTTGAACAGAATGGCATCATGCAAATAGCAGCAGACCCGCGAAGCGATGGTGCTGCGCTTGGAGTTTAGCGATCAGGTCGAAGAATTTCTTTATGCCTTAAGTTTGGCATGAAGCGTGCTTACAGCATTATTTGTTAAACCTTTTGGAGAATTTTGCATGTTCAACACACCATCAACCCTCATTAAAAGTCTCCTTGCACTTCCTTTATTTTTTGCGCTGAGTCATGGGGCTCAAGCTGAAACCGTAGCGCGTTACGGAATATCCATGACGGATATCCCTCTTACTACTGGTCAGCCAGACCGAGGCGCGGGCGGTTATCAGTTTTCTGGACATACGATTTATGACCCCCTCGTAGAGTGGGAGATGAATATAGACGCTCGTCCCGGAAAGCTTATCCCAGGACTTGCGCTCTCTTGGAAGGAAGACTCGAAAGATAATAAAAAATGGATTTTTACCTTACGTCACGGGGTAACATTCCATGATGGCTCGGAGTTCAAAGCAGATTCGGTCATCTGGAACTTAGATAAAGTCCTCAATGACAAATCGCCTCAGTTCGATGCAAAACAAAGCGCTCAAGTTCGACCACGTATTCCTTCAATCGCATCCTTTCGTAAAATCGATGAATACACGGTTGAAATCACCACTAAAGAGGTGGATTCTCTTTTCCCTTATCAACTTCCTTACTTCCTCATCAGCAGCCCTGCGCAGTGGGAAAAATTAGGCAAAGATTGGAATAAATTTGCTTCGGATCCTTCTGGCACAGGCCCTTTCCGTCTGGAAAAATATGTTCCGCGTGAACGCGCAGAGCTGGTTAAAAATGCCAGTTATTGGGACAAAAATCGTATCCCCAAAACAGATCGCGTCATTTTAATTCCTATCCCTGATGCCCTCACCCGCGCCAATGCTTTGATGAATGGCCAGGTGGATATGATTGAAGCCCCTGCTCCCGATGTGGTGCCCCAGCTTAAAGCCGGTGGTTTTAAAATTGTCACGAACATCACACCCCATGTATGGCCCTACCATTTCAGTACGCAACCCGGTTCGCCCTGGGCCGATATTCGAGTACGTAAGGCAGCCAACCTCGCAGTGGATCGCGAAGGCATCATCAAACTGTTAAACGGCCTGGCTAAGCCCGCTGAAGGTCAACTTGATGCTTCCAGCCCTTGGTTTGGTAAACCCAGCTTTAAACCAACGTATGACCTTGCTGCGGCGAAAGCATTAATGGCTCAGGCTGGATATAGCAAGGCAAAACCGATCACCACGAAAATCATTGTCTCTACCACGGGATCTGGGCAGATGCTGTCTCTACCCATGAACGAGTATGTTCAGCAGAGTTTGGCGGAAATCGGCATTAACATTCAGTTTGAAGTCGTTGAGCAAGAAAATCTCTACCTACACTGGCGCAGCGGATCAAAGGCTGACATGAATGCTGGTAAAGGTATTACGGCAGTCAACGTTGCCTATGTCACTGCCGATCCCTATGTGGGTATTGTGCGTTTCATCGACAGCCGGGCCATCGCCCCCAACGGAGTGAACTGGGGTGGTTATAGCAATCCCAAAGTGGATGCGATGATCGACAAAATCCGTATGACGTTTGATCAAAAAACACAGGATGCCTTGTTGGCTAACTTGCACGAAATCATGGTGGATGATGCCCTGTGCTTATGGGTTGTGCATGATGTGAATCCCCATGCACTCTCTCCTAAAGTGAAGGGCTATACCCAAGCGCAGCACTGGTTCCAAGATCTCACCACGATCAAGATGTAATCGATGTTTTTTTACGTTTTAAGGCGCTTACTCTATGCCATACCGATCGCTCTTGGTGTCACGCTGATCTCGTTTCTGCTGGTTTATCTGGCTCCGGGCGATCCTCTTAATGCCATCGCCCCGTCAGATGCCCCAGCAGAAACCATTGCAGCTCTTAAGGTCGCCTATGGGCTAGATAAGCCTCTGCCGATGCAATATGGTTTATGGCTATTAAGAGCTGTTCAAGGTGATCTGGGTGTATCGATTGCGTCAGGGCGCCCGGTTGCTGCAGAGGTGCTGACTGCGGTGCGTAACACCTTGGTTTTGGCTGGCATAGCCGGAGCCATAGGGATATTTTTTGGCTGCTTGCTGGGGGCTTTAGCAGGCTACTGGCACGGTAGTTGGATTGACCGTATTGCAACCTTCTTATCTGTGATCGGCGTCAGCGTTCCCCACTATTGGTTGGGTATGGTGCTGACCATTATCTTCTCAACATGGCTGGCTTGGTTTCCTGCCATGGGTGCGGGGCCGGGTGGCTCAGCAGAGTGGCTATGGGATTACGCGCACATGCGCCATTTAGTTTTACCCGCCATTACCTTATGCGTGATTCCTCTGGGCATCATTACCCGCACGGTGCGCGCCTTAGTGGCCGATATGTTAGATCAAGAGTTCGTCATTGCTTTACGCGCACGCGGGCTTTCTAATGCAACTATTTTCAAACACGTCGCAAAAAATACTGCTCCAACTGTTCTCGCGGTTTCAGGATTACAACTTGGTTATTTAATGGGCGGTTCAATTTTGGTAGAGACTGTATTTGCCTGGCCAGGGACAGGGTTCCTGCTGAATACAGCCATCTTTCAGCGTGACATTCCTGTTCTGCAAGGAACCATCCTCATTCTTTGTATGTTCTTTGTTGCCCTGAACTTAATCGTAGATATTATTCAACCACTCATTGATCCCAGGATGGCAAGAGCATGAGTTCTAGAGCGCGCATCTCTGGCCGAAGCTACTGGTTTGTTGTCTTTCATCAGCTTAAACATGAGCCGGTTGCATTATTCAGCGCACTCCTTTTATTGCTTATTTTTTTGGCGGCCATTTTTGCTCCATGGTTAGCGCCCTCAGATCCTTATGCCACGAGCATGATCCATCGCTTGCAGCCCATTGGTAGCCCGGATCATTTACTTGGTACAGATGAGCTTGGACGAGACATGCTTTCGCGTCTTATGTTTGGCGGAAGACTTTCTCTATTAATGGGGGTAGCTCCGGTTTTTATGGCTTTTGTGATTGGCTCCAGTATTGGTTTATTCGCAGGGTATGTGGGCGGCAAAATCAATATGATCATCATGCGTATGCTCGATGTTTTCTATGCTTTTCCTTCTGTGCTTTTAGCGGTGGCGATTTCTGGCGCCTTGGGCCCAGGCATGATGAATAGCCTTTTTGCACTCACCTTAGTATTCATACCCCAACTCGTCAGAGTAGCTGAAAGCGTGACCACCCAAGTTCGGAAACTGGATTACATCGAAGCCGCACGAATGAGTGGTGCCCGTTCTTTCTCTATCATTCGCGTACATGTTTTGGGCAACGTGCTTGGCCCAGTCTTTGTGTATGCCACAGGCCTACTTAGCGTCTCCATGATTTTGGGATCAGGCCTGTCCTTTTTAGGACTCGGCGTCAAACCCCCAGAGCCCGAGTGGGGGCTGATGCTCAACACTTTGCGCTCCGCAATTTTCAAAGAACCTTTAATTGCTGCACTTCCGGGTGCCATGATTTTTGTGACCTCGATCGCTTTTAATTTGTTGGCTGATGGTGTGCGCTCAGCGATGGATATCAAGCGATGACCCCTATCATTCTGCAGGTCCGCAACCTTAAAAAGTATTTTCCCGTTCGAGCAAATCTATTTTCTCGAGAGCAGAAAGTTGTCCATGCTGTCGACGATATTAGTTTTAATGTAACGAAAGGACGAACTCTTGGCATTGTGGGGGAGTCAGGGTGTGGCAAATCCACGACTGCTCGTCTTATCGCCAACCTCATGCCCGCTGACAGTGGGGCGATTATTTTTAACGGTGAAGGCGTAGGAGAAATTGGCGGCCTTGAACTTAAATCTTTCCGTAAAAAATTACAGATGGTATTTCAGGATTCCTTTGCTTCGCTGAATCCAAGACTGACCATTAGTGAGACCATCAGCTACGGGCCCATGGTGCACGACACATCCAAAGAGGATGCACATCTCCAGGCCCATGATTTGCTCGCAAAAGTAGGGTTAGACCCTGACCTGTTTGCGTCCCGTTACCCACACGAACTTTCAGGGGGTCAGCGCCAACGGGTGAACATTGCACGCGCACTTGCATTTAATCCCGAAGTGGTCATTCTGGATGAAGCAGTGGCAGCGCTTGACAAGTCTGTTCAGGCGCAGGTGTTAAACCTTCTGCAGGATTTAAAAGCCGAATTTGAATTAACCTACCTTTTCATTTCTCATGATCTGCATGTTGTGCATTACATCAGTGATGACGTCATGGTGATGTATCTGGGCCAGATCGTTGAAATGGGTCCGGTTGAACAGGTTTATAGTGAAGCTGCACATCCCTATACCCGTGCCTTGCTTTCTGCAGTTCCGTCAATGGATCCAGCGCATCGCACACAGAAGTCCCCTATCACTGGGGATCCACCTAACCCCATTCACCCCCCTTCAGGATGTCGTTTTCATGACCGCTGCGAACACGCGCGCGCAATCTGCGCAAGCTTAGTGCCAGCGTTGATGCCCGTGCAGTCTAGCCATGTTGTGGCATGCCATATGAATCACCCTTCCTCTGGATATGAGACCTCAGGGTCTGATGTTCAATACGCTTCAGCAGGAGCCACTCGATGAGCGCTATCAAGCCTCTTGTTTCGGTTGAGCATCTTTCGCTTGCCTTCACTGGCAATCGCAAAGCGCAGGCCCTGACTGATGTGAGTTTTCATCTGCATGCAGGCGAAGTGCTGGGGCTCTTGGGCGAATCTGGTTCAGGTAAAAGCGTGACCTTGCGAACCTTGCTGCGCCTGCATTCTGAGCGCACAACCCAAATATCAGGTCTGATTACAGTGGATGGGCTCGATGTCTTAGCCCTGAATTCGCGTGCCCTACAGGCCTATCGCGGTGCCACCACCTCAATGATTTTCCAAGAACCAGGCTTGGCGTTCGATCCGGTCTACACCATTGGTCAGCAAATTGTTGAAGTGATTCTCGCGCATGAAGCGGTGAATCATTCGGTTGCCCGCCATCGCGCTCTAGAGATGTTAGATCGCGTTCAAATCCCTCAAGCCAGACGTCGCTTCGATGCCTATCCCCATGAACTCTCAGGGGGCATGCGCCAGCGCGCGATGATTGCCTTGGCCTTGGCTTGTAAGCCCAAACTCTTGCTGGCTGATGAACCCACCACGGCGCTCGATGCTACCGTTCAAATTCAGATTCTGTTATTGCTGCGTGAACTACAAAAAGAAACAGGCATGGCAGTCATTTTTGTCACGCATGATATTGGCGCTGCAGTTGAAATTGCAGATCGCATCGCAGTCATGTATGGCGGGCGCATTGCAGAAGAGAATGCAGTTGCTGGAATCGTTCAGCATCCCAGCCATCCTTATACCGCAGGGCTTCTTGGTGCAACGGTTGATTCCAGTCATCGCGGCAAACCTCTCATTTCTATTCCCGGTTCACCGCCTAACCTGGCCAACTTACCACCGGGTTGCCCTTTTGCACCTCGCTGTACCAGCGCGAGTGATCAATGCCGCACGGAGTGCCCTTCAGTAGTTGAAAGCCCCGCACATGCTGATCTTGCAAGCCCCCCCCGCCTCGCGTGCTGGCACCCAATCCGCTAGCTCTTTTCACCTTGAGTAACGCTCAAGTTCGTTCGCATTAAACCAAATATTTAGCGTTATTCAGCGCTTCCTTGCGGCAAATCGTCTGCTACATTGCTTGAATTGAATGGAGGGTGTGAGGCTATGCGGTTTGAGCAAAAAAGGAATAAGTATTATAAAGTATTACCTTTCAATACTTTTATAGGTAGGCAAGCCATGACCCTTTCAGCCAAACCGATATCGGTCAAACTCGAACCAGAAATGAAAAAAAGAATAGAAGATTTAGCTGAATCAAGGCAAAGATCTACTCACTGGATGATGCGAGAGGCCATCAGTCAATTTGTAGAGCGAGAAGAAAAAAAAGAGGCCTTCCGGAAAGACACGTTAAATGCTTGGAAAGAATTTCAAGCGACAGGCTTGCATGTAAGTGCAGCGGAAGTTGAAAAATGGTTAGCTAGTTGGGGAACCCATGCAGAATGCCCTCCACCAGAATGCCAAAAGTAATGTATTCACCGTTAGCGATTTTAGATCTAAAACGCATACACGATTTCTTGCTCCCCAAAAATCCCCTCGCAGCAAAACGTGCAGCAGAAACCATTCTTAAAAATCTCAAAATCCTCTCATTTCAACCTGAAATGGGTCGACTGATTGACGAATTGCCAGATGAATTTCGCGAATGGCCTATCGATTTTGGCGATAGCGGATATCTAGTGAGATATCGTTATGATGGCGAGCAAATTTTGATTATCGCCATTCGCCATCAAAAAGAATTCGGTTTTTAAATTAGCTCAGAATCAGGCGAAGGGGGAGCATGGCAGAGGGTTTGAAGCCGTGACGACTGTAAAAGCGGTGAGCGGATTCGTTGGTGGTATCAGTGAGTAAGGTGATGCGTGCGCAGCCCTGATCGCGGGCTTCCTGGATGGCACGCTCAATAATCTGTGAACCAAACCCTCTGTCTCGCCACTCGGGCAACACGAACATATCTTCCAGTATCGCTACCTTTGCACCCAACGCAGTCGATACTGAAAATAGCACATTCACCATTCCCACGATGGCGCTCTGCTCTTTAGCAACCAAAATCAGACCGATCGAAGGATTCTCAATAATCAGCGTCAACCCTAAAACCTGCAACTCAGGATCTGGCTGAAAATCATGCTCTTGTGCAAATAACACGCCCAATAACTGGGCAAGCACAGGCACATCATCCAGTTTGGCAGGAATAACTTCCATCTCAGAACAACTCCTCATCCCTATCCATCAAAAAATTGAAGTCAGTGCCCTTGAATCAATATTAAGTTGATGTAGGGATACGTTTTTCAGTGCGCGCGTTCTTCGCTTCATCAATATAAAACCTGCTTGACTAGATCAGAAGGATTTTTTGATGAAGGCGATGAGCTTACCCCGCCCGCCATTGATTCCTTTGGTATCAGCGTAAGCAAGAGGATTGGCACTGGTGTCCCCATACGCTAGGCTCACAAGGTAATTGTCACCAAGATCTTTATCAAGCTCTATACGATATTCATTGAAGCTATAAAACTTGTAGTTCGCCACTTCTTGCCGTCCCGCATGCAGGATCAAGGTATACCCCGCAGGTAACTCCACATTCACATTACCCTCAAGATATTGCGAACCTTTGCTGCTGCCATTGGGCGTGAGACCAAGGTCGGGACCGGCAGCCAGCGCGTTCACCCCAAAGTAATCTGAAATTTCGCGCCAATACTTGAGGTTCAACATCTTCCAAGTAAGGCCGAAGTAGCCTTCTAAGGTGTCATATTTTTGATGTGAATTGGCCTCGAACGCGTTGATAAATGTCCAGCGCCAAAGGCCAATATCGTAGGTCACATCGCCAATCGTATTGGTATACCCCCCATAGGGGTCTGACTCAAAATGTCCGTTGTGAATGGTGTCATTACTCACATTAGAAACCCAGAACCCTAAATACCAACCACTAGGAAAAGTGTATTGCGTGGTAGCTTGCAGAGCAGGGCGCTCAGAGGTGTAAGACACCCCTCTCGAAACGTATTGAGAATACAAACCCACACTCGAGGCCCAAGGCGAAGCCGGTTCGGAGGAGGCAATGGGAGCAGGCATCACTCCCGGCATGACCGGCGTTTCATTGCTACGCATTTCATTGGCACTCAATACAAGCGCGTATGAATTCCCAGACAAGGAAAGATGGTCAGCAATCTGGATCTGGCTAGCGCCAACTGAATCTTCCGCCGCTATCACAGTCCCCGCTAGCGAAAGAGCCCCTAAAAGAGCAGCACGCCAGAGAATCCTATCAAACATACATTAATGCGTAGCCTCAGCCCTCGCCACACCCGTTTTTGAGAACAGCACAGGGGCTGAACCCGGAAGAAGTGCCATAGCGGTTAAGGACAATCGATCATCACGCTGACTCATCATGTAATTGGCTCCGCTATCCGTGCTCACTAAAGAGACACCATCTAGAGCCACACCTATTAATTTACCGTCTGCATCTTCAGCTAGATCAGTAATCGAACTATCGGTATTCGTGGCTGATGCTTGCCACGTCTTGCCTGCATCACGCGAGGCAAAGGCTTTACCCAGCAAACCACCTACCACAAGGGTGCCATCCCGCAAAGCCACGCCGGCCCACAAGCTACCCTTATTGCCGGTATCCATAAAATCCCAATGCTCGCCCTCGTCTTTGCTATGCAGCACCAAACCACGCTCAGCAACGACGTAAAGGCCTCCCTTGCTATCTGGGAAGAGTTTGAAGAGATTTAAATCAGCATGTTTAGCACCCGGGGGAGCAGGAATAGTAATGGGATTCCAGGTTTTACCACCATCCTGAGTACGCAAGAAGGTAGACCAAATTCCTGCGGCATAACCGTTTTGCGCATCCTTAAACCAAATACTTAAGATAGGAAGATCGGCTTTACGCTCATCGCGTTGAAGTATCCAGTTTTCACCGCCATCGGTAGTCGCAAAAATTGCGCCCCAGTGTCCCGCAGCCCAACCATGTTGAGCATCAACAAAGCTCACACTCGTAAAAGTTAAACGGGTGGGTACGTTTTTGGCTTGCCTGAAAGTCTTACCTGCATCATCCGATAACAAAATCGCGCCATGATCACCCACCGCCACAATCCGTTTACCTGCAACCGCAGCGCCGGTAATGGCCACGCGCCCCTCAATACCAGGAATGCGTTGCGCTTGCAGGTGCTGCAATTCGCCCGTGGTGATTTGTAATTTGCCCGCAACGGGTTGTCCCGGCTCTTCAGCCAAGGTTTGAGCGTTAAGACCCAACACACCCAGCGAAAGCAATATTGTTAGGACGAGAGACTTAGTCATTGAAATTTTAAACATATCAGTGATCCCCCATCGCAGCTCTGCGCTGCCCGCGGTGGGGTGCTATTTTTTCCAGGATCACCACAAGAGCAGGTAAAGCCGTCATCGCAGCAACTAAATTAATCATGAACATGAATGCCAGCAACTTACCCATATCTGCTTGGAACTTAAGAGGAGAGAAAGCCCATGTCGATACGCCGACCGCTAAGGTAATTGCGGTGAAGATGGTTGCCATACCCACTTCCATAATGGCCAACTCAAGGGCTTTCGTCACCTCTTTTCCTGCAACCAAATGCGTTTGCGTACGGTTGTAAATGTAGAAGGCATAGTCCACGCCTATTCCTACCGCCAACACCATCACAGGCAGTGTAGCAACAGTCAAACCAATCTCTAACTCCTTCATGAACCAGTAGCCGATAAAGGTCGCCACCATAAGTGGCAAGCAACACGCTAAGGTAGCGCGCCAATCGCGATAAGCAATCATCACCAAGATCACAATCGCGGCATACACATACAACATCATCGGCAATTCAGCGCGTTCCAACTCTTCGTTCGTGGCCGCAAGGACTCCTGCGTTACCTGAAGCCAAACGAATCGTCACACCGGGATATTTATTTTTTTCGCGATAGGCTTTGATGGCACGCACCACATTGTTAATGGTTACAGCCTTGTGGTCAGTCAGATAAAAGTGCACCGCACTCATACTGCCATCACTGTTTACAAAACCACGCAAGAAAGAAATTTGCGTAGCCAATCCCGCCATGTTGGTGGAATCAATCGGCAAGGTGGCCATCTTGGGGTTACTCTCGTTATAACCCTCGTTATAGGTACGCAGTTGGCCCGTAAAAGAGGTGACTGATGCCACTTCGGGCATATTGCCAATCTCCCACGCAAAATCATCTTCAAACTTGGCAAAAGCGACATCGGTGTAAGCATTCAGTGGCGCTTCTACCACTACCGAAATCCAATCCAATCCCACATCGTAATTTTGTGAGATAGAAAGTGCATCTTGATTGAAGCGCGAATCAGCGCGCAACTCCGGTGCACCCGGTTGCAAGGTACCGATCACACGATCCCGACTTTCCCAAACCGATACCCCGAAAATGACTGCAGTAATAGCCAACACCACCGCCGCACTCTTGGGCTGTGCCAATTGCGCCAAACCTTTCAACCAACCCGAACGACGCTCGCGTTCAATCATGGCGCGTGAAGCGTATTCTTGCGAGAAGGTGAAAAAGGAAGCGGCAATGGGCAACATCATGAGGTTGGTAACAATCTTGAAGCCCACACCAATTGATGCGGTGATCGCCAACTCACGCACCATGGGAATAGGGATCGCCAACAAGGTGATGAAGGAAACAAAAGCAGTGACCAGCGCCAACGTACCCGGGATCAGCAACTGGCTGAAGCTAGCTTTAGCCGCATCAAAAGTAGATTTACCGTTTGCGATTTCGCGCACAATAAAGTTAATCTGCTGCACACCATGCGATACACCTATCGCAAATACTAAGAAGGGCACCAACACGGCCAAAGGATCTAAACCGTAGTGCAACATGGACAAAGCGCCAAACTGCCAAACTAATGAAGTGAGTGAGCAGACAATCGGCAGGATGGTAAAGCGCAGCGAACGGCAGTACCAAAATACCGCCCCACCCGTCAGCAACAACGCCACTGCAAAGAACACCAGAACCGCTTTCGCGCCATCTGCCACATCACCAATTTGCTTTGCAAAACCAATGATCTGAACCTCAAAATCCGCATCTTCAAACTTCGCACGCAGTTGATTCAGTCCGGCGTTGTAAGACACGTAGTCCAACTTATTTCCATCGCCATCCACCTCATTTAACTCAGCCGTGATCATGGCTGAGGTTTGATCGCGTGAAACCAAGGTGCCCACATACCCCCCCTCACGGGTACTCAGGGTGATCTTCTTGATGATCTCAGGCGTGAGGCTGGTGGGAATCACATTCCCTTCGATCACTGGGGTGGCGCGGAAGCCATCTTCACTGATGGAGTTCACGAAGGTGTTCGGAGTCCAGAGGGACTGCACGCCAAGTCGGTCTACGAAGGGGAGGTAAATCACCGCCTGAGTGACATCATAAAGCCGCGTCAGCGACTTCTGATTCCACATATCGCCCTTGCGGGCTTTGACCACGATGGTCAGGCGGTTTGCACCAAACAGCTGCGTGCGGTACTTCTGAAACGTTTGGATGTATTCATGGCCAATCGGCATCTGCTTTTCGAATCCGGCTTCCATGCGTAACTGCAATGCAAAGAAAGCCATCAACACCGTGAATACTGCGATGACAGCTAGGGCGGTTTTTCTTCTTGCAAAAAACATCCCTTCCAACCAAGGTACCAAACGATTCAACACGCGATTTACTCTCTGTTACTTAAGGATTTCAAACCAACTAAAGTCTTAAAATACAAACCTTAGAAGTTGTACTGCACGAAGCCACCCACAAAGTCTCGGTCACTGAAAGGCTGGCGTAAATCATCCCCACCAAAGTACATGGTGTAGTTCAAACCTGCAGCCCAATTACGACCGCTAGGTCCAGGACTTTGGTTAAACAACAAGTACATATTGACCGCGCGCGCTCCATGAAAGAAATTGGCGTTTACGTTCGGAGTGTCACCTTTTACAGAATCATAAAAGGTAGCACCGGGTGTAACCTGCCATCCTTTGATGAGAGAACCGTCATAGGTCCAGTTGAAATCAGCGGTGTAACCCCATGAGAAGTTAGTTCCTGCAGTAAACGCATTGTTGTGCCAGAAAGCATAACCTGCGTCCACAGTCTGCCAAACCCCTGAAGCGGTTTGGATTGGATTATTGGCATCGAATCCTGGCATGTACACACCCACTTCTTCAGCCGTAAAAATAGCGTTGGTTGCACCGCCTAGGATTGATAAGATCGTTCCTCCCGCCCCCCCCCACAAGCTCGGTTCAATATAGATCTGCTGAGTCAAATGCGATTGATATCGCTGATAGTCCTTGTACCCTGCGCATGTTCCCTTAAAAGCAACAGTAGTTACAGTAGAATTCCTTGCTTCATCCGAACTACTATAACAATAGCCCAATTCAACCGCATCTTTGGGACGGTAAGACAATTCCCAACCAACTGCCACGTCACCAACGGGGAAATTGGCGCTTACACCATACATTTTTCTGTCTTCAAGGAATTTGTATTGAAAGGAAAATTGATCAGAAATAAAGTTAACCACAGGAGCTTTATCGTGATAATTCATTGCATAAATACCTAAATCGAGGCTCAAACCCTCTGGACGATAATGCAATGAAAAACCGTATTGACCACTATTTTTAGGTGACTGAACAACACCCAATAATTGATTACCCCCACCTGTACTTAAAAATGCTTGTTTAAGTTGCGATTGAGTCGCAACCGTATGCCCATTAGTTAAACGAGCAATAT
>CAIPTD010000068.1 GCA_903867885.1 uncultured Ferrovum sp. | reverse complement strand
TATCGCCAAACATAAATGGGCACAACCCCGTTTTAGATTAATCAGCTCCTTAGCTGGTGCTTTGATTGTCGGTGTCGTGATAGGCATGATATTTGCTCCGAGCAAAGACGATACCGAAAATACCCATAAAACCATTTCGGTAGATAAGACCGGCATCATTAATCTTTCATTGCCAGGTGTAACGCTCTCACCGGATGTATTTGAGTTTTATCAGACCGGCGAGTCGACTGCCCCCATCATGCTGTCTGTACCAGGACGTTTGGCCTATAACGCCGAGCGGGTTAAAGTCATCTCAGCCCGTGCTCCAGGAAGAGTAGAGCGCATTTACGCCTTTGATGGTGCCGTTGTAAAAGAGGGCGATGCTGTAGCGGACTTCTACAGCCCAGATTACGTATCTGCCCAAACGGAATACATTCTGTCGTCCAAGATGGTGGCAGCACTCAATAAAGCAGATGTGGGCACTTTGTATCAGGATGCTAAAGATACCCAAGAGGCCGCTGCTAATCATCTCCGGATTCTGGGAGGCAGCAATCAAGATATTCAAAGACTAAGAACAACTGGCCTTGCTAGTCCTACATTCCCGATTCGGGCACCTATTCAAGGTGTAGTGATTAAGCGTGCTGTCGATCCTGGTGCTTATCTTAATACAGGCGATGTTCTGGCAACGATTGCTGATCCTAAAAACCTATGGTTTGTTGGTAATGTTTATGAGCAGGACATCAGCAAGATCCATGTGGGCGATATTTTCCATCTGAAAGTTGAAGCATTTCCTGAGCGGGACTTTGTTGCTAAAGCCAATTATGTGGGCGCATCGATTGACCCAACAACCCATGCCCTAGTGATCCGTTGCGAAATCGAAAATGCGGATGGCTTACTCAAGCCTGAGATGTTCGCAACCGGCACTTTGGAGGTGGGCACAACGTCTGCCGTTGTCATTCCGACTTCTGCTTTGATTCAAGCCCGCAATGCCCGTTTTGTGATTATCAAGACTGGACCAGAATCCTACAGCCGTTTGCCAGTGTATGGCTTTGAGTTGAATGATCATGAGTTTGCAGTGACCGATGGCTTAACAGCGCACCAAACGCTCTTGATCAAAGGCGCCACTTTGCTTAACCAACGCTTTGCTCGAGAAGAAGATTAAGGCTGAGTCATGAACATCAATAACGTCCTCAAGCGACGCTTACTGATTCTGCTTCTTGCCGTAGGTTTGCTTGCGGCAGGTATCTCGAGCTTTCTGAAGCTCCCGCTGCAGGCTTACCCTGGCGTTGCGCCGTTAACGGTGCAATCGATTGCCCAATGGCCTGGTGCCAGTACTGCGCAAATCGAGCAACAAATTACGATCCCGGTTGAGAACAGCCTTGCTGGTATTGCTGGCGTCCAAGTCTTCCGCTCAGTTTCTTTATTTGGCTTATCGGTAGTGACTGTCAAATTTAAAGACGGCGAAGATAGCTTTAAAGCCCGTCAACTGGTCAATAGTGCCATCAATAATTTGACTCTGCCGGCGGGAGCATCGATTGCGATTAGTCCGGATTCTGATGCCACTGGTGAAATCATGCGTTATGTGGTCGAGAGCACCTATGCCTCACCAATGGCACTCAAGACCTTTCAGGATTACGAGATTTACAAAGAGCTCAAGCACGTGCAGGGCGTGCCTGATATTTCCTCGTTTGGTGGCAAGACTCGTCAGTATCAAATTATCATTACCCCCGGAGCATTGCTAGCGAAAAATGTGACGCTACAACAGTTGGTGACTGCAGTGACTAACTCCAACGTGAACGTTGGCGGTGGCTTATTGCCAGTAGGTGAGCAGCAGCTCGTGGTGCGTGGGGTTGGTTTGCTGCAATCGATTGATGATATGAAGCGTATTGTGATTGCGGTGAATAACGGAGTAGCAGTGCGGGTTGGTGATGTGGCTGATGTGGTGGTCGGTAACGCATTGCGCCAAGGCATGTTCCAGTACCAAGATAATCCGGATGCCGTAGAGGGTGTGGTGTTGCTCAAGCGCGGTGAAAATGCCTCCGAAGTCCTCAAGCGGGTGAAGGAAAAAATTCAGGAGCTCAATACCTCCTTATTGCCACCTGGTATCGATATTTTCCCATTCTATGATCGCCAAGTTCTGTTAGACATTACTTTGAACACGGTAAAACACACCTTGTTCTTTGGTATCTCATTGGTTTTGATCATTCTGTATATCTTCTTAGGTAACTTCAAGGCAGCTGGAGTAGTTGCTGCAGTGATTCCGCTAGCGTTATGCGTTTCTTTCTTCAATATGGATCAATTCCATGTGCCTGCCAACTTAATTTCATTAGGCGCGATTGACTTCGGCGTGATTGTGGATGCGGCAGTGATCGTGATGGAAAACGTCATGCGTCACTTGGAGGAGCGCCACACCAAGCTCAATCAAAGTATTGTGCTGGGTACCAGCGAAGTGCAGCGCGCGATGGTCTTCTCTACCGGCATCATTATTACCGCGTATTCACCATTGTTCCTCATGGGTGGAGTAGAAGGCATCATCTTCCGTCCAATGGCATTCACGATGGGCTTCGCACTCTTGGCCTCGATCATCTTGAGCTTGACCTTCGTGCCAGCGATGATCTCTTACATCTTTAAGGAAGGCGAAGAGCATCATCCACCTCAGTTTGTGGAAAAGATGTTGGGCGTTTATAAACCCTTGCTGCGCCATCTAGTAGATCGCCCTAAGCAGGTTTTAATGGCTGCAGTCGGCTTGCTCCTGTTTACGATCATCAGCGCTACCCAATTGGGTACCGAGTTTTTACCTACTTTGGAAGAGAATAATCTCTGGGTACGTGTCACCTTACCCAACACGGTTGATCTGAAATACTCAGTTGAGCTAGCCAATCAAATTCGTGAAGAGTTTAAGAATCAGCCTGAAGTGAAGTATGTTTCAGTGCAGATTGGTCGTCCAGACGACGGTACAGATCCAACGGGTGTGTTTAACCAAGAATTCGGCGTTTACTTTAAGGCTCCTCAAGATATGCCAGCAGGCGCCGGTAAGAAACAGTTGGTCAAGAGATTGGAAAAATATCTCAATGGTTTACCTGGCGTGGACTACACCTTCTCGCAATACATTCAAGATAACGTCAACGAGGCTCTCTCAGGCGTGAAGGGGGAGAACTCCGTCAAGATTTTCGGTAATGATCTCGAAGTCTTGGATCAACAAGCTCGCGATGTGATTAAGCAATTGCGCAGGGTGAACGGCATTGTTGATGAAGGCATCTTCACAGAACTGGGTCAACCCACACTGAACGTTGAGATCGATCGTGCTAAATGCGCTCGCTTTGGTATTAATGTCAGTGATATTCAAAATCTCGTTGCCTATTCCATCGGTGGTACACCCATCACCAATGTTCTGGAAAACGAGAAAACTTTTGGTTTGGCGGTTCGTCTCAATGTCGATAGTCGCAATACTGTTGACTCAATTCGTTCTCTATTAATTGATACTGCTGATGGTAGTCGGGTTCCTTTAACGATGGTGGCTAATGTTGCTGTCTCAGATGGCCCCTTCTATATCTATCGTGAATCTGGCCGTCGTTATATTGCGATTAAGTTCAGTGTGCGCGGTCGCGACTTGGGTAGTGCTGTAAAAGAAGCCCAACGTCTTGTTGATGAAAATGTCAGCGTACCGAATGGCTATAGAATTACTTGGGATGGCCAATT
>CAIPTD010000067.1 GCA_903867885.1 uncultured Ferrovum sp. | reverse complement strand
TACTACCGTAGGCCTCACCGTCCCTAAATCTGCTCGAAGAAGAAACAGAAGAAGAAATATCAGTTGAACGTGGGGCGTAATATCCGTTCACGGTGATCAACGAACCTGTGGTTAGACTTGAGCTACTCACACTCACTAATGATGCGTCAGCATTTGAATAGGTGGGATACGTACCACCTAATGAAATGGTATCTGCTCTAATCGATGAATCAGGCGTGTATCCAGAGGTAGCAGAATGCGCAACGATCTCATCAGTCGTTGTTGTGACCGAACCAATGGGATTAATGTCCAAACTGTAGTTATGGCTACTCATTACCCCAACACCGCCAACAACCACACCATTTTTGTACAAGGGAAAACCACCCGGATCAGCTGCTAGGCCCAGAGGTGATCGATGAGGACCATAACCCGTTGAAGTGGAATTACTGGCATTGCTATTGACTAAATCACCACAAGGCAATTGACTGAATTGCACCCCAAATAATGGACCCGCTGCCGCACCCAAAATAGTGGGCGCAAAGTGCTCTTGAATAATATAACTCGCAGTTCTTGTGCTGAAGGCGTTTCCAGACGAGGATAAATAAGCACCGGTAATCGCCTTGGAAATGGCAGCAAGGCTAGCATCCACTCCTGAGAGACCATCTAATCCTTGTGGAGTTGATGTTAAAGATTTACCACTGGAAATTGACACTGAAAAAGTTGAAGTTAATCCTGATTGGCCAGATGGGGTCGTAGATGTTTCATAAACAGCCAACACATTACCAACCCTATCTACCACCGCAACAACCACTTGAACACCTTTGTTCACTGCTGCCTGCTCAGCCTGGGCCACTATTTTTTGAACATCAGCACTCGTCAGAAATTGCGTGGTGGGATCAGAGGCAACATATACGGATGCCGTAGGCGATACACCACCTGGCCCGCTCCCCCCACCACCGCATGCGCTAAGCAGAAGTCCCAGAAAAGCACCTTGTAGTGCCAACCCTCCTAGCGACCAAACCGATGAAACAAATTTAATCATTTAACGCGCGCCATGGATAAATGTTGATGAGCGAGCGCATCTTCAACCTTGATGATTTCTGGTTCAGGAGGGTGATTTTTGTTTGGTTTTGCATTGGTTGCAGGATGCTGATGGAAACCGTGGCACAAACTGCAATCCGATACCACTTTATTTGCCACGGGTTCGCTACCTGCATGGCAGTCTCGGCAAATCTTAATCGTTGGCATCAGGACTTCTTCTGCCTTCTTGGATTTTTCAGCGGCATGGCACTCGGTACATTCGCCACCCTTATGTTTTTCGTGACTGAAAACAAAAGCTGCCTTACCCATCCACGCATGCTCGGCTGTCACAGGGGCAACTTTCCATTGCGGCATATCCTGAGAGGGCGTACCTGAACGGCCTGCCTCATTAGAACGCGAAACCTCATGGCATAAGTTACAAGCGCTCTTCTCAAAAAGACTGGTTGCGGCAGCAACTGCTTTACCTTTGGAGTCACCAGCAGAATGAACAAAACTCACAGTCGCTTTGCTCTCATCCACACCCGGACGCACCAAGCTAGACACGGGCAGCAAGGGCTTGCCGTCAGATGGAATCGCGTTGCTCATGGTGTAGCTGTAAAAGGTACGCAAGGAATTCAGCACAGCTTCGACCGATCCATGTGGTACTTGATAATTAGTTACCGATGGGTCAAATTTAAGATCATGGCAACTTTGACAATCCCGTTCCATCGAAACAGGCTGGAAACCAATTCCATCTTTGGTTTCGCGATGACAACTTGCACATTCCAGTTTGACTTTACCCTCTGGGCTACGAATGCCGGTAGCTTTCAAATGCACGTCGTGAGGGAATTTGAGGCCGGTTTTTTCTATCAAAGGCGCATCTTCAGCAATACGCACTGACTGAAGGGTTTTTGCATCAGGGCTTGTGGCAATTAAATAGCGTAGGTTGGGGTGATCACTATAAAAATTACTGGCGTTTCCATCTTTGCTCGCAGCATAGGATTTCTGGATGTCCTTGTGGCAGGAAGCGCAGTTTTGCTGCTGATAGTACTTATTTTGTTGCGCTAGGCCATCTTCACCATTGTGCTCACGGTGGCAGCTTTCACACGTTGCCCCCTGCAAGGAAGCCACCTTTGCAATTTTAGCCTCTACGTGGGCGCCAGCATTTTTATGGCAAGTCTGACAATCTTCATCTCGTACCTGAACGAAAGGTTTAACGTGGCAGACTTTACAGTCATTGATATAGCGACGATGGGCGTTACTGAGTGAGTG
>CAIPTD010000066.1 GCA_903867885.1 uncultured Ferrovum sp. | reverse complement strand
TCTCGAAGCCAGGGAAGCGTGAATTGAACATGCGTGCAAAGCTTAAGTACCGCACGATAGTGGCATTGAAGCATTCGCCAGGAATCAACAAAGGAATACCCGGAGGATAAGGCGTTAACAGCATCGCTGTGATCCTCCCTTCCAACGCTTCAATCGGTACCCGCTCGATATTCTTATGGGCCATATGACTAAAGGCCTCTGCCGGTGGCATGGCAGGAACCATTTCAGACAGATACATCTCGGTGGTCAAACGTGCAATGTCGGTCTCGCGATACACCTGATGGATTTGATCGCAGAGATCACGTAAACCAATCTTTTCATAGCGAGGATGCTTGGCAATGAACTCAGGCAAGATCCGCCACAAGGGCTGATTGCGGTCGTAGTCATCCTTGAACTGCTGTAGCTCAGTGACTAAGGTATTCCAGCGGCCTTTGGTAATACCAATCGTGAACATAATGAAGAAAGAATACAGTCCCGTCTTCTCAATCACCACGCCATGTTCAGCCAAGTATTTGGTCAAAACGGATGCAGGAATACCACTATCTGCGAACAAACCATCAACGTTCAATCCCGGCGTAATGACTGTAGCTTTAATAGGGTCCAGCATATTGAAGCCGGGCGCTACATTTCCAAAACCATGCCAGTGGTCATCGGGTTTCAGAACCCAGTCTTCACGTGATCCCAAGCCCTCATCAGCCAAATCATCCGGGCCCCAAACTTGAAACCACCAACTGTCATCACCCCACTCTAGATCCACTTTACGCATTGCCCGGCGAAAATCCAGTGCCTCACTGATAGATTCTTCTACCAGAGCTGTTCCACCGGGTGGCTCCATCATGGCTGCAGCGACATCGCAAGAAGCGATGATTGCGTATTGAGGCGAGGTACTGGTGTGCATGAGATAAGCTTCATTGAACACATCACGATCCAACTTATGGGTCGCACTGTCCTGCACCAAAATTTGTGAAGCCTGCGAAAGCCCGGCCAACAACTTGTGGGTGGACTGGGTTGAAAACACCATCGACTCCTTACAAGGCGCTCGGTCACGACCAATCGCGTGCATATCCTTGTAGAAATCACTGAAAGATGCGTGGGGCAGCCAAGCCTCATCAAAGTGCAAGGTATCCAGATGACCATCGAGTAAAGATTTAATGGTCTCTACGTTATAGATAATGCCGTCGTAGGTACTCTGAGTAATGGTCAGAATACGTACTTCGCCTTTCGCTTCACGGGCAAAAGGATTGGCTTCGATCTTGCGCTTGATATTATCGGGATGAAATTCAGACAGGGGGATGGGGCCAATAATGCCGTAGTGATTGCGAGTAGGCATTAAGAAAACAGGAATCGCTCCGGTCATCATGATGGCGTGCAGAATCGATTTATGGCAGTTACGGTCAACAACAACAACATCACCCGGGGCCACCGTACTATGCCAAACAATCTTGTTAGAGGTACTGGTGCCGTTGGTCACAAAGAACAAATGGTCGGCACTAAAAATGCGCGCAGCATTGAGTTCTGAAGCCTGAACAGGGCCGGTGTGATCGAGTAACTGACCAAGTTCATCCACGGCGTTACATACGTCAGCGCGCAGCATGTTCTCACCAAAAAATTGGTGAAACATCTGGCCCACAGGGCTCTTTAAAAACGCCACCCCACCAGAGTGACCGGGGCAATGCCAGGAATAAGAACCATCTGAAGCATAGTGCACCAAGGCTCTAAAGAAGGGAGGCGCCAAGGAATCTAGATATACCCGTGCCTCACGAACGATGTGACGGCCCACAAACTCTGGAGTGTCTTCAAACATATGAATGAAGCCATGCAGCTCTTTCAATACATCGTTAGGAATGTGCCGGGAGGTGCGTGTTTCACCATACAAAAAAATGGGAATATCCGCATTTTTTCGACGTACTTCTTGCACAAAGGCCCGCAAGCTTTTGAGTGCATCGGTAATTTCATCATCACTTCCTTCACCAAACTCTTCATCGTCAATAGATAAAATAAAAGCGGAAGCACGGGATTGCTGCTGAGCGAAGGAAGTCATATCACCAAAGCTCGTGACTCCAACAACCTCGATGCCTTCCTCTTCAATCGCTTTAGCAAGAGCGCGCACGCCAAATCCACTGGCATTTTCAGAACGAAAGTCCTCATCGATGATGACGATGGGAAAACGAAATTTCATGGGAGTTGCTCCGGAGGGAAAATAAAGTCGCGATATTGATCACGCAGAGTAATCTTATATAGTTTACCTGTTGCTGTGCGCGGCAAGCTTTGCACAAAAATGACAGCATTGGGGAGCCACCAACGGGCAACATTCTTTGCCATGATGGCAAGTATGCCCTGAGTCAAGACATCATTCGCTTGATCAGACTCATCCACTTCTCCTCCCCTCTCCCTTCGCACCACCAAAAGCAAAGGCCGCTCGCCCCATTTAGGGTGGGGTAATCCAATCGCTGCAGCCTCCTGAACCTCGGGATGTTCCATCGCTGCATTCTCAAGAGCGATGGAACTAATCCATTCTCCTCCCGACTTAATCATGTCTTTGGTGCGGTCAATGATCTGAATATTTTCTTCAGTATCGATGTTCGCCACGTCTCCAGTATGAAACCACTCGCCAGGGGGAATTGCGTTTTCTTTGTGAGCCCCAAAATAGTTGTTGGCTACCCAATGTCCTTTAACCAACAGTTCTCCCGTTGCCTTTCCATCATGCGGCAAGGCGCGACCTTGTTCGTCTACAATCTCCATCTGAACCCCAAATAAAGGCCGCCCGTGGCGATGATGAAGGGTACTTGCGGCTACAGTGCTAGTGGTGTTGCGTGGCTTAGAAAGACTTCCAACGGGGCTGGTCTCTGTCATTCCCCATCCGTGATTGACCTCAATCCCAAACTCTTGAATAAAAGGATCAGATAAGGCTGGCGGGCATGCCGCCCCACCCACCGAAATACGCTCAAGTTTAAAAGGCTTTCTGCCATGTTGACGCATGGTCTCAAGCAATAGCATCCAGATGGTAGGAACCCCCACTGTCAGCGTGGCGCCTTCAAGGTCTAGTAATTCAAACAGGCTATCCCCATCCACACGGGGGCCAGGCAGAATCAATTTACATCCCACGATCCCCGCTGAGTAGGGTATGCCCCAAGCATTCACATGAAACATCGGTACTACGGGTAAAGCGGCATCGCGTGCGGATAGATTTTTGACATCAGGTAGCGCAGAAGCTAAAGCATGCAGAACGGTGGATCGATGGGAATACAGCACTCCCTTCGGATCCCCTGTAGTTCCAGAGGTATAGCAAAGACCGCAGGCCATTTGTTCAGGTAGCTCGGGCCAACTCATCTCACCAGAAAAAGGAGCAATGAAACTTTCATAGTCTTGCAGCCCTTTTAAGGCGGCGCAGGAAAGGCCCAGAGCATTATTTTGCACGCTGAATTGGGCCAAGATGCCAGTTAGTTCATTGGCATCGCATAAAGCCACCCATTTTTTCACTGAGCCCAAGGCACGGTCTAATGCGCTAGCGAACGGCAGTAAGTGCGGGTCAACAAAAATGATTTCGTCTTCCGCATGCTGGATGATGTAGATCAGCTGTGCATGAAAGAGCCTGGGATTGAGGGTATGTAGAACAGCCCCCATACTAGGCACGGCATAGTACAACTCAAGATGCCTAGCCCCATTCCAAGCCAGTGTGGCGATACGTTTACCACTCCCAATATCTACTCCCTCAGCTTGAAGTGCCTGGGCAAGTTGGGCTGAACGCTTGGCCATTTCACCCCAAGAAGTGCGCACAATTTCCCCTGACCACAATCTAGAAACGATTTCTGTAGATGCGTGGCAACGCTGAGCATGGGATAGAATCTCGGAAACTAGCAAAGGCTGTTCCATCATCAAACCCGAAAGAAACGCTTTCTGCATGGTATGTACCCCCCTTATGAAGAGGGGCTTTCGTATAGTGAGCGTGAGATCATAGCGCTATGACGAAACTCAAGCACCCCCCATCCATTATCGACAAACTCGGTCGCCCACTGCGTGATCTGCGGATCTCGGTGACGGATCGCTGTAATTTTCGCTGTACCTATTGCATGCCTAGGGAGATATTTGGTTCGGAATACGTTTTTCTTCCCCATAAAGAGATTCTGAGTTTTGAAGAAATTACGCTCATCGCCAAAAGCTTTGTAGCAAATGGTGTTCAGAAAATTCGACTCACAGGCGGAGAACCTTTGCTTCGCAGAGATTTAGATCGCTTGGTTGCGCAACTTGCAACCATTCCTAATATTGATCTTTCTTTAACCACCAACGGCTCCCTTTTAGCCAAACGCGCTCAGTCGCTTAAAGATGCCGGTTTGCAACGGGTCACCGTAAGTCTTGATGCTTTAGACGAGCCCACGTTCAAACGCATGAATGATGCGGATTACCCTGTAAGTCGCGTTCTTGAGGGAATCGAAGCGGCAGACGCTGTGGGATTAGGTCCAATTAAAGTCAACGCCGTGATTCAACGTGGTGTGAATGAGCATGCCATTTTGGAGCTTGTGCAACATTTCCGAGGCTCACCTCATATTGTGCGATTTATAGAATTTATGGATGTGGGCTCTACCAATGGATGGAATCTGGAGCAGGTAGTGCCATCACAAGAGGTGATAAACCGCATCTCTGATCAATTCCCTTTGGAGTCTCTTCAACCCCTATACCAAGGCGAAGTTGCTCAGCGCTGGCGCTATAAAGACGGCTCAGGAGAAGTCGGCGTGATTTCCTCGGTTACTCAAGCGTTTTGTAGCACATGTTCTAGGTTAAGACTGTCAACCGACGGGCATTTGTTCACCTGCCTGTTTGCACAACAGGGGCATGATATGCGTACCTTGCTGCGCGACCCGCTTAACATCTCAGAAGAAGCGTTGAGTAATTGGATACAGCAAAAATGGAGCCAAAGAGAGGACCGCTACTCTGAAATTCGCACTACTGATACCGCCCGGCAGAAAAAAATAGAGATGAGCTATATCGGTGGTTAGCCATGAATAAAACTCCATCTATAGAACCCCATACCCAAAAAAAAGCAGACTGCAATGTTTGCCGCCATCTTTTTATTACCTATGAACCACGTTTTCCTTACGCCTGCCGCAAACTGTCTTTTAAGAGCCAGCGCATGCCCCACCTAGAGGTACTAGAAGCTTCCGGCGAAATTTGTGCAGGCTTTGAACCTAAAAATAGTTCGCAATCCTAATTTCGGAAATCCATCATTCATGTATCTCTATTCACCTAGCAAAGAACGCAATCTACTATGGCTGTTGGCCCTGATTCAATTTACCTTGATCATGGATTTCATGGTGATGATGCCCTTGGGCCCCCAAATTATTCAGTCACTTCGCGTCAGTCCCGCTGCTTTTGCAACAGCCGTTTCTGCCTACTCTTGGTGCTCCGGATTATCAGGACTTCTGGGTGCAACCTATATTGACCGATTTGATCGCCGCAAACTTCTTCTTGCGGTTTTTGCACTATTTGCCATTTCCAACCTCGCCTGCGCATGGGCAATCACCTACCCCATGCTTTTACTTGCCAGAGCCTTTGCTGGCATCACTGGAGGCGTGCTCTCATCTATCATCATGGCGATTGTGGCAGATGTGGTTCCGACTGAAAGGCGAGGCTGGGCAACAGGGACACTGATGACTGCATTTTCTTTGGCTGCGGTAGCAGGGGTTCCTGCCGGCGTTTTGATCGGAGCCCATTTAGGGTGGTCTGCGCCTTTTTTTCTTCTGGTTTTGCTGTCGCTGCTCATTTGGGGCGGAGCATATTGCATTGTTCCCCCCCTTCGAGAACATATGCAAAAAGTGAATCCCTCCTTTCAGAAGGTCTTAAAAAATCTTGCCGAACTCTTTTCTGATCGCATGCATCTCGAGGCATTTGTGCTGACCTTCGTGATGATGACAGCGCACATGCTTGTGATTCCTTTCATATCACCAGTACTTGTAAGCAACTACGGTATATCTCCTGCCAATTTAGGTTGGATGTATATGGCAGGGGGTGCCGCCACCTTTTTCACAGCAAGACCTGTAGGTCGATTGGCGGATAAAATGGGAAAGCATCGAATTTTTAGAGTCTTTGCGATGCTGTCCTTTATACCAATTTTGTTTATCACCCACATGCCAGAACTCTCTTTCGCAGCAATCTTGGTACTTTTCCCATGCTTCATGGTACTCGTTTCCTCCCGCATTATTCCTCTTCAAGCGCTCATTACAACCTTGCCAAGACCGGACCAACGCGGCGCTTTTTTAAGCGCTAATAGTGCCATTCAAGCCTTTGGAACAGGTTGTGGAGCTTGGGTGGGCGGATTGCTACTTTCACAGGGGCCAGACGGGCATTTACTGGGTTATGGAAATATTGGGTGGCTAGCAGTTGCACTCGCATCAATCTGCATCCTTTGGATTGGGAAAATCCGTGGGCACGATGACTTAGCGCGCGCATAGCGCTCAGGGATACTATGGATCAACAGTTCATCACACTAATCAGCACAGCAATCGGCCTAGGATTCGGGGCACTACTCGCTTGGGTGCTCATGCGTGGCCAGATTAAGTTTTTAGAAAATACCCTTGCGCTTGAACGCCAACAAGCAAGCGAAAAACTTAATTTAGTCGAAGATGCCAAAGAAGCCATGTCTCATCAGTTTAAAAGTTTAGCTAACGACATCCTGGAAGAGAAAACAAAAAAATTTACAGAGCAGAACCAAGTGAATTTAGGCCAATTACTCGACCCATTGCGTGAGCGCATGACGGAATTTAAAGCCAAGGTAGAAGAAATCCATTTAAAGGATACCGAGCAACAGGCCATGCTTAAAATGGAACTGGCACAGCTAAAAGATGCCAACCGTCAGATGACAGAAGAGGCCCATGGATTAGCCACCGCCCTGAAAGGACAGGCCAAAAAGCAGGGAAATTGGGGTGAATTACTTCTGGGCAATGTATTGGATCGCTCCGGACTGAGAGAAGGCACCGACTTTAAACGCGAAGTGAATTTCAACACGGAAGAAGGAAAAAAACGACCAGATGTCGTCGTATATCTCCCTCAGTCCAAGCATTTAGTCATCGACGCAAAAGTCTCTCTGAATGCCTACACACGATACGTTAACGCAGAAGACGATCTTACCCGCAAGCAAGCACTGCAAGAGCATGTCGAGGCGGTAGCAAGCCGAATCAAGGAACTCTCAAACCGTCATTACTTTGATCTCCCGGGGCTCAATACCCCTGAAATGGTTTTTATGTTTATTCCTGTTGAGTCAGCTTTTGTAGAAGCGCTGAAAGCGGATGAAGAACTTTTTCAAAAGGCAGTGGAGCAAAATGTTTTGGTTGCCACACCCACCACTTTGCTCACGAGTTTAAATATCGTGCGCCAACTATGGCGCTTTGAAGAACAGAATGTACATACCGCAGAGCTTGCTGATCGTGCGGGTAAAGTCTATAAGAAACTCGTGACCTTTTTAGGCAGCATGGAAGCCGTTGGAAAGCAGCTGGACAAGGCCCAAGAATCATTTGGGCAGGCCATGAATCAATTGGTTTCGGGCAAAGGCAATCTCATCAATCAAGCAAAAGAGTTTGAACGCTTAGGGGTATCCATTCAATCTGAGCTTCCAGAAAACCTGGTTGCCAAAGCGGCTCTGGAACTACAACATATTCCAGACAGTTCTGCGCTTGAAAACCATGCCCCATAAAATAAGTCGTTTTGAAGCCTTCTGGTTTTGGCTCAGATTAGGCTTCATCAGTTTTGGTGGACCCGCAGGTCAAATTGCCATCATGCATCAGGAACTGGTAGAGCGTCGCCGATGGATTTCTGAGAAGCGTTTTCTGCATGCATTGAATTACTGCATGCTTCTTCCTGGGCCTGAGGCCCAACAACTTGCAACCTATTTGGGTTGGCTCATGCATCGAACCGCAGGAGGATTGATTGCTGGAGGGCTATTTGTTCTTCCCTCATTAGTCATTTTGATTGCGCTGTCATGGGTGTACGTGACTTTTGGACATGTCTCATGGATCGCAGGCTTGTTGTATGGCATCAAACCTGCTGTGACAGCTATCGTATTGCACGCAGCCTTTAGAATTGGATCACGAGCACTTCGTAATGCATGGCTATGGATACTTGCTGGCTGTTCCTTCCTCGCCATCACTCTATTAGATGCGCCATTTCCTTTGATCGTTTTAACTGCTGCATTCATAGGACTGCTAGGCGGCCAATACTTACCCAAGGTATTCACCTTAGGGGCTAACCGTCACACATTGAATGCTAAGGGCACACATCCTGCAAAAAATCATCAACCCGCCATCATTGATGATGACACCCCTACGCCAGAACATGCACAGTTCAAGCTAAAAAACCTGGTTATTACTGGATTACTAGGCCTGCTGACATGGCTTTCTTCAATATTAGCGATCGCTTATGCATTTGGCTGGAGCAACCCCCTGTTGCACATGAGCTGGTTTTTCACCAAAGCAGCCCTCCTCACTTTTGGCGGTGCCTACGCTGTTTTACCTTACGTCTATCAAGGGGCAGTCACGCAGTTCGCTTGGCTCACTCCCGCTCAGATGATGGATGGCTTAGCACTTGGTGAAACCACACCTGGCCCGTTGATTATGGTGGTGTCTTTTGTAGGATATTTAGGTGGTGTGAAGCAGCAGGTGCTGGGGGAAAACGCCAGCTTTCTCTCTGGCATGATCGCCGCTATCGTGGTCACTTGGTTTACCTTTTTACCTTCTTTTGTATTTATATTGATGGGCGGTCCAGTGATTGAGGCCACCCATAATGATCTAAAGTTTACCGCACCGCTCACCGCCGTCACTGCAGCAGTGGTGGGCGTGATTCTGAATTTAGCTTTATTTTTTGGATATCACGTTTTATGGCCAGAGGGGTTAAATGGTAAAGTGGATTGGATTGCTGCAATGATCACATTTCTCGCCGCCCTGGCTTTATTCAAAATGAAAAGCAAAATCCTGCACGTAATTTTTGCCTGCGCTTGCGTAGGACTTTTGCTTTCAATTCGCCCTCTGTGAGCTAATATTTAATGGCTAGTGGTTTCTTGCGCGGCTTTCACGCGTTGTGCAATGTGAGCTAAGGCTTCTTCTACCTGATCAACCAAAATGAGGCAAAGATCCCCTTGCTTTAGCCCCTGTAAAGCCATATCGATCGCTACAAACTCACCTCGAATTTCTTCAACCGTTTGCGTGCGTGTTGCACCCTCCAAACCTTCACGCAATAAGGCAATCACTTCACCGTCCACTCGCCCTCTTTGACAGGCATCTTGGTATAACAAAACGTGATCAAAGGCTGCCCCAAGAATACGTGTTTGATCGCGAATATCATCATCCCTTCTATCCCCTGCCCCACTGATCACTACCGATCGACGTTTAGCAGGAAGCGCTTCAACCGCCTCAACCAATGCCTTCATCGCATCTGGGTTGTGGCCGTAATCAGCAATCACTGTAGCCCCTTTATAGTCGAAGAAATTAAATCGACCTGGAACGTTATGTTGCTCAGCCCTGAAGGTAAATAGGCCTTGGGAAATAGAATGCCAATCGTGATTGACGGCCCATACCGCTGCAACTGCGGCCATGACATTTTGAAGCTGAAAACCAATTGCACCATCGCGAGTAACGGGGATATTTTTAAGAGGAATCGCGTATTTGCGGGGCCCCTCTTCAGCGATGACTGATCCGTCTTCAACATACACCACTCGCTTACCGCGGGCCCTATGCGCAGCCATTATGGGCAAATGACGATCTATGGCAAAGAAAGTCACCTTACCAGGGCAAAGATCTGCCATAGGTACAACAATAGGATCGGCAGCATTGAGAACGGCCATACCGTCGGGTGAAATATTCTGAACGATTACCCGCTTTAACACCGCCAGTTCCTCAACCGAGGTAATGTAATTCAACCCTAAGTGATCACCACTTCCGATATTGGTCACAACACCCACTTGGCATCGATCAAAGGCCAAACCTTCACGCAAAATACCACCGCGCGCCGTTTCAAATACTGCTGCGTCAACGGTTGGGTTGAGCAAAACATTTCGGGCACTTTTAGGGCCTGCACAATCCCCACTATCTATCTGCCGACCATTCACATACACCCCATCTGTATTGGTCATGCCAACCCGCAAACCGCTTGCTGTCAAAAGATGTGCAATCAATCTAACCGTGGTGGTTTTTCCATTGGTACCCGTCACGGCAACAACAGGTATGCGACCATCCTCTCCATCGGGAAAAAGATTGCTGATGATGGCAGCACCGACATCTCGACCTTTACCAAAAGAGGGCGAAAGATGCATACGCAAACCAGGTGCAGCGTTGACCTCAACGATACCTCCACCTTGATCTTCTAATGGCCTCAAAACTGTATCGCAAATGACATCTACGCCACACACATCCAGGCCCACCATATGCGCTGCATCGACCGCGCGGGCTGCCAATTCCGGATGAACATCATCAGTCACATCCGTTGCAGTTCCTCCCGTAGAAAGGTTGGCGTTATTTCTTAGAACGACACGTACCCCTTTTTCAGGGATGGTATCCGCAGTAAAACCTTGCATGGCAAGTTGTGCCGTTGCAATTTCATCCAATCGAATTTTTGTTAATGAAGTGGCATGCCCACTGCCGCGACGTGGGTCAGCATTCACCAGCTCAACCAATTCACGAATATTTTGTTTGCCATTACCCACCACCATGGGGGGCTCACGGCGGGCTGCTGCAACCAGTTTATCTCCAACCACCAGCAACCTAAAATCATGCCCAGCCAAATATTTTTCAACCATTACATCATCACGAAACTCGCTAGCCACTGAATAGGCTATTTCTAAAGGTGCGCGATCATCGATATTAACGGTCACACCCTTACCTTGATTGCCATCTTGTGGCTTAACAACCACCGGCAATCCGATTTCAAGTGCAGCGGCCCAAGCATCTTCAGCATCTCGCACCGGACGCCCTGTAGGAACCGGGACTCCTGCTGCTTCAAGAAGACGTTTGGTCAGTTCTTTGTCTTGAGCAATCGATTCAGAAATAGCCGAAGTGCAATCCATTTCGGCTGCTTGAATGCGACGCTGCCGAGAACCCCAGCCAAATTGAACCAGACTCCCTGAAGTTAAGCGCCTGTAAGGAATGCCTCTTGCCATCGCTGCGTGAACGATGGCCCCGGTTGATGGTCCGAGGCGAACATCCTCATCCAGCTCTCGTAAATGCGAAAGAACTTCATCCAGATTAAAAGCGGTGTCATTGAAAGCAGCATGAATTAAAGCCTCAGCGGATTCTAACGCCATTTTTCCCACAGGCTCTTCAGAGAACTCCACGACGACTTGATACGTTCCAGGTTCGCTGGTCAATTGTGTCCTGCTAAAAGTAACAGGACAACCTGCTTGAGCTTGTAAGCCCAACATGGCAAGTTCTAAAACATGCGCTACGCTTACAGGTTTGGGCAGCTGTCTAGATTTCAAATTGGCCAATTGAGGAAAACGGTTACGAATACGCTCTTCAAAATACGGCAGTGAAGAAATATCTTGCTCTTGGTGATCACAATTTACGATCACCTCAAGAGAGGTGTGTCTGCTCCAGAGATTTGGGCCACGCAGGGCTCGCGTTTTAGAGATTTCCATAAATTTCCTGAATGAATCGGGTGGCTAGTGCGCCCTGACTCTTCCGGCGGAGTCAGTTGCATGATTTAAGGCCTGCTCGGCCTCAAACGTTTCAATGCCCGCATGAATGAGCTCAGTCGGTAAGCCCATTGCCCAAGTTGCAGCAACAGCCGCGAGAATACTGTTTTCTGATACCACGCCCGAACCACTCAAACATAAACTTCCACGCGCGTTTAGAATGAATTCCTCTTGGCCTCGTGCCAAAATGATTTGGCCATCTCGAACAAATACCGCACGGCCATTGTTTGTTCGATGCTCGATAAGAGCGGCCAGATTTTCAGAGCAGTGGTAAAAAATGAGGGTGCCATCGCATAATTTGGCCATGTCAATGACCGAAGGATGAGCGGCATTGAGAACAGCAAATCCATCGGGAAGAACGACATCTACCAAGGTTCTCAACACATCAAAGACCTGACTCTCCTCAGTGATCATAAAATCACTTAATGCATCTACACCCTCTGTATCAGTGACAATTGCTACCGAACAACGATCATAGGACAGTCCTTCTTTCAAAATTGCCGCAGCATTGCTTTCTATCACCACTGCTGAGACCGTTCGGTTCATTAATAGTCGCTGACCCGCATCAAAATTCACACTGTTTCGTGTACTAACTTGGCGACGATCTAAAAAAAGCCCGTCGTGGCAAGCAAGTCCCACGCGCTCACCCGAAAGCCTGAGCAACCAAGCAACAAGTTGGGCAATTTCAGAAGTAGATTGGCTACCTGCAATCCCCACAATAGGAACTCTGCCGCGATCTCCATTTGGGAATAGATGCGAAATAATTGCAGCTCCAACCGGGCGAGGATAACCAACTGCGGGCTTCAAATGAGTCAATAATCCAGGGCCAGCATTAATTTCGACAATAGCACCACCCTGTTGAATAAGTGGCTTACTCACATCTTCCACCACCATATCCACTCCGGCGATATCCAGTCCCACAACCTGCGTTGCCAGGACGGCAAAATCGGCAATATCTGGGTGAACCTCATCAGTGCAATCAATCGCCACATTACCATTGCGCTGAATCAAGACTTCCTTGCCATCCTCTGGAACGGAATGAGGATCAAAACCTTGACGCGCTAGCTCGAGCCGAATAGAAGTATTTTGATCAGCATCGATGCGGTTCAGTGGAGCGTCTTCACCTTGTCCCCGCCGGCTATCAGAATTAAGTTGGGCATCAACCAACTCAACAACACTAGATACCCCATCACCTTTAACCCATGCAGATTCACCGCGAGCAGCAGCAACTACTTTGCCGCCTACAACCAGCAGACGATGCTCATTACCCGGAATAAAACGCTCAACGATCACCTCACTACCATGACGTAATGCCAACTCAAAGGCTTCAAAGATAAGTTCTTTGGTCGTCAACTCAATTGACACCCCGCGACCATGGTTTCCATCAACGGGCTTTACCACTACCGGTAGTCCCAACTCCTGAGCTTCCTCCCATGCTTCTTCCGGACTTTGAACAATTCGACCCGCTGGAACAGGAATCCCACAAGAGGCTAATAAGCTTTTAGTTAGATCCTTATCACTGGAAATGTACTCGGCGATTGCGGAAGTCCGATCCGTTTCTGCAGTCCATATTCTTCTCTGTCGTGAACCATGACCTAATTGCACAAGATTACCCTCGGTCAAGCGAATAAAGGGTATGTGTTTTTCACCTGCGGCATCAACAATGCAGGATGTACTCGGCCCAAGGCATAGTGAATCAACCATATCGGTCAACTTAATGACTGTAGCCTCGATGTCATAAGAATAGTCATGAACAGCAGCCAATACCAAGTTACGTGCATCATCCAAGGCCATCCGCCCAACCGCCTCGTTTCGAGTGCGGAAAGCCATTTTATAGATGCCGCTTCCTTCTTTGACTTGCCGCGTTTTTCCAAATCCTGTGCGCATTCCAGCTAAAGATTGGAGTTCTAGGGCTACATGCTCCAGGATATGCCCTATCCACGTTCCTTCATCCAAACGCAACAAGAAACCGCCGGGCTCCCCAACACCACAGCGATGTTGGGAAAGACCAGGCAGCCATTGCGTGAGACGTTGGCTAAACCCAGGCAAAGTATGGGATGGAAAGTGCTCAAAATCACCAATGTCTAGCCACACCTCGATAACAGGTCGGTAAGTCCATATATTGGGTCCCCGCAAATGCGTGACCTTCAAAAACGTAATATCTTTGTCGCTCATCGTCCTATCATCAAATACAGCTGTCGGAGTCCCAGCAGCGCTATGTTACAGTTTCGTCCCATGATACCTACTCAGCACGCACTCAGAAAGCAAGCTTGAAATGAACACTGAAGTTACCATCACTCCCACCCTTGCAACACCGCTTATTCCTTTATGGGAAAAGCGCTTAAGGCCCGAACTGGATTCAGGAGAGAACGCCCTAGCCGTGTTGGAGGTTGACCTTGATCTCAATGGTCAGTTTATCCACTCTTTGCTAGCCGTGACAGAAAAGCAGTTGTTTGCTTGGGATACCCATAAAAATCTTTGGGAAAAGTGGGCCTTATCCGCCGAACTTGAATTACGTGTTTTTGACTATGCAGGCATAGGAACACTTGAATTACGCAATAAAACGACACGTTTAGCACATTGGCGCTTTACCTTAGGGCACCACAACGCCTGCTTGAGGCTTGTAGAGCGTTTTCACACTGAGCTGCAATTTCTCCTTACCCAAACACGGCCCGAAGATGATAACGATCTGCTCTGCCCTACCTGCCGCTCTCCGCTCAACTCAGAAGAAGGAGAATGCCCTGTTTGCAGCCGAGAGCTTGCATTGCCGCCTTCTACTTGGACGCTTTTTCGTCTATGGAGATTTGCCCAGCCCTACTGGCAACAACTCCTGACAGGCTTTTTGCTTATGCTGGGAGCGACTGCAGCCACTTTGGTGTCACCCTATCTCTACATGCCATTAATGGACGAGGTGCTGATCCCCTTTCAAGCAGGACAGCATATCGAGCCAGAGAAAGTGGGGCTCTATCTGGGCGGCCTCATGGCGGCAGCCCTTGTTTCCTGGGGCCTAGGTTGGGCCAAAACTTATATTTTGGCACTCGTTTCAGAGCGCATTAGCGCCGATCTGCGCACCTCTACTTACGAACATTTACTGCATCTATCTCTAGAATATTTTGGAAGCAAGCGCACGGGAGACTTAATCTCCCGCATAGGATCAGAATCAGACCGTATCAGCGTATTTTTATCTTTGCATGCTCTAGACTTCATCACAGATGTATTGATGATTGTCATGACCGCAATCATCTTGTTTTCGATCAATCCAGCTCTGGCGCTGGTCACCTTGCTTCCTTTACCTTTCATTGCTTGGATGATTCATCAAGTGAGAGATCGTCTGCGCACGGGCTTCGAAAAAATCGACCGTGTGTGGGGGGAGGTGACCAATGTACTCTCAGACACCATCCCAGGTATTCGCGTAGTAAAAGCATTTGCTCAGGAACAACGCGAAGCCCAGCGTTTTCGAGAGGCCAACCAACATAATCTGTTGATCAATGATCGTCTCAATAAAACGTGGTCTTTGTTCTCACCCACAGTCTCTCTCATGACCGAAGGTGGCTTGTTGGTGGTATGGGCTTTCGGTATTTATCAAGTTTCAGTGAGTGCGATTACCGTAGGAACCCTAACAGCATTTTTAGCTTATATCGGCAGATTTTATGGCCGCCTGGATTCAATGAGTCGTATCGTTTCAGTTACCCAAAAAGCGGCAGCAGGCTCAAAACGAATCTTTGATATCTTGGATCATGTTTCCAATGTTCCAGATGCGAGCCAGCCCATTGTCTTGAATCAAATTAAAGGTGAAATTACCCTCAAAGATATCGGGTTTCGTTACGGAAGTCGCTCAGTCATTCGTCATCTTGCTCTTAATATTCAACCGGGTGAAATGATAGGTTTGGTGGGCCAAAGCGGTTCAGGTAAGAGCACACTGGTTAACCTAATCTGCCGTTTTTATGATGTCAGCGAAGGCGCCATTAACATTGATGGAATAGATATCCGTTCCCTTGCACTTGCTGATTACCGACGCAATATTGGTTTAGTGCTGCAAGAACCTTTTCTATTTTTTGGCAGTATTGCTGAGAATATTGCATACGGCCGCCCCGATGCCTCCCGTGAAGAAATCATCGAGGCTGCGAGAGCTGCGCATGCCCATGATTTTATTTTACGACTTCCGCATGGCTATGATTCAGTAGTAGGAGAGCGAGGCCAAGGCTTGTCCGGTGGTGAAAGGCAAAGGATATCCATAGCACGTGCGCTGCTTATCAATCCCAAGGTGCTCATCTTGGATGAAGCTACCTCATCAGTTGATACCGAAACAGAAAAAGAAATTCAAAAAGCTTTAGATAATTTAGTGAAAGGTAGAACCACCATTGCCATTGCCCACCGCTTATCTACACTGCGCAAAGCAGATCGTTTGGTAGTCATGCAACGGGGTCGCATTATTGAAGTAGGCCCTCACGATGAACTGATCGCACAGCGGGGTGCCTATTGGCGTTTGTACCAGGCCCAATTAAGAACAACAGAAACGCATTTAGAGGATGAAACCTCATGACAACTCAAATCATTCAAACTCAGTGGTCTGTATGGCTGGATGATTTTGGCCACCTAGGTTTGACAGATGCTCAAGGCCTGCGTCATGAACAGGTTGCCCCGGTTCGGGCTTTTCCTTTAAGTGCTCCTCGGGAGCATTGGTCATTGGTTTCAGCTAACGGAATAGAACTGATTTGGATTCAAAATATTGACTCCGTCCCGGTTCCCAATCGTTTTCTAATTGAAGAGGCGTTAGATGCCAAGGAGTTTATGCCTGAGATCAAACAAATTATATCCGTAGCCAGTTTTTCTACTCCTTCCACTTGGACCGTCAATACCGATCGCGGTGAAACCCAACTGATTCTTCAGGCGGAAGAAGATATACGTCGCCTTCCCCGTCGCGCATTATTGATCATGGACAGACATGGAGTGTCATACCAAATCAAGGATCGATTCGCTCTGGATAGAACCAGTCGAAAGCTCTTGGATCGATTCTTGTAAGCCCTTGTCTTATAAATGACTTTGCAAATATTGCAAAAGAGCGTAATTTGCAATAACAATAAGTAAGACCTTAGGTTTATGGCTCTTTTTGAGTCCTAAAACATCAAGGTTTTGATAAAAACACCGTTATAAAGTGGTATCGCTCAGGGGACAAGAGTCTTAATGATTCGTCAATACATACCATTACTGCTGTTTGTAGGCTTTATCGCCTCTTCTGGGTTTTTGCTCTACGCCATTTGGAGTTACATGAACGATGACGTGGCTTCAGGCAAATCCAAAAAAGAAAGCAGTGGCCCAATCAGAGAACCCAGCGTGGACTGGGATCGTAGCGAAGGGCCAACCATTTTGGTGAGTGATGGCCGAGAATTTTTACTGAGCCCAGCAGACCAAGAGCTTTTAAAAACAGGGGCTACCACTCCCGCCGAGTTTGAAAAGCAGTACTTTACTAACGAACGCGCTTTCAAATAAAAAGGACTGGGCGTAATAATCGGCTCAGGCCCTCAAGATCAATACAACACCCCTACTTAGGCAACCTTAAATTGGCTGGTAGAGACATGCAACGCATCAGATAACTGTCTTAAAGCAACCATGGCTTGCGCTGCTTGCTTGATGGATTCATGCGTATTTTCAGCCATTTGTGCAATGGTCTCAACATTAGATGCGATTAAGGTACTGGACTGTTGCTGTTGCTCAACAGCCTGGCTAATTTCTGCCATCCCTTCATTAGATCTCACGATTGCTTCATTTGCAGCGATAAAATTTTCCACCAATCCAGCCAAGTGCTCATCACTAGATGCCAGAACACCAAACCCTTCTTTAACCGTCCGTTCTACGGTAGTGGAATCGATTGCAAGCGTACTCGCAATACGATCAATCTGGCTTGCGGTTTGACCTGATTTTTCAGCCAGCTTCCTCACTTCATCTGCCACCACCGCAAAGCCACGGCCTTGCTCCCCAGCGCGAGCAGCTTCAATTGCTGCGTTCAGTGCCAGCAGGTTGGTTTGATCGGCCACCTCGCGAACACGCTGCGTCATTTCTGCAATTTCTCTGGCGTTTTCAGCAAAACCGTTCACTGTGGAAATAATACCTTCCGCTGCGCGCAAAGCAGCTTGAATTTCACTTGCCACTTCATCCAAACTTTCGCGGCTTCGGTCAGCACGGAGTTGGCTTTCGCGAGAGAGCGCCGCCACTTCTTGCGCATTCACAGATACGGCGCGAACACTATTACTCAGCGCTTCTACTGCAGTCACAGAGCCGGTAGCAGCGTGAGACTGGTGAGATGAAGCGTGGGTCACACCATCCACCGTTTCAGAAACTTGTTGGGCCGCTGAAGCTACTTGACTAGAAGCATGACGCGCCTCAACGATCAATTTACCTAAATCAATCCGTGTACGTTCAGCACTCATCGCGATTTGCCCAATTTCATCTTGAGCAAAATGTTCGATAGCAGTGGTGAAATCACCCTCAGCGAGACGATTTAAGTCACGCGATAACTGACCTGCGGGAACTTCAATACGGGATTTAACCAACCAGTTAAAGACGAAGAATGCTGCCAACACGGAAACAGCCATCGCGATGAGGCTAGTCATAATAGATTTCTTAGCGTCCTGTAATGCTTGTGCTCCGCGTTCCTCGGCAAAGCTTGCAATGTCTTTGGCTGCTGCAGTGAGCAACTCTGTGGGTTCGCGATCAATTCCTTTCACCGCTTTGTCCCCCACCTTACTATCAAATTTTGCCTGTTTAAAGGCTTCAAAACCGGATCGATAGGCTTGACCCATTTGCTGATGAGCACTGATGAATTTCTCAACCAATTCTCGAGCTTTGGGTTGTTGAAGACTTTGCAGTAATGCTTTTCCCTCTTTTTGAACTTCTGCTTCTTGGGCCTGAAAAGCAGTCCAATATTTATCCAATGCCACCGGATCATCGCCGCGAAGCAAGATATCCTTCCATTCCTGAACTTGTTTTTTAAACTGGAGTTGAATCAAGTTCACTGCTGCGCGATCTTGATAACGCGCTTTCACGTCCTGATCAAAGACTTGAATGGCATTCCATGATAACCAAAGGCCACTCAATGCAGCAGCCACCAACAGAGCTGCACTGCCAGACCAGATGTACATCAACAGAGTACGAATCATTTTTGTTCGGCTCATAGGATCCTTGTTAACCGCTTGTTCGATTTATGCAGGTTCGCCCGTAAATGATGCGTTTAAGGGGCATATCCATAGGCACATTTACAGTATTTCTTTAATCTATAACGTTCTTGTTACAGAAAGAGGAATCTCAGGGCAAACTGGCATGTTATCTTTATCAATATGGTGAATTCACAACGTCCGTCACAAAACAGCCAACAACACATTCAGCATCTTTTGCAATTGTTTAACAATAGGCAACTTGATGCTGCGATTTCTCTTGGCAAAGACATACTTAAACTAAATTCCAAGTTGGCTTTAGTTCATAGTGTTATTGCCGCAGCGCTTTCACTTCAGGATAGACAACTCGAAGCCCTGCCTTTTTTTGAAAAAGCAGCACATCTTGAAGGTCAAACTCCCGAGCATCATTTCAACCTCGCACTTGCATTGACGGGTTTAGGCCGACACCGAGAGTCCATCCAATCTTATGAACGAACTGTAAGACTCAATCCCCAATTTGTAGTGGCGCATTTCAATATGGGCGTGGCCTTCCTCGCCTTAAACGAATACAGTCAGTCCATTGCAAGCTTTGAAGAGGCCACCCGATTGCAGCCTACTTATACCGAGGCTTGGGGGAATTTAGGGGTTGCACATCAACACGCTGGAATGCTTGAAAAGGCCATCACTTCTTATCAAAAAGCGATTTCTATTCAGCCCAAGGCAAAGCTCTATCTAAGCCTAGGTAGCGCTTATCAAAATCAAGGCAATCTATCCGCCGCCCTTGAACAATACCGTGTAGCCATTGAAATGGATGTGCGCTCAGCAGAGGCGTATGACAAATTGGGTTCAGCTCTATGGGCGCAAGGCAAAGTGGATGAGGCCTTAAAAGCGCATGAGACCGCTCTTTCCCTTGATAGCGATTTTGCTGAAGCACACTATCACCTTGGCGTTATTCTTCAAGAAGGCAAAGCCTATGACCGCGCCCAGTTGCATTTTGAAGCAGCCAAAATTCATGATTGGCAAGCACGCTGTTTGTATTGCTTATATAAGAGCAAACAATTTGATGCTTTTCATGCGCGCCTCTTAATTGCCCTGGATGCGCCTCATATTGAGCCTTTCATTGCCACACTATCCGCCCATTATTCAGCTCAATTCCACACACCTGACCCCTATACTTTCTGTCCTAACCCGATGGATTTTATTTACCACGGCCACATTTCTGAACTAGATCCATCTTTGTTTGGGTTGCGGGCTGATCTTCTAGCAGACATTCTCAAAACCGACATCGCTGAGCGCAAGCAAGGGCGTTTATACGAGGGTATACAATCGGCCGGAAATTTATTCCGACGTGATGAATCTTCATTTCAGCAATTAGCAGCTTGCATTTTGCAGCAGGTTCAGAAATACAAAGAAACGTTTGGGCACTCCAGCTGCAACTTAATTCAGCAATTTCCCAATGACCCTAAGTTCACTAGCGCTTGGTTTATCAAAATGCGGAAAGGGGGCCATCTAAGCTCGCATATTCATGAAGAGGGATGGATCAGTGGGAGCGTTTACTTAGCGATGCCCGACACGCCAGAGGGCGCATTAGATGGCAGTATTGAGTTCAGCATGGATGGAGATGACTACCCAAAACAATCCACCCACTTTTCAGTCAAGGTCATCACCCCAAAAGTAGGCGATATCGTTCTTTTTCCATCTTCACTTTTTCATCGCACTCTGCCCTTTGAGTCTGAGCAAGATCGAGTATGTATCGCTTTTGATATTCGTCCAGCCCCTCAAAGAACGGCCATCGCATCACAATGAAACGATGGGGCTATGCACTACTGGCTCAAGGCCTGGGATGGCTCTTTTCTATTTTCATTTTAGAGAGCGCAGATTTGAGTCTGCATGCGAGTTTAGTCGAAGCATGTCTTGCAGGAATCTTTTCAGCACTTTTCAGCCTGCTCTTCAAAGAGCCGTTTTGGCGTATGCCGATGCAAATGGGATTTAGCGTTTTATTGGGATTAGGGTTGTACTTTCAATCTATACCGAGTTATTTATGGTTAATTGCTCTATTCGTTGCCAGTCTTTTATTTGGTGGGGGTGTAACTGGCAGGCGCGCTCCGCTTTATCTCACGCAGCAACGCGCCTTTAAAGCCATCCTTTCATGTATTCCAGAAAACCTAGAAGGAAAATGTCTTGATGTGGGTGCAGGGATAGGTAGTTTTATGATTCACATCGCACCCTTACGATCTCAGCTTAATTTTGAAGGGATTGAACGCGCACCACTTACTTGCTTTCTGGGCAATATTCTTTGTAAATGGAAGCAAAGCGGAACCATACGCTGGGGCGATTTGTGGAAAACCTCCTTGCATGACTATCAAGTGGTGTATGCCTTTCTCTCCCCTGAAGCAATGGAAGCCCTATGGTTAAAGGCCAAAAAAGAGATGCCGCCCGGTTCTCTGCTCATCGTGAATGCTTTTGCTATTCCTAAGGTCAAACCAGACAAAATGATCCGCTATGGTCACCGCGCCAGCGATCAAATATTGTGCTATCGCTTACCCGACCGTTGAGCCGAGAGAGAACGACGCTGCCCGACATCTTTTCCAGCTTCATGTGTTTTTAAATCCAGCCCAGAGGAAGGTTTCGGTGCAGCAAAGGTTTCTTGTTCGCTTAAATAGCGCCATTGTCCCAACGGTAAAGCACCGAGCAACACTGGGCCAATCCGAACGCGTTTTAGGCCCACCACCTCTAACCCTACCATTTCACACATCCTACGAATCTGACGTTTACGCCCCTCGCGCAAAACGAAACTCAGCTGATCCTCATTTTGCCAGCGCACGATAGCAGGCTTGAGCGCTTTACCATCAAGGCTTAAGCCATGTCGCAAACGTTGCAAGCCACCCTCTTGAAGCTGGCCCTCTACGCGCACTAAATATTCTTTTTCTACTTGTGAGTTTTCCCCAATTAAGGCTCGGGCAATACGCCCATCTTGAGTAAGAATAAGAAGACCAGTTGAATCAATATCCAAACGTCCTGCAGGGGCTAAGCCTAAATGTTCACGAGGTGAAAAGGCTCTACCGGAAGGATCGTCTACCCAATGGTTCTCATTTACAAACAACACACTGGCCGGTTGATGGCCATCCTCCGCCTGCCCGGATACGTATCCCATGGGTTTATGCAAGATCACCGTAGCCAATTTAGCCTGCGACTGACGGGCTTCCATGGCAATAGTGATGACACAGCTCGGTTCAACCTTGGTACCCAGCGTGCGCACTATTTCTCCATCTACTTTCACCCAACCGCGTTCTATCCATACATCAGCTTCGCGACGAGAGCATAAACCTCGCTCCGCCATGAGTTTAGAAAGCCGGGGAAGGAGCTCTGGGGAAGTACTCATACCGTATTTGCCTTAAACTGAAGCATGAAAGGCTCAACTTTAACGCTTAAAATCACACTACCACTCTAAAATAATAAAATTCGCTCAAGGAAACTGATCCTCATGCCTTCATTGACACATCGCCACTTTGGACTGGGGTGCTTCTTCGCACTCAGTGTTGCTTTTTTGACATGCCATTCCAATGAAGCCCCCGCTGCTGCTGACAATACTTCTTTAGGTACGCACAGTGAGCCTCCCCATTCAGTTGAATCAGAAAATCCTATTTCATTTGTTGAATTCATTCTGGAAGATGAAGCCAACTGCCAATCCCGCGAATCGCAACATGTTATTGTTCACAACCTTCATCCCAAGCGCACCATACGCGTATGGCTTGATCGTTACTATCGCAACGTGCCTACTGGCGACCGCTCTCGTACTGACCTTTTGCCAGGCGCGGAGCCCGAGGGCTTGGGTTGTGCCACTGTGATGAATGCCAAACAAGAGTGGCGGGTTGTGAAAGCGATATTTGTTGAATAACTTTTTTTACCGCAAACCGCTGATGTCTCTTAATGACTTGATGATAAAACAGCACCCATAACCTGTCTTTTTTGTCAGGTGATATTGCGATATTATCCGACAAGCAGTGCGACAGCTTTTTCCAAACAATGCTATCTTGCACAGATGGAAACGATTGCATTTACCCCCTCACCGCCCCCTGAGATTCTGTTCAAATTTATCAGTGATAACAATGGCTTTGGCCATTTCAGCTATGTGAGTGATGGCGCGCAACGCGTCTTGGGTTTGTCTCCGCGCGCCCTCTGTGCGCAATCTCATCGCTTTATCGATCTAGTCGCAGAAGATGAACGAATTGGGCTAGTTACTTCAATGGAGGCCTCTAAAAACTCGCTCATGCAATGGGTTTGGAAAGGACAGATTCGCCTTCCGGGGGGCATGGATACGCGCAACATTTCTCTGCTTGCTACCCCGCGTAAACGTTCTGACGGACGAGTGGCTTGGGATGGCATGATACGGTATGAATTGCCCAATCAAAGACGCAAAGAACAAACCCCAGCCGAACTCTCTGCCCGCGATCAAATGGCTTTGCTTAGCGCCTACCAGGAGCAGGCACGAGAAGATGAACGCTTACGTTTGGCCCGGGAATTGCACGATGACGTAGGTGGAAATCTCACTGGCATCAAAATGCAATTGTCTTTTATGAGCGCAAGACTATCCCCGGAGCAACGTGAAGTGATCGCCATGGATCTCAGTATGCTAGAACAGCTCGTCGACCGAACCATCGACTCCACGCGCCGGCTGGCCTCTAATCTTCGCCCTCCCACTTTAGATCTGGGTTTGATCCCTGCCTTAGAATGGTTTTTAGAAGACTTTGGTTTACGGACAGGGATCGCCGTTGCTTTCGAAGCCCCCGATGAAGACATGGATATCCCCGAACCTAAAAAAATTGCCATGTTCAGGGTGTGTCAAGAAGCGCTGAATAACGTGTTTAAACATGCTGAAGCAAGACGCGCTACTGTTCGGCTCTCGGATGAAGAACATGCGTTAAAGCTAGAAGTCATTGATGACGGCATAGGGTTTACACACGGCGCCCCTAAAAGAGCAGACGCTTTTGGCTTACGCGGGATGTTTGAGCGTGCGGCAGTATTAAACGGAAGTCTAGAAATTCACAGTATTGCAGGCCAAGGCACCCGTATTGTACTTTCTGTTCCCACAACCACTTCAGCTTAATCATGTTAAAAATTCTCATTGCCGATGATCACGCCATTGTTCGACAGGGATTAAGGCAAATTGTGGCGGGTAATGAAGAAATGATGGTGGCTGCGGAAGCCGCCAGCGGCAACGAGGCGATTCAAAAAACCCGTGAAACCGAACCCGATATTGTGTTGTTGGATATTTCTTTAGGCGATCGACACGGGATCGATGTACTCAAGCAATTGCGCAGAGAGTTCCCTAAACTCAAAGTACTGATTTTGAGTATGTTTAGCGAGGAACAATATGCGGTGCGGGCGATTAAGGCAGGCGCTGCAGGCTATTTGAACAAGCAAAGCGCCCCGGCAGAATTAATGACCGCGCTTAATGTCGTTGCACGAGGCAGACGCTACGTCACTCCAGACTTGGCAGAGTTATTAGCGGACAGCGTCAACGAAGATCAGGGCGAACTGCCTCATAAAAACTTGTCTGATCGAGAATTTCAGACTTTGTTGCACATTGCCGCGGGCACCGCGCCCAATGAAATTGCACAAACCATGAGCATCAGCATCAAAACTTTTAACGTATATCGTTCTCGCATATTAGACAAAATGCAGCTCAAAAATAACGTAGAGCTTACACGCTATGTGCTTGAAAATAGCTTGGGAATGTAGTCAAAGATCTATATTTAGCCGCTGCTGCTGCCGTAAATATACGATGTAGTATTCGACAACGAGGTAAGCTGCTGGGTGAGATAGCTTTGCATACTATTCAAAGACGAAATCATTGTATCTAAAGCCGTAAATTGGGCTTGATACGTCGATTGCAGCAAAGAAAGTTGCGCATTTAAACGTGCGATAGAGGCATTGTCATTACTGATATTCCTACTTAGAGTATTCGTAGCACCCGTCAAAACCCCAGTGGTACCAGAAAAAGAATCAGCCAAACTATTCAAGGTATTGGCAAATCCCTGAGAGATACTCACTGTACCTCGAGAACCCGTTGAACCGCCGTTAACATTAAGTACAATACCTGCAGCCGGTGATCCCGCCGAGGCCGTTAAATTCTGCCCACTTCCTGTAGCAGGAAAACCATCTATGGTCCCGGCTACATCGGACCCTTCAGTGAAAACCGAACTAGAACCCAGTACCGGGGTAGCGGCCGACCCAGCCAAACTGACAAAGGAACTGCTCCCATAACTTGAACTAGTAAAACTGAGATATCCATTGCTATCAGCTGCCACAGATACGGATTTTCCCGCAGTAGAAAGTGTGGAAGAACCATTGATCGCAGCTTGATAAGCAGATGCTAAATCATCTGCAGAAGTGTATGTACCGGATGGAATCGTTACTGAAGTCGCCACTCCATCCAGTGAAACGCTCAGAGAGTTATTCGTATCATCAACCGTATAAGAACCTGAAGCCACTGGGGTAGTAGAGCCTGTTAGCACCCCTTGGGTAGCAATTTGACTGACATTAACATTATATTTTCCGGGACTCGCTTTACTACCAACCGAAGTGACACTCACTAAACTATCGCTGGCAACGCTATTTTGTGCAAATACAGCGCCAACCTTACCTGGGTTACTGGCAATAACAGAATTCAAAGTAGCTGAATTAAGACTTAAGGTGCCATCTTTCTGAAAAGTGATGCCAATATCAGTCAGCGAGATGGAAGTACCATCCGGCCCGACCATGGTGTTACCCAACATGCTCCGCATCTGGCTTTGCACCCTTAGCGCTGAATATTGTCCTGCCAGAGGCCCCGCATTAGTCGAGCTAGAGCCAGCCGCAGTCAATTGAGAAATAGTGTTGTCCATTGCATTGTAGGCAGACACCAATGACTGAACTTGCGTTGCGATACCACTGGTATTTTGTGCCACTGCCAGCGTGATGGAGCTAGTCGTGGTGGAGGACAAATTTAATGTTAAGCCAGTAATCGCGCTAGAGATAGCGTTGGTATGGCTGCTAATCGGTAAGCCATTGATGGTCATTGATGCATCTTGAGCTGCTTGCGTCAAAGTCATCGTATTCGTCGTTCCTGATGGGCTAGCATCAGCTACAGTGGGATTGGCTTGTGACGGGTCGTTAGCCAACAGTGTGCCAAGGGTTGCATCCCCCGTCACTGTGATTTTCATGTTGCTGTTTGCACCCGTCTTTGAACTTGTCAACTGCAAACGATAGGGGCTTGTCCCACCATCATTCACTATGGTGGCGCTCACGCCAAAATTAGCTTTATTGATCGCAGCAGCGATTCCTTGCAGGGAATTATTACTGCTATCAACCGTCACCGAGCCCCCCCCAAGAGAGGCATCTTGGCTAAATGTATTCGATGCAACAGTCCCAAACTGAAAGGAAACCGTAGTGCTAGTACCCGAACCGATTGCACTGATTTGGCTAGACTGCCCCGCCGCAACCAAAGTTTGAGATTGAGCCAACTGACTCACCCCAATCGAGTAGCTCCCTGCTGTTGCTTTAGAGCTGGCAGTAGCAGAAAGTACGGAGGTGTTAGAAGGTGTAGCCGTGAATGCTGTGTACTGTGTAGGGTCAGATAACCCGCCCAAGTTCGTTTGAAAGCTAGAGATCGCTGCCGTTAACTGACCATAAGCGCTGATCGTGCTTTGATAGCCTGCAATTTCAGTGTTGAGTTGGTTAATTGGTGCTTGAGCCACCGACATCAATTGGCTTACCAACTGATTCACATTTAAACCCGAACCGATTCCCGCAGAAGCCAGCGTGCCTTGGTTGGAGGCACTACTGACATTACCGATATTCCCCACGTTGGTGCTGGATGAACTAGACTTTCCTCCAGAAGAACCCGAACTACCGGATGAGTTGTTGCTCGTTGCCCCAGAATTGAGTGTGGACAACAAACTACTGATCCCATCGGTAGAAGCCATTGTTTTTTATGCCTTTTCGTTGAGTATATGTTGTTGCAAACCTTCAATAGCACTTGAAATACGTAAGAATTGTGCACTCGGTATTTGCTTAATCACCTCATTATTCGTGGTATCCACCACGCGCACAACTGTTTGCTTAGTATCAGGGTCAATCTGAAACTCTAAAGAAGGTGACAACTGCTTCATGGACTTATTACCTGCATCCATCGCAGCTTTGAGCGCTGCCTGTTTAGCTGAGTCTGCCTTCTGTGCATCAGCTTCTTGCTTATCAGGCGCTTGAGCGGCTGAAACAGAAACGGAAGACACCCTGGGTAGTTCAGGCGAAACATTCTGAACTGGAACTGGGGATAAAGCCTTACCCGCATCTGACGACGAACCCCCACCCGTCTCTCTAGTGGGCAACATCACTGAATTGTTTGTAGTAATCTCCATGTCGGAATTCCTCCAACCCTTAATTAACGAGGCTCATTAGCCCGAAAACCCCAGGAGTACAATACCCCCGGGGATGATTCAGATACCTTAATCTAAAACCCCAGATTAACCTTTCAACAGGGCCAAGACCGAGTTGGGCAAGGTGTTCGCTTGCGTCAACATGGCGGTACCAGCTTGTTGCAAGATTTGTGACTGGGACAAGGCAGCAGTTTGTGCGGCAAAGTCAGTGTCTTGAATACGGCTACGTGATGTTTGCAAGTTAATCGAACCTTGTGACAAGTTGTTCACCGTCAACTGGAAACGATTTTGAATTGCGCCCAAGTTGCCACGTTGCGTATCAATCTGCTGAATTGCGGAATCAAGCGTGGTTAAAGCAGTGGTTGCTGCAGACTGCGAGGTAAGGTCCAAGGTACTCAAGCCGTTAAAGGTTTGCTGAGTGGTAGCCAAGCCAGCAGCAGCCAGACCCGTTGTACCCGTGTCAGAGACTGCAAAACCAACTGCAGAAGACAAGGTTAATGAACCAATGGTTTGGTTGGTATCGGTACCCAGAGTAGGCGCTGTCGCTGCTGAGGCACGATTAGCGCTTCCTGTTGCTGTGTTTAAACCAGAATACGAAGAACCATTCGCTGTAGTACTGATGTTAATGTCACGACCATCAGATGCGGATAAAGTCAGAATACCCGTCGAGCTGTCTGATTTAGCGGTTACACCGGTTTGAGCGGAGATTGCATTGATTGCTGTCGCAATATTACTACCTTGAGTGGTCACACTTGCATCACCCAGAGCAGAACCTACAGCGTAGCCATTAATGTAAATATCACCAGCAACAAGGTTGTTCCCTGAAGCTGCAGTAGGTCCAACCAGTCCAGTTACTGTGGTAGAAGCAGAGGCCGTAACCCCAGTTAAAGAACTTTGTGCATTGATTGCAGCAGCTTTAGCAAATGCGCTTTCAGCACTGAAGCCCGCTTGAGCATTAGTTCCGTTTGTGGAGGCTGAGGCACCAATTGTTACACCTGCTGTACCGGTATTTGAGTTAGTAATCAAAATTGAAGCACCGGAAGAAAACGCTGTTGCAGATGTAGAAGTAGTACCAATTGCACCACCAGCAATATGACCACTGCCCGAGCTACCATCAAACTGATAGGCACCTAAGGAAGTAGTATTAGCTGCATTTAAGGTCATACCAACGGTCTGCCCAGAAGATGCACCTACTTGGAAGTTCACGTTTGAGAACGTACCGTCTAATAAACTCACACCGTTAAAGTTAGTGGTGCTGGAAACACGATTAATTTCAGACAAGAGGTTTTGTGACTCTTGATTGATCGACTGACGGTCAGCAGAAGATAAAGTACCGGTTGAAGACTGCACAGCCAATTGACGCATACGCTGCAAGTCACCCGCGATGGAAGACAAAGCGCCGTCGGCTGTTTGAACCAGGGAGATACCGTCGTTTGCGTTGCGACCAGCCTGGTTAAGACCATTGATCTGCGAAGTCATACGATCAGAAATCGCAAGGCCTGCAGCATCATCCGCTGCGGAATTAATACGCAGACCAGATGACAAACGTTGAATAGAAGTATTCAGGCCAGACTGTGACTGGGTCAGGTTGTACTGGGCCTGCAGCGATGCGTAGTTGGTATTGATATAAGAAGCCATGTTGTCAGTCTCCTAAAAAAAACTAAATTAAAATGCTCGTGGACCCCGGAGGGATTCCGGCGTGGTCCACGTGCTGTGGCCCGGTGTCGCCGCTTAAAAACTCGGCAGTATTGCTGCGCCGATGTAAGCCTTAACGGTAGACAGAAAAAAAACTTTAACTTCTAAAATTTTTTGCCTGTCAAGTACCATGTCTGGCATGAAATCACTTACGGCTGCCCTCAAAAAATCTTGAGAAATCTTGGCGCAAATCCCTAGCAATCAGGGCTTCATTGCTTGAGAAAAATAAAATAGTGGGATTTTCGGGCCTTTCTTTTAATAAGGGATTCAAAACAACTTAGGCAAAATAGCGTTGCGCCTCAAGTTTAGTAGGCGGGTAGCCGTAAGCTTAATCACCTGGGCAAATGCACCGGGGACTTAAGTTTTCGGCTTATAAGTTTGAACTGTTTATATATAAGGCCGCGATGAGAGCAACCCTGAAGCGCATACACCCTTCCAGAAAATCGGGAGTTGAAAACATGTTTGGATCGCAGTTACGTGGAGCACGGGCCTACGAAGAGACGGGCGTTGAGACTGGGGTAATGAATGCTGACCCCCATCAATTAGTTAGTATGCTCTTTGAAGGCGCGCGGTTCGCTTTAGGCAAAGCCATGTTTGCGATGGAGCAAGGAGATACGGCTGCCAAAGGCCTAAGCATAGGCCGAGCGATCTCTATCATTTCAGAAGGTTTAAAGCAAAGTTTAAGCTGGAAAGCCAACCCAGAAATGGCGGATCGCCTCTCTTCTCTGTATGAATATATGGAGTATCGCTTATCACAAGCCAACATGAATAATGATCGTACCAAGCTTGTTGAAGTCGATAAGCTGCTTGCTGAATTAGAATCTGCTTGGAAAGCTATTGCACCCAAACGCAGAGAAAAACCTGTAGCATTAGAAATGCCCAGAGCAGCGATGGTGTGAGTGACACAATGACTCCTGTTGAAGTAATCCACATTTACAATGGTATTTCCCAGATCATGGGTGCGATGGTCCATGCTGCCAAACAACGTGATTGGGAAAGCCTGCAAAACCTGGAAAATCAATGCCGCCCGCTGACACAGAGTTTGATGGAGTCAGAGGCAGAGGTCGAATTAAACACCGACTTAAAACGCCAGAAATTGGATCTGCTTCGTAAAATATTGGCTGACGACACCGCAATTCGGCATGAAACCCAACCTTGGATGGACGAACTACAACAACTGATTCGTTCTACCGGTTCTCAACAAAAAATCAATAAGGCTTACGGTCCAGGCATGCATTAATCATGGTTGATGCGCTCTCAGGAGTTTCTGCGGTTGGTCCAGTCATCGCTGGGCAAGCAAGCAATACTTCCCTGGGAACCATCCCCCTCAATACGACATCAGGCTTGGATATTGCCAAAGCCGTTGCCAACGAATTATCTAGCCTGGAACTCTCGTCCACGGGTCAACTCATCGAGTCTGTGCTCGGCATAGCGTTACCTCAAACAGAGCAAAGCCCCCAAGCCGAACCCCTGCTTGCCAGCCCAGCCTTATCAGGTCAAAACAGCACCCCAGAGCTCGCTCAATCCTTAAATGATGCTCTTGCTAAATCGGGGATATTCTATGAATCTCATTTGGCCGACTGGGTGTCGGGCTTGCGTACGCAAGCACAGATCCTTGAAGAACCTCAGGCTAAGCTAGATCAATCTGTGGCCACGCAGATGCGCCCTTCCTCTGAAAGCCCAGCAAATGCCCTTCAATCTGCTCATACGCTTTCAGCAATCTTGACCAACGGGATTCATCCCCAATCTGTGGGAATTTTGCAGCAGCAATTACAGTCTATGGATAATCAAGTGATCCCTTGGCAGGGTCAGATATGGCCAGGGCAAGATCTACAATGGTCTGTGCAATCGGATAGTCAACGCGATGAAGAACAGCAACACCATCCAACTCCTTCACCTATTCAATGGAAGAGCACCCTAAAACTTTCTTTGCCCCATCTGGGAGAGGTGCAAGCCGAATTACGTTTGGGGCCTCAGGGCTGCCAAATCAGTCTCATTAGCGAAGCCCATCAGGTTTCAGACCTAAAACAAGCCTTACCTATACTGGGAACTCGCCTTCAAGATGCAGGTATACGTCCGGAGCAATTAACAGTAAAGCCTAAGGAAAGTATTGGGTGAGGTAAATAATGAGTGAACCTTTATTTCCTTCAGCTGAACAACATGTACCCATTGAAGAGGCGGCACTGCGTGCCCGTCAACAGGCGGTGGCCCTGGCATATGATGCAGAGCGCGGCCCCCCTAGAGTAGTAGCCAAAGGCAGAGGAATTCTTGCCGATGCTATTATTGAAAAGGCTAAAGCAAACGGCGTATATGTGCATGAATCCAGAGAATTAGTGGCTTTGTTGATCCAAGTAGATCTTGACAAGCATATCCCTACCTCGTTATATCGTGCCGTGGCGGAACTGCTTGCTTGGTTGCATTATCTGGACTCGGACCAAGCCATGAAAGACCGCCCACCCCCTACTCTTTCTCTTCCCAAGCCGGAGCCCCCTTGAAATTCAACTCTTCCTCCCCTGAAAGCCTTGCCCAAAAACGCGAAACTTTTCGTATTGAGCTAGGCCTTGGTAATGCGCCCATAGTTGAATTTCCTGAATCGGTTGTGGGTGAGCATTGTTTTTTTAGAATTGTTGATTTAAGCGAAGGGGGATTAAGCTTTGAAAATGCCGAAAAAGTGGAAACACTTCAAGCGGGGGTGGCCATATCACATTGCTATCTTGAGTTTAATGCCATCGATAGAGTACGCCTCACGATTACCTTTCGCCACGCCCAAGAGATACTCAGCGATGGTCACTCCATGTGGCGCTATGGCTGTTCATTTGACGGCTTAAGCGCAGAGGATGAACGATTAGTCAGACGAACCATACAAGCACGAGAAAGAAGGCATGCCCAAACCCGCTCACGTTTTGCCTAAATAATCATTAAATCTGCATATTCATAATGTCATGGTAAGCAGAGACCATCCGGTTTCTCACTTGAACTGCAGTTTGAAAACTCACACTTGATTTCTGAACTGCCACCATCACATCATTCAAATCCACGTTGGGATCCCCTTTTTCAAAGGCGCGCCCTAATTCAGCTGCTTTATTTTGACTGGTATTCACCTGATCTAAGGAAGCCTTGAGTGAACTCATAAAGCTTCCTGGGGCTGCCGTATCGCCTACATTTTGCGTTCCAGAAACGCCCAATGCATTGTTTCTCAGTGCACTCAGTGTTGGATTGACCTGGTTTGCAGAACCTGAACCCGCAGACCCAAGGGCTCCACCAGCCGCGCCCAAGGCAGGAGATTGCGTTCTGGCCTGGATAGTGCGGATCTGAGCTAATACTTGGTCTATGCCCGCTGAAGGGCTACCAGAGATTCCTGAAATGGGCATGAGATGCGCCTTTTCTATGTTCAATGGAACCCATTTTCACCCACTGACAATCAAATCTATTGCTGAATAAAGGGGTTTTAGGCATTGTTTATTATGCAATTGAACTATAAATACCTTAGAGATAATGGCATCCATGAAATCTTAATCAGGGCATATTCAGTTCAAGCCCTGACCCGCTAGATAACCATCAAATGGCATAAAGACTATGGCAACAGAAGATCTCACTCTGAATGCAGACGCGCTAACCGGTGATGCACTTATTGCACCCCCCAAGCCCTCCATTGCAAGCGAAATATTAAATAGCCCTAAATTGGGGGCCATTCTCACGCTGATCGCCGTGATCAGTTTGGCTATTGCAGCTATCTTATGGAATTCTGCGCCAAGCTCTGACATGAAGGTGTTGTACGGCAATTTGAGCGACCGTGATGGCGGTGCCATTGTCACCGCCTTGCAGCAGATGAACATTGCTTACAAATTTAATGAGGGAGGGGCAATTTTGGTTCCCTCCAATAAGGTTCATGAAGCGCGCCTGGCACTTGCAACGCAAGGTCTTCCCAAAGGCGGAACCGTGGGCTTTGAGTTGATGGAAAGCCAAAAACTAGGCACCAGCCAATTTCAAGAACAAGTCAATTACCAACGCGGACTGGAAGGGGAACTTGCTCGCACGATTCAAGCGCTCTCAGCAGTGGAGTCGGCCCGTGTGCATCTGGGTTTATCAAAACCTTCGGTATTTTTAAAAGATCAGCAAAAACCAACCGCCTCGGTATTACTCAACTTGCGCGGTGGTCGCACCCTGGATCGCGGCCAAGTGTTGGCAATTGTACATTTGGTTTCTAATAGTGTGCCTGATCTACCCCCAGTGAATGTGAGTGTAGTGGATCAATCCGGCAGTCTGTTGTCAGAAATGCCAAAGGATGAAAACACCTTACTCAATGAGACTCAACTCAAGTACATGCGGGATGTGGAGCAAGGGCTCATGCGTCGTGTGGAGGGGATCTTAACCCCCATTATCGGCTCAGAAAATGTGCGGGCACAAATAAGTGCAGAGGTAGATTTCTCTAGGGCAGAAAAAGCAAATGAAGCTTACAAGCCCAATGGAGATCCCAAGCTTGCGGCCATTCGAAGCCAACAAAGTATGGAAGCAAGCACCTCTCAGCCCAATGATGGGGGCGTACCTGGTGCTCTCACTAACCAACCCACCCCCAATGCGGCTGCGCCCATCACCGCTCCCAAACCAGCCAGCGCTTCCGGATCTTCTAATCCTCTGTCTGCTAATAAAGAAGCGACAACCAATTACGAAGTTGATAAAGAAATCACTTATGAACAAAGGCCAGGCGGCGTAATTAAACGTTTGACCGTGGCCGTTGTAGTAAACAACAAACGAGAAGTTGATGCCAAAGGTAATGTTAAATACCGTCCTTTTACAGAGCCTGAGCGCGCTCAACTGCTTGAACTGGTTCAAAACGCGGTAGGTTATGATAAGGAACGCGGGGATTCCGTGAACCTTGTGAACACCGCATTTAACACCCCAAAACAAGAGACTATTCCAGACCTACCTCTCTGGAAGCAACCCGATAACATCGAGTTAGCAAAAGAAATTGGTCGTTATATGTTGCTTGCCATCATTGGCGCGTACATGTGGTTTGGATATATTCGTCCCGCGCTCAACAAAGTAGGCGGGCCGCCCATCAGAGTGGTAGATTCTGAAGAAATGAAGGCGCTGGGTGGTCGCGAAATTATTGCTGGTGAGGATAGTGAGCTCGATGGTTTAAACGAAAAAACGGCGGATGAGTTATCGGCCGAAGCCAAAGCCGCAGCAGAAAGCGCAAAATTAAAGGCAGAGGAAGAGGTAGATGAAACTCTCCCTTCAGACCCAGTTGAACGAGAAATGGAACTCCTGCGGCGCTTGAATCAGAAATATCCTCAGCTAATATCTGGGATCATAAGAAACTGGATTAACGACTAAGGAATGCGATATGAGCGCTGAAGGCATCAGAAAAAGTGCGATTCTCCTCATGGCCCTAGGCGAAAAAGGGGCTGCGGAAGTTCTTAAACAACTTTTGCCCAACGAAGTGCAAGATTTAGGCATGGCGCTGGTGAGCCTGAACAACGTTGAAAAAGAGGAAATTAGCGAAGTCATCGAAGAGTTTAGATCAGAGATTGGCAACGTCTCTCCTCTTGCCGCGATGGATCAAAACCAATATCTGAAGTCAGTCATGAATTTAGCGCTGGGAGAAGATAAAGCAAATCATCTACTGGATCGCATTATCACGGATCATGACAGCGCCGGAATTGAGCGGCTCAAATGGATGGAACCCCTTTCGGTCGCTGAACTCATCAAAAACGAACACCCTCAAGTGATTGCCACTATTCTTGCGCATTTTGAACCCAGACAAGCCAGTGACATCTTGAAAAACTTTTCAGAACGTTTACGCAATGACTCCATGTTGCGACTTGCCACGCTGGATGGCGTGCAACCTTCCGCACTGTTAGAACTCAATGAGGCACTCAGCCGAGTGCTTGAAAGTGGCGCCACACTCAGAAAAGCAAAATTGGGTGGTATCAAAGCTGCTGCTGAATTAATGAACTTTGTGGGCAAAGAAGCTGAAGCTGCCATTCTTTCTAGTATTGAATCGCATGACTCCAACCTTGCTCAAGCTATTCAAGATGAAATGTTTACCTTCGACGATCTGATTGGTATTGATGATCGTGGTTTCCAGACATTATTAAGAGAGGTTGCATCGGATCAATTGATCACCGCGCTTCGCGGAGCAACGGATGAGCTAAGAGACAAAATTCTTCGCAATATGTCCAAGCGTGCAGCCGAATCAATGAGAGAAGACATGGAAAACCGCGGCCCCATTAAGGTTAGCGAAGTTGAAGAAGCCCAGAAAGAAATTGTTGCCATTGTTCGTCAGCTTTCAGACGATGGGCAAATCATGATTGCAGGCCAAGGTGACAGTGATGCTTATGTCTAAGATGGATCTATCCAGCCAAGACGAGGTGGAAATATGGAAACTCAAAGCTTTTGATGGCCCTAGCCAAGAAGAGCTAGATCGCCAAGCAGCGGCGGATGCGGCAGAAGAAATCGTACTTCCTACCGCTGAAGAAGTTGAAGCCATGCAGGAAATGGCAAGACAGGAAGGCTACCACGCCGGATATCGAGAGGGATTCTCTGAGGGCGAAATGCAAGTCAAGACATTGACTCACATGCTTGAAAACTTTCAATCCGAACTAACCCGCTTAGATGAAGTCGTTGCCGCGCAAATCACCGCACTTGCATTAGGTATAGCCCGCAAAACCTTGGGCTTTGCCTACCAATTTGACACGCAGCTTGTCGCAAAAATGGTGGAACATGCACTTCAAACCCTACCTGCAAGTATGGAACCCACTCGCGTTCAGCTCAATCCAGATGATTTTTCGTCTGTCGCGCATATTCTGAGCGATGAGTTTGCCGGAAGAAAACTAACATTCATTCCTGAACAGACTATTTCGCGCGGTGGCTTCAAACTCATGACTGCCACAACAGATATCGATGGGACTTTTGAAACCCGTTGGGACAGGGTCACAGCGAGCCTGGATACAATAGATTGGCATCCTCTGCCAGAACGCACCGAGACTCTTCAAGAAAAAGAATCAAATGAGGCACCCACTCAATGATTTCATTGCCTCCTCTGCAAGCAAGCTTGAACTCAACGCACCCCAAGAAATATTCGGAGCGATGGAGTGCGTATCTTCAGAATTGCGAGGAAAGCTTAAGCTTCACGGACCCATTAGCCGTATCAGGACGCCTCACACGCGTTGCAGGACTGGTTCTTGAAGCGGTGGGACCCCGCTTACCCGTTGGCAGCACATGCACCATATCATTAGGTAATGAGCGAACAGTCGCAGCAGAAGTGGTTGGGTTTTCAGACCATAGACTTTTCTTGATGCCACATGAGGATGTATTTGGGCTTACTCCGGGCGCTGTTGTTACTCCAGATCAAACCTCTTTTTCGGTTCCTAGCTTAAACGGAAAGCATTCTAAGCGTAGTAAGCGTTCTGATCGATCGCGCCAGTTCCCTGTGGGCGAACGCTTGCTGGGTCGTGTTTTGGATGCGCAAGGCAATCCTATTGATGGCCTCGGGCCTTTAATTGAACCTGAATGGGGATCACTCTATTCAACCCCCATTAATCCCCTTGACCGTGCACCGATTAAACAAGTGTTGGATGTAGGTATTCGCGCTATTAACGGCATGCTGACAGTGGGTAAAGGTCAACGCATGGGACTCTTTGCTGGAAGCGGTGTAGGGAAAAGCGTACTGCTCGGCATGATGGCTCGATATACCGAAGCGGAAGTGATTGTAGTGGGTTTAATCGGGGAACGGGGGCGCGAGGTTAAAGAGTTTATAGAAGAAATCTTAGGTGAAGATGGACGCGCACGTTCAGTTGTCGTTGCCGCTCCAGCTGATAGCCCACCATTAATGAGATTGCAAGGTGCCGCCTATGCCACCTCTATCGCCGAGCATTTTCGCGATGAAGGCAAGAATGTATTGTTGATTATGGACTCCCTCACCCGCTATGCCATGGCCCAGCGCGAAATCGCCTTAGCCATTGGCGAACCTCCCGCAACCAAAGGATACCCCCCTTCCGTATTTGCCAAACTTCCTCAATTAGTTGAGAGAACGGGTAACGGCAAAGAAGGCGGTGGATCCATCACTGCGTTTTATACTGTGCTCACCGAAGGGGACGATCAACAAGACCCGATTGCGGACTCAGCCAGAGCTATTTTGGATGGTCACGTCGTGTTATCACGTGGTCTAGCAGAACAAGGCCACTACCCTGCTATTGATGTTGAAGCCTCGATCAGCCGCGCGATGAATCAACTCGTTTCAGAGAGTGAATTTGCAAAAATAAGAGAATTTAAACAACTCTACTCAAGATATTCACGCGCCCGAGACTTAATCAGTGTTGGAGCTTATAGCCCAGGCTCGGATCCTCAACTCGATCGCGCCATTGCCTTATTTCCCCAAGTAGAAGGCTATCTTCAGCAAAACATTCGCGAATCAACCAACTACACTGAATCTCGTCGACGCTTGGTAGAGGTGTTGTCATGAAACCCAATGCCACTATTGAGTTTTTACTAGAGCAAGCAAAAGAAACGTATGAAACCCGCACACGTGAACTTGGCATCGCAACTCAACAACGCGACAAAGAACATGAGAAATCAATCATGCTGCAGGGTTATTTGCAGGAATATCATGATCGCTTAAAAGCAGGATCAGAAAATGGAATCCGTGTCTCTGACCTCGTGAATTTTCAGGGCTTCATAGCAAAACTACAAGATGCGCTTGAACAGCAAAAAAGAGCTGTTTTCATGAGCGAGCGTGGACTAGAAACCGCACGCGATCACTGGCGAGAAGCAAATCGAAAAATAAAATCTTTTGAAGTCTTATTAGAGCGCAGAAAGAAGACTGCTGAACTTGCCCAAACACGACGAGAACAACGTGAAATGGACGCCTATGCTGCACGTGCCACCCTCGTTAAACAATCTGTTTATTAAGGATGATTATGATGAACCCTCTTTCCTCACCTTTGACACACACCACAAATATTAAGAACAACCTCAACCTAACAAGCCAAGCCGACCATGAAAATAGCGTATTTGGCAACTTATTTTCTGATGCCTTAGCCAGTAGCACGGCCAACCTAACCCATTCACAAACTTTGGGGCAATTGAATGCAACACAATCAAATTTGTCCTCCCTATCCAATCAGGCTTTAGTTCATTCTAATAGTGGTTTAAATCAATCTAACTTGCTCGATGCATCTATCAACCAAGATAAGCAGGCAACCATTGATCAAGCCCAACAGGCAAGAAAAAGCCATGAAACGAAAAAGAACGAAACAAAATCTCAAGCTCAATCCAATGAAAACAAGACACCCTCGGCCACAACAGCTAACACCGATTCAGCATTAGCAAACGCTCAAGTACTCCAAGCGAATGCGGCTCAAACTGACCAGAGCCAAGTGAGTACCTTGAATAATGATTCGATGAAAACTGGCATTGATGGCGAAGCAAAAGGATTGAGTCTTGCTCAACAAGTCTTCTTATCAGGGCAATCCTCAGATGGCCTGGCTAAGGGCTTATCCAGCAATCCTTCAGAAATCTCAGAGGGTGATTTGATGAGCGGGGCTGTTTCTCAAACGTTCAGCCCTCAGTTGCAAAACTCTGAGCTTGTGAGTGCTCAATCCATAGTCTCTGACGGCCTCACTAGCGTTGGGGCAAGCTCCAGTTTAAAAAGTGTCAATGCTTTATCCTCAGCTCATACCATGCCATCAGAGGATTTAGTTTTCACAGAGGGCTTACAAAATGAAGGCAGGACAAGTGCGGCAGAAGGTAATCAGCCCATGAAACCAGCCAATGCTAACGCCAGCCTGAATATTGCCCCAGCGTTAGGCGAAGGCCCATGGGCAGCTGCACTAGGCCAACAAGCCTTATTTATTGCAAAAAATCAGATGGGTTCGGCTCAATTAACCCTAAACCCTGAACACCTCGGACCGATTCAAATCACGCTAGACTTAAAACATGATCAAGCCTCTGCGGTGTTTGTATCCCCTCATGAAGCCGTGCGACAAGCCATTGAAGCAAGCCTACCGCAATTGCGTGATATGTTTACACAGGCAGGCTTGCAATTAGGTCAAACGCAAGTGCAAACCGATCTAAGTGGCCACTTGGCACAGTCCTCAGGACAAGGCCAAGATCAGACGTCGGGGCGAAATAGTTCTCGGTCTTCATCAGATACCAACATAGAGAGCGTCCATTCCACTTCCTTGATTTCCCCAAACACACTGACACGCGTTAAATCGGGCCTTTTGGATACATTTGCTTAGAAACCTAGTTCAAAATCCTGATATGAGCGGTATGTTTACGCTTTATTAGTACATTAAGCGTCAAACTTACACGCAATAATGGATACATTCACATTGAGGTAATGTCATGGCTGAAGAAAAAGCCGCCGAGGCGGGAGATGCACCCAAAAAGAAAGGTAAATTACTGCTCATCATTGTTGCGGCAGTTCTTGTGCTGTCCATGGCAGCAGGCGCTGCCTATTACTTTTTAGTCATTCAACCGGCCGCAAAAGCGGCTGATGAGGGTGGGGATGAAGAAGGCGCAAAAGTGCGTCATGCCGGCAGTAAAGAAGACGCTGACTCACCTGACGGAAAAAAGAAAAAGAAAAAGAAAAAGAAAAAAGGCGAAAAAGAAGAGCCGCCAGCATTTCTTGTTCTTGACCCTTTCACAGTAAATCTGGCAGATACCGAGCAGGAGCATTTCCTTCAGGTAAGCATGACACTTCAAGTACCCGGCGAAGTAGCTGCCGAGGAAATGAAAAAGCATATGGCTATGATCAGAGATCAAACATTAAAATTATTATCTAGTTTGAAGTCTGCTGAACTGCGTAGTACAGAAGGAAAACAAAAACTGGCTGATACGCTCATTGATAAAATTGCCGAAGCCGCAGATCAAGACGATGTTGAACTGCCAGAAATCAGCAAAATATTTTTTACTGCTTTCATCATTCAGTAAAAGTTACAGGAGATAGCGCCGTGACAATGAGTGACGAAATCCTTTCGCAAGATGAAGTTGATGCGCTACTAAAAGGCGTGACTGGCGATGAGGATATACCAGATGCTGCGACTGATATTCAGATCGGTATTCAACCTTATAACCTAGCCAAGCAAGAACGCATTGTGCGTGGGCGAATGCCTGCGCTTGAGATCATCAATGAACGTTTTGCGCGCGCATTTAGAATGTCACTGTATGGATTCACGCGTCGTGGTCATGAGGTCTCAACGGGAGCCATTAAGGTTCAAAAGTATGCTGAGTTCTTAAGAAATCTGGTGGTCCCCACCAACATTAATATTTGTACGGCTAAACCGTTGCATGGTAGCTGCCTTATTATTTTTGATCCCAGTCTGATTTTTCTGACTGTGGATAGCTTATTTGGTGGCGACGGTCGCTTTCACACACGTATCGAAGGAAGAGAGTTCACCGTAACCGAACTCAAAATCATCCATCGGATGCTTGAACTAGTATGGAAGGATTATGGAAACTCTTGGAAAACCCTTAAAAAATTGAGTTTTGATTTGGTAAGAAGTGAAATTAACCCACAATTCGCTAATATTGCCACCCCCACAGAAGTGGTAGTGAGTACAAGTTTCCAAATCGAAATGGGTTCTGCAAGCGGTGCAGTGCATATTTGTATGCCCTATACCATGATTGAACCTGTTCGTGATCAACTCATGTCGTCTTTGCACGGCGAAACCATGGAAACAGATGCCCGTTGGCACAGGACCTTGCGTAAGCAGCTAGAATCTAGTGCGGTTGAGCTTGTCGCCCCCTTGGCTACCAAGACAATTACGGTAGAAGAACTGATCGGTTTTGAATCTGGAGATATCATACCCATCGAAATTAACCCGAATATTCAGGCCACTGTAGACGGAATGCCTGTGCTGGAAGCGAGCTATGGAACGCATCGAAACCGCTATTCACTTAAGGTGAATAAGCTCATACGCAACAATAGCCTTATTGATTCACAGGAGCAATGACTATGGCTGATAACGAAATAGCGAGCGGAGAAATTGACGAATGGGCTGCAGCGCTTGCTGAACAAGAGTCCTTTGCTTCTTCCGAAGCCGAAGCAACGAAGGCCGACATCTTTAAACCACTAGCTGGTGATCTACCTCCAAGTTCCAACCGAGATATCGATATGATTCTCGATATCCCAGTCCAGATCACAGTGGAATTAGGAAGGACTAAACTTCCTATCAAAGGTCTGCTTGAGCTTGCCCCAGGCTCGGTGGTTGAACTAGATGGCATCGCGGGTGAACCCATGGATGTCTATGTGAATAACTGCCTCATCGCTAAGGGTGAAGTGGTCGTTGTGAACGACCGTTTTGGTATTCGCATTACGGATGTTGTTACCCCGAGCGAGCGCATACGGAAACTGAATCGATGAGTTCTGCACTACTGCAGGCTTTTGGCAGTCTTGTTCTTGTTGTGGCCTTGATGTTCGTTGGCGCCTGGATTTTTCGTCGGGTGAATGGTTTACCTGCTATCAAAAAAAATCCGCTCAAGATCGTAAGTGGCGTGCGCCTTGGTGCAAGAGAGCGTGTGGTGGTGCTTGAAATTGCCGATACTTGGCTAGTAGTGGGCGTAGCCAATGGCCAAGTCAATACTTTGCATACGCTTCCCCGCCAAATCAGTATGAGCGAAAACAATCACCCGCCACAAAAATCCAGCTTCTCACAATGGTTGTCTGCTTTCTCGGCAAAGCCTAAGCCCAGAAAAAGATTTTAAAAAGATGCGAGCCCGTTTAATTACACTTTTGAACGCCAAATGGCTGTGCGGTGTTTTATTTTTATTGCCCTTATTCCTCTATGGGCAATGTCAGGCGGAAAGTTCGGCGCTTCTTCCCGCATTGACTGCCTCACCCGGGCCTGGTGGAGCGCAAACCTATAGCTTGAGTGTTCAAGCGCTGCTGTTTTTCGGTGCGCTCTCATTTCTTCCCGCACTCCTATTGATGACCACAGCCTTCACCCGCATCGTCATTGTTCTCTCTCTGCTTCGTCATGCCTTAGGTCTGCAAACCTCCCCCCCAAACCAAGTCATTATTGGTTTATCACTATTCTTAACCATGTTTGTCATGGGCCCTACTTTTGATAAAGTCTATGCGGATGCATGGCAACCCTTTACCCAAAACAAAATAGGATTTGATGAAGCCATCGCCAAGGGCAGTGTTCCACTGAAAGCATTCATGTTGAAACAAACCCGACAAGCGGACCTGGCTTTATTCGTAAAAATTTCGCACGACCCAGCCCCCGTTGACGCAGACTCCGTGAGTATGCGACTTCTCGTTCCGGCCTTTGTAACCAGTGAATTGAAGACAGCTTTTCAAATCGGTTTTGCCATCTTTATTCCTTTTTTAATTATCGATCTTGTCACTGCCAGCGTTTTGATGAGCATGGGAATGATGATGGTTTCACCCAGTATTATTTCGATGCCATTAAAACTCATGCTTTTTGTATTGGTGGATGGCTGGCAATTGCTCATTGGCTCACTCGCTGCAAGTTTCGCCACCTAAAAGGAGAGCACTTTTAATGACCCCTGAAAGCGTTCTGACAATGGGCCGAGAAGCCCTTCAAGTGACTTTATTGATCTCTGCCCCCATGCTATTGGTTGCATTAGGTGTGGGGTTATTAGTAAGTATTTTTCAGGCGGCCACTCAGATTAATGAAAGCACCTTGTCCTTTATCCCAAAACTCGTAGCCGTTTTTTTAACGCTTGCCCTAGCAGGTTCATGGATGCTGGCCCAACTCACCGACTACACACGGCAACTGTTTATCAGCCTGCCCACCATGGTGAACTGATCACAAAGCTCAACGCGCCATGATCAACTTTACCGATGCGCAGCTTCAACTATGGCTGGCTTCACTCATCTGGCCCCTAGCTCGTATTCTAGGGCTCATCATGTCTGCCCCTTTTATCTCCGAAACAGGAATTCCCGTCCCTGCCCGCATATTACTCGGAACGGTCATTACCCTTGCGATTGCGCCCACCATTGGGCCCCTCCCTTCAGTAGCGGTGGGCTCTTGGGAGGGCATAGGCGTATTAGTGCGAGAAATCTTGATCGGTGTTTCTTTGGGAATACTGATGCAAACACTTTTCGCGGCTGTGAGCTTAGCCGGAGAATTAGTAGGCACTCAAATGGGTTTAGGTTTTGCTACTTTGTATGACCCCAATAGCGAATCTTCTACTACTTCATTCAGTGCCTTAATGGTGGCCTTGTCGGGGCTGGTGTTTTTTGCCATTGACGGACACCTCGCGATGTTTGGCGCATTGGCTCAAACATTTAAAACATTGCCAATCGCTGAATTGGGATTTAAAGCAGGTGGGCTCAAAATGCTGACAGCCTATGGCGGCGTGCTCTGCATGCATGGCTTGGTCATGGCGTTGCCCATTACCATCACGCTGATCATTGTGAATCTCTCATTGGGAATGCTTTCAAAAGCGGCGCCCCAATTGAATCTATTCTCGATCGGTTTTCCTATTACGCTAGCAGCCGGACTGTTTTTGGCATTCATAGGACTTCCAGGGTGGCTCAGGGCCTTCGACAAACTTTGGGAAGTATCGCTAGACGGCATCATGCGCGCAGCTGGCGCGCTTTAAGTTACTGAATATAACTAAAGAGATTGAGCCCCTGCACCTGCACAAATGCTTTTTGTGATGCGGTAAGCGCTACCGTCGCTTGTGACAGATCACTGATCACCGAAGCCATGTCGGTGCTGGTTAGACTGGCTAATTCTTGCTGCAGATCAATTTTATTCAGTGCGGTAGAACTATCTAAGGAGCTGATTTCATTCTGCCGCCCGCCCACAACAGCCTGACCCACATCCACCTGATTAATCGCACCCGTAATCCCCAGCTGCGCAGCTGAAAGAGCGTTAGAGAGCTTTGAAGAATTTGCAGGCGAAGATCCGCCATATGAATTCAGCGCATTGATTGCATTCTGAATCACAGTAAAGACATCCGTGCTGGAAGATGGATTCACAGCAAACGTATCACCTGTATTAGGCGATCCCGTAATATTAAAACTCATTCCATCAAATTGAATGGCATTGCCTGATGAAAAAGACACATTAGTGTGACCTGGAACCGGAGTCCCTTGAGGATTATCAGTGGTTGATAAACTTAAGTCCACAACACTATAGGTTTTAGCCGGACCAGGTTGATACAAAAAGCTATCACCTGAATTGGGGCTACCATTCAATGTAAAGGCTGCACCATTTGGCAAGCTAATGGGAGTGCCAGAGGTATACGACTGAGGATCTTGTGTCTGCCCGGTAGTTTGATTCGCAATGGTGTACTGCGTCTGACCGTTAGACACCGAAAACACAATGTTGAACTGATCATTGGATGAGGGCGTGCCCGTTGCTGACCCGGACGCATACGAAGCCGATCCTGTATTTTGATTACCACTGTTGACTTGGCCTGAGCTACCGCTAAATGTCAGGGCGTATTGATGCCCCTTAAGCGCTAAGCTGCTCGTAACCGAACCAGAACTAATGATGCCAGACCCAGTATTAGTAGGAGGGGCTACAGTCTCAAAGCTACCGTTTCCCGTGGGTATAGAACCAAATACTTGTGGGCCAACCAAAGTCGTGCCCACAATTTGGCCGTCATTCACCTCTACCGATCTTGCTCCTGTATCCCCTTGATAATTGGTGGGCTTAGGACTGATGGTAAAGCTATCTCCATTGCTTGGCGTTCCGCCGAGAGTGAGTGAACCAATGGAGTTGCCATTTGAAGTCAACCCAATCGTCGGAACAGTAACATTGGGTTGAACAGTGGTATCAGTAAAACTGCTTGAGGGCTGATTGCTAACGTTATCAACCGCATTTGGCAAACCACTAATGCTGTATGTAAATGTGGGCGGGGTGCCATCTGCGTAATTATTAATGGTAATCGTGGCCGAACCGGACAAAGGCGCATCTAAAGCTGCCACAGTGGGCGTGAGGGTACTGTTACCCTGATTGTTTCCCGAAGAGGCAACTGATACAAAGTTCCCTTTTTCGTAGGGCTGTGTTGAAGTCTGATAGCCGCCAAAAATATAATTTCCGTTACCGTCCTGAAGGTTAGCGTAAGCGATTAAGGTATCAAGACTGCTTTGAAGATCAGATGCAATCGTTTTTTTATCTTGAGTGCTCAATGTTCCCGTATTGGCTTGCACTAAACTGGTGGAAACACTCTGCAGAGTGGATGTTACCGAGCTTAAGTTAGAACCCAACTGACGTAAATTACCCATCAATAGACTTCGGTTATTTGTGAAGTCATCAATACGCGCTATTTGTTGATTTAACGTGACCGCCGTCGCTGCAGCATACGGATCATCTTGTGGGGTATTGACCTTCTTTCCAGACGAAATCTGTTGCTGGTCTTTAGCGATGAGATTTTCCTGCGCATTCATTGCAGAAACGGCATTGGTAAAAATAGTGGATGAAGAAATTCTCATAATCTAAACCTAGCCCTTAGATTTGTAGCAAGGATTGAAATAAGGTTTGTGACACCGTAATTACCTTAGCGGCAGCCTGATATTGGCGTTGATAATTCAACAAGCTTGAAGCTTCCTCATCCAGGTTCACACCAGAAACCGTTTGCTGTGCGGTAGTCGCCGAGGTTAAAGCATAATTCGCTGCCTGACTTGTAGCTTGATACTGCTGTCCTGCCAAGCCAACAGTACTGGAGATTGAACTATAGTAGGTACTAAAGTTGGTGGTTCCCCCTAACAGGGTATTGGATGTCTGCAAGGCATGAAGCGCAACCGCATTGGAGTTGTCACCCGCACCTGAAATATTAGTTGACATATTGAATGTGTCATTGGCTGCGGGAATACCCGACAAAGTCATGCTAATGCCGTTGACAGATATTTGATTATTGCTCACCAAGGTGCTCGGGCCATAACCATTGCTACCCTGCTCAACTTGATAGTGCGTAGCATCCACAAATTTTACGATTGCAGAGTTGTAGGGAAGATTGGTGGCCAGAGTTCCGTTAATACCGGTAATCGCAAGCGAGCCCGTTCCGGTATTCGATGAATTCGTTGTGACACTTACGGTTCCGGAAGCGACCCCGTTTGTCCCGCCTGCTGCACCAATTTTAGCGGGATCAGTCATGCTGACTGATACCCCCCCTACATTCTGCTTATAGGGATAAACAATAATCGAATCACCGGCAAGCATTGCTCCTGAATTCAAAGAAAACTGAAGCCCATCTACAGTTTGAGGCGTGGTGGCAAGATCAGAAGGAAGGGTGGTGGTGGTGTTATCTGAAAGACGGGTAATCGAATAATGTGAACCATCGTATTTAACGCTGTAGTCACTTGCTTGCGTTTGTTTGGGGTCAGTCATGGCCACCTTCAACACCCCATTACCCGTATTTGTGCTGACAGCGATGCTCGGAATCAGCGGAAGATTAAACATGTTTGCGCCAAAGTTTCCATTCTTATCTTTACCCAACTGAAGTTGGTTATTAATTGTCAATGCAAAACTAGTAGCCAAATGCCCTAAGGTCTGTTGGGTTGGAACCAAAGTTTGGGAACGAAAATGCACTAACGCTCCCAGTTCACCTCCAATAATTTGATTATCGGGGATGGAAACAGGGCCATTAGGGGAGGAATAGGACAGAATAGTTTTACTAGGATCACTCACCAAAGGAGCAGCGGAAAGAGATTGGGCCGTTCCACCCAATACCAACGGCTGTCCTTCACCTATAAAGACTGAATAGGTGCCATCATTTTGGGGAAGCGTAGAGACAGAAATCAATTTACTTAATTGTTGCAGCAATTGATCACGTTGATCCATTAATGCATTAGCCGGTTGAATGACTGAGGAACCATTATTCGTTTGAATACTCTGGTTCACCTTTGCAATTTGGGTTGCAAGGTTATTAATACTTCCGATGTCACTTTTAATATTTTGTTCTACCTGCGATCCTAATCCGTTGAGTTGTGTTCCAACAGAAGAAAACTCGGCTGTTAAAACGTTTGCATTGGTTAAAACTGAACTCCGAGCTGCATTCGTAGAGTCGCCAGTAGACGTGGCAAGCGCATTAATGCTCGAGAAAAAATTCTGGATTGCCCCCCCAATATCAGTCGCAATAGTAGAACTAGATCCTGTTGCGCTACTGCTTGCAAGAATCTGGTTGAGCTGAGTGGCTTGCTGAGCGTAAGCACCTTGCTCGCTGGCACTGGTTTGCGCATTCAGTAGATTAGCGTTGAGGTAAGTACTGGTTTGCCTTTCTCCAACAATCACCCCCCCCGCACCGCCACCACTGGGGTCAACATTGGTCACCACTTCGCGGGTATAGCCCGCCACACTGGAATTGCTGATGTTATTCGACACCACAGCCAGCGCAGTTTGTGCGTAATTCAAACCCGTAAGGGCTGAATTAAAGAAGTTGGGGTTAACAATGTTCATATGGTATCCACTGATTGAACAGCACTACATCCCTGATAGATCTCTAGTTGACCTTGGGTAATTAACGGCGTCTTTATCCCAAACTTGAAGAAACACTGAATCCAGCCTTGCATCACGCAGACACTCCACCTAACAGTTTAATGGCCCCACGAATTTTTTGCGCGTAAGCTGGGTCAGTGGCGTAACCTGCTTTTTGTAATGCATTGGAAAAATCTTGAGCAGTATTAGAGGCTAAGGCTTTGGCATAGCGCGCGCTGCCGCTTAGCAAGGAAGCATAATCATGAAAAGACTCAGCGTATGAACTATAGGCTCTGAACGACTGAACCACTTTTTGCTCCACCCCGTTGATCACTTCAGTCGTGGTTGACTTTACAACAGGGCCATTCCAGTTTGGTCCTGCTTTGATACCAAATAAATTGTAACTTGGGTTTCCCCCTGGTAGGAGTGGCTGATGCTTTCCCCAACCACTTTCAAGCCCTGCTTGGGCGAGTAAGAAATGCGCAGGTATTCCCGTTGCTTGGCTGGCAGAGGCTGCAAAATCAGCCATTTTGTCTTTAAAAGAAGCAGGCGCTGAAGAGGAGGTTTTACCCACGGAGGCGTTATTCTGTGGTGAGACTCCATTAGAACGAGCTGCAGAACTTCCTTTAGGCAGTGTAGACGCAGGAAGTCTGCTCGAAGCCACGTCTTTTGCCAGCGCAGTCGCCAGGTCTGCACTAGATCCAGACCCAGATATCGCAGAATTTGAATTTATTTGACCAACGGATGGGGTATCTTCACTAGAAGTAGCGGCCACTTGCCCGTTTGCTTTAAATTGGCGAACAATCATATCGGCCAAACCTAATCCTCGTCCTTGGCTCAGAGCAGAGGCGTACTGCTCATCCAACATCCCTTGAAACATTTTTGTTTGTTGGCTATTACCCGGACCATCTTGAGGTACGGTATCCCGCATGCTCTTCAACATCATATTCAAGAACACACCCTCAAACTGCTTAGCGGCTGTCTTTAAAGACGCATCAGGTGCATTGTGTGATTGACTTTTTAAGGCCTGCAAAGAGGCAGGGTCAATCGACAGACCAAGCTTGTGAGAGGGATCGATAGCCATAATGATGTGCTCTAAATAATTTCTAAATTAGCGTGTAATGCCCCGGATGCGCGAAGCGCTTCCAGAATGGAAATCAAATCGCCAGGGGTCGCCCCCAAGGTATTGAGAGCCTTAACGACATCATTCAAGGTTGCCCCCCCTTTCAAGCTGATCAATGAGCCCCCTTCTTGTTTGATATCAATATTGGTTTTGGTCGTATCAGCAGTTACCCCATTTGATAAGGGATTGGGCTGACTCACTGCAGGGTCTGTTGAAATCGTTACAGAGAGGCTACCCTGAGCTACAGCGCATGGTTCCAAGATCACATTTTGATTCATGACCACTGCCCCGCTGCGCGCATTGACCACTACTCGAGCGGACCCCTGGGCAGGCGTGACCGTTAAAGCCTCAAGATCTGAAATAAATTTAACCAAATCATCTGCAGCTTCAGGAACCCGCACATCGATTGTTCTTCCATCAATGGCACGGGCGATATCTCCTGCAAATTTCTTATTCACTGCTTCTTCTATTCGCTGAGAAGTCCCATAATCTGATTGATGTAATTCCAAATGTAGGATGCCGTTCGCGCCCACTTTAGTGGGCACAATGCGTTCTACCGTTGCACCCTCAGAAATGCGCCCAGCAGAAAGTTGATTCACTTGCTTTGATGCGCCACCCGACGAAGCCCCTGACCCGCCAATCACAACATTACCTTGTGCCAACGCATAAACCTGACCATCAATTCCCTTCAATGCCGTCATAAGAAGCGTACCGCCTCGTAAACTCTTGGCGTTACCTATAGAGCCCACCACGATATCCAAACGCTGACCCGGCTGAGCAAAGGGGGGAAGTTCAGCCGTGACGGCTACCGCCGCCACATTTTTTAATTGTAAGCTGGTACCAGGTGGTAAGTTCACCCCTAACTGACCCATCATGGTGATCAAGCTTTGAACGGTGAAGGGAGTTTGTGTTGTTTGATCGCCAGTGCCATCTAGTCCCACAACGAGCCCATAGCCAACCAACTGGTTGGGTCTCACCCCCTGGATATTAGCAATATCTTTGATTCGCTCCGCAAAACAAGAAGTGCTTAGAATCACAATCAACAAAGCTTTTAAACAATGTTTAACTGGGTTGGTAAAAACGCTGCTGGCACCAAACAGATGAAAAGGGGTAAAAGAATTCATGATCTTCATCTCTTAAAAAGGCGAGACTTTCAGGAATGCACGCTGCATCCAGCCCATTTCTTGTGCATCATTCACAAAGCCATTGGCTTTATATTCCAACTTGGCGTCGGCAATCTGGGTAGATGACACGGTATTACCCGACAATATATTCGCTGGATTCACTACTCCAGCAAGACGAATAAACTCTGTCCCTTGATTGACGGCGATTTGCTTTTCACCACTCACGACCAAATTACCATTCGATAAGACCTCAATTACGGTCACAGTAATGGTTCCAGTGAAGGTATTGGTTGCAGCAGCATCGCCCGCACCGGCAAATTTGGTGGTGTCCGTTCCGGTTAAGCTAGCGCCAGCCAACCCTAAAGTAGGTAAACCTGTAATTGGAGAAATTGTGAGCGCAGAAGAGGTAGAACGAGAAGCATCAGCAGAAGACTTTTTACTGGCTGTTGTGCTCTCATTCAAGGTGACAATGATGGTGTCACCTACTTGACGTGCTCGGCGGTCCTCAAATATAGGACGGTAAGCATAACCGGGACGCGTCTGATAAATACCACCTGTAGGCTCGGGATCGGCCACCGCCAATGCAGGGCGTGCAGAAATGGGTTGAGCAATAATCGACCGCGGGGCAGGTTCTGCACAACCACTTAAACACAGCGTGATGAGAGTGCAGGTACTAACCAATAAAGAAAAAATAAATGTTTTCATGATTTACATCTGCGTTAAGCGCGCAAGCATCTGGTCTGCCGTTGAAATCGCCTTGCTATTGATTTCATAGGTGCGCTGGGTTTGAATCATGTTCACGAGTTCTTCCACTACGTTCACATTCGAGGTTTCGATATAACCGGCCTGAAGCGAACCTGATCCGTTTTGACCGGGCGCGGTAGTCGCAGCAGCACCTGAAGAACCACTTTCTTGAAGGATATTTCCACCCAAGGTTTTTAAGCCTGCTGGGTTCTGAAACATTGCCACCAAGATATTGCCAACTTGAACTGGCGTAGCGGTACCGGGTTGAGTCACTGAAACAGTCCCGTCTGGAGCAACGGAAATAGACAAAGCATTAGCAGGGATGGTGATGGGGGGTTGAACCACATAACCATTCGCGGTGACCAACTGGCCAGTTGCATCGGTCTGAAAAGCGCCATCTCGGGTATAACCCGTTGTGCCATCTGGCATCAGTACTTGAAAAAAGCCGTTTCCACTGATCGCCACATCTTTAGGATTGCCCGTTGCAGTTAAATTTCCCTGGGTTTGAATACGCTCTGTTGCAACAGGCTCCACCCCCGTTCCGATCTGCAAACCTGAGGGAAGATTCGTCTGCGTGCTACTAGGGGCTCCGGGGGCGCGAATGGTTTGGTAAATCAAATCCTCAAACACGGCTCTTGAAGCCTTGAAACCATTAGTTCCAACGTTCGCCAGATTGTTGGAAATGACATCCATCTGAGTCTGTTGGGCATCCATGCCCGTTTTTGCAATTGCCAGTGTTCTATTCATTCTGTGTACCCCTTCGTTTTAGTAAAGATTGATCCAATCAATCAGTTCAGTGTTAATAGTTGGCTCGCAGCCTTTTCATCGTCATTGGCGGTGGTGATCATCTTGGTATTTAACTCGTACTGCCTGGACAGCTCGATCATCTGCACCATTTGGTGGGTCAAATTCACATTACTGCTTTCTAAATTTTGGGGAGCCACAAGCACCGATGCACTAGTGGGGGCGGCACGGCCATCACGAGTCTGAAACAGCCCATCATCTCGCCGTGTCATGTTGCTCGCTGGGGGATCCACCAATCGAATTTTTCCAGCTACCGTAATCGCGGGAGGGATATCACCACCCTGTGTTGCTGTAGCCGATACCGTGCCATCCAACGACACAGTCACCTCTGATCCCAATGGCACGCGAATGGGGGCGGGGGGAGCGCCAGGGCCGGGGTCACTCAGGACAGGAATACCGTTATGCGTGGTCAAACTTCCATCAGCTTGAACTTGAAGATTTCCATCACGGGTATAGGCTTCAGAACCATCTTTTGCTCGCACTGCAATCCAACCTGTTCCCTGAACTGCAACATCCAATGCGCGTCCTGTTTTCTGAAAATTCCCAGGAGTCAAGTCGGCGCCAGGAGTGGAATCCGTCACAAATACGCGGGTTGTTTGGGCTGTGCCATTGATGGGAACCGCACGAAATGTAGCCAGCTCAGCCCGAAAAGCGGTGGTATTCACGTTAGCCAAATTATTCGCAACCGTAGATTGTTGCTCCATGGTCTGCTTGGCTCCGGTCATTGCTGTATAAATCATGCGATCCATTTAGTCACCTTAGCGCAAAGTATCGATCGTGTTGAACATTGAATCTAAGGTCTTCACTGTTTGTGCATTGGCCTGATAATCACGCTGCGCAGTGATCAAATTCACTAATTGGCTCGTAAGATCAACGTTAGAAGACTCCAAAGAAGAACCTTGCACCGAACCTGTTCCATTAGAACCAGGAGGCGCTGCTGCAATCGGGGTACCTGAAGTAGCTGTTGCGGTCCAGGTATTGTCACCATTACGCTCAAGGCCTTGGGGATTGGCGAAATTGGTCAGCGTAACCTGACCCAGTGAGCCAGTTTTACCGTTGCTGTAAGTTCCGGTAATCACACCGTTTGGCGCAAATGAAAAGCCTGTCAATATACCGGGCCCGCCTCCGTCTTGGGACAGAGAGGTCACCGCAAAGGCAGAACCAAACTGCGTGGTCCCTGAAAAATCATATTTCATGGAAAGCGGCGTAGTAGAACCATTGGTCTGGGTAGCGGTTAAGCTCACCACGTTTGAGGTAGTACTTCCGTTTGCCCCAAGAAGAATGCCATTAGCACTGAATGCTAAAGTATCAGGCTGGTTGGAAGTGACAGCCGCACCATCCACAGTGGAGTACACATTCCATGTTGAACCACCCGATGCATTCACGGTGGAAAGTGCGAAGTAGTTGGTTAATGTGTGGGGATTGCCAAGTGTATCGTAAACCGAAACCGAAGACTCGTTGTTAAATGATGTTTGATCTTGTGTGCTGAAAGTTGTGGTTGACGGTATGGGTGTACTGCGAGAATCGAGATTCAGGTTTCCCTTAATGGTGGTGGTGGTGGTGGGGGCAATTTCGGATTGAGGAATAAGAAGATCCCCAACCGTACCCGTTACAACTCCACCACTTGAGTTGGACGCATAACCTTGAACGCGAGCACCATTAGATGAAACCAGATAGCCAGAAGCATCAACATGAAACTGTCCATTACGGGTGTATTGGGTAGTCCCATTATTGTTGAGTTGAAAGAATCCGCTACCGTCAATGGCCACATCTAGGTTGTTTCCCGTATTAGAGATGCTGCCTTGCGTAAATTGCTGCGCGACTGTTGTGACCTTCACCCCTGCCCCCCCTGATTGCGCTGAGCCACCTCCAATCGGAGGGAGGTACTGAGCTGCAAATTCAGTCACAGCCGTTTTAAAACCGACAGTACTAGCATTAGAAATATTATTCCCAATCGTATCGATACTTGTTGAAGAAGAATTCAGCCCGCTAATTGCAATTCCAAAATCCATCTCTTTATCTCCCTTAAATTCCGATCTGGATAAACTTAATTAATTTGCGTAATTGAAGTTAGGGGTAGGCTACCCACTCCCTGAACAGACAAACTCACACCCTGAGTGTTACTCGTTACTCCAGTCACCACACCTTGCACCAATGTCGTGGGGGTAACGGCCTGTCCCGAGTAAGTAGCAGTTGCTTTCACACTGTAATTCCCAGCAGGAACGGCATGACCACTGCTGTCCTTCCCATCCCAATTGAGTGAAAAGTTTCCTGCAGATTGATTGGTTTCACTGAATGAACGCACGGTGTGTCCCGCAGCATCCAAGACATTAACGGTCACCGAATCGGCGTTGGATGGCAGCGTAATTCCAAGCTGCGCATTTCCTGAATCACCCAATGCAAACTGACTTCCAGGACCCATAACTGATTTACCAATGAGCGCAGCAGACTGAGATGCTTGCACAGCGGTATTGCTCGACATCATGGACTGCATAGTTTGGTTTAGCGTTTGAATACCACTTACCGTACTAATCTGAGCCAACTGCGAGGTCATTTGCGAAGAATCCATAGGATTCATGGGATCCTGGTTTTTCAACTGCGTTGTAAAAAGCGTTAAAAATTCATTTTGAATGTTTTGTGCGGAAGTTGCCGTTGCAGCAGCTGCCGCTGCAGAAGTTCCAGTTGAAGCAGAGGCGCTTGATGTCCCGCCAGTATTAAAAAGTGGGTTGGAGTTCTGGGTAGTGGTGTTGATAGTTGACATATCTAATGACTCCTTAATGAGCTTTGTTATTCAGCGGTCAATTACTGGCCTAGGGTTAATGTTTTTTGCAGCAGGGACTTGGTGGTATTCATGACATCGACTTCATTCTGATAGGAGCGTGAAGCAGAGATCATATTGACCATTTCCTCTACCGGATTGACGTTGGGATAAGTGACATATCCTTCCGCATTCGCTAAAGGATGATTCGGTTCATAAACTGTGTGCATAGGGGAAGGGTCGTCCACTACAGCAGAAACCTTCACGCCTTTATCAGCACTACTTCCCAGATTTAAGGTCTGAAAAATCACTTGTTTTGCGTGATAGGCAGTATCTGCACTCGTGCTCGCACTATCTGCGTTCGCTAAATTGCTGGCCACCACATTAAGGCGCTTTGATTGGGCCGTCAGTGCGGTACCTGCTACATCAAAAATGGATGATAGTGCCATGATAAATCCTCTCTTATTCCGTTAAGTATTAGGAGGTAGTCGCTGCGATCAGGTCTTTAATTCGGCC
>CAIPTD010000065.1 GCA_903867885.1 uncultured Ferrovum sp. | reverse complement strand
GCAAGATCCATAGAGCCTGCAGCAACTTCATGTAGTTTTGGCTTCCATAAATGCGTGCGATTCTTATCCACCAAGACAACCGATACCTTCTTGGAGGCATTCTTGCGGGTGTGATATCGATCGCCAAGTTTAGTGGCCAGCTCCAGGCCGCCAGCGCCACCACCTACGATCACAATACGATGTTGTTGGGTCATGAATTCATCTTTATATACACTACTGACATACTAGTCGTATTTTTAGGTAAAGGGCCCATTCAATCGAACCGTATCCCAATTTAAAACAATAGCAATGCTAACCCATAGCAAATAAGGCAACATGTATAAACTATATCTAGTCGAGACTTTTCTGATCGTCAGCAATATGGCAAGGACTGAGAGCCATAAAAACAGGGACTCATACAAAGACCAATCTGGCCTTTGAAAGCGAAAATATAAAATACTCCATAGCAAATTGAAAAAAGCATTTAGCCAAAATAGAATATTTAAACGACTCAGAATAGTAGTGTCTGAAGTCAAATGTTTTGCACCTACCCAGGCAACGCCAGACAAAACAAAAATAGTAGACCAGATGGGGCCAAATGCCCAATCTGGAGGCTTCCAAAACGGCTCTTTTAAAGCGTGATACCAAGGCCCCAAATCGGTTGCTAAGCCGCCCAGTATCGCCACTGTTAAACCCCAGACCAATGGCATGACCATTCTTTTGTTTAACATTGTTTTAATGAACCTTTAACCAAAAAGGGGTTAGTTAAGATCAGAGCTCTTTTAAGGCTCCGTATTTAGAGGTAATAGTAAATCAAGAAAAATACTAGGATGAAAAGGTTGAGGGTGCCAAAGATAATGGCAACAGGCTTACCGATATACATCCACTTTTGTTCTTTTGATAAACGTACAGGCTCTTTTTTTTCTTGCTTGAACATGAAATAGATACTTATATTTGAAAATGCTCTTGCACTTTAGTCAAAATTTTCTTAGGGGATAGCCCATATAAATCTAAGAGCACATTCACATCACCATGCTCAACGTACTCATCGGGCAAGCCAATTTGTAAGGTAGGTATCTGAATTTTATGTGCTGACAAAGCTTCTAGACAGGCGCTACCTGCCCCTCCCTGAATTGCGCTATCTTCTACAAAGACCAAGGCATCATGATTTTTCGCTAAATCCAAGAGCAATGTTTCATCTAGGGGTTTGACAAAGCGCATATCCGCAACAGTAGCATCAAGCACCTCTGCAGCCTCTAACGCACTGTATAGCAATGGGCCGAAGCAAACAAAAGCAATTTTTTGATCAACGGCTGCCTCATTTTTCATTTGGCGAACAATCTTCCCTTTTCCAAGCGCAACGACCTCAAGCGTCTGCGATGCCTCTGGGCCCACTCCAGATCCTCGTGGATAACGTACCACTGCGGGACCATTCAAACTAAATGCTGTAGTCAGCATATTTCTACAATCAGCTTGGTTAGATGGCGTCATTAAAACCAAGTTCGGTAAGCATCTTAAAAAAGGAACATCAAATACGCCTGCATGCGTCGCCCCATCTGCACCAACCATGCCTGCTCGATCGATAGCAAAAACAATCGGCAAATTCTGAAGAGTGACATCGTGTATCAGTTGATCGTAGCCCCTTTGTAAAAAGGTAGAGTAGATAGCTACAACTGGTTTTAGACCCTCACAAGCAATGCCAGCTGCAAAGGTCACCGCATGCTGTTCTGCAATTCCTACGTCAAAGTAGCGATTGGGAAACTGTTCCTCAAACTGCACTAAGCCGGAACCTTCACGCATCGCTGGTGTAATTCCAATGAGGCGCTCATCTTGCCTTGCCATGTCACAAAGCCATTCGCCAAAGACTTCGGTGTAGGTTTTTTTACCTGGGGCAGAAGGTTTTAGACCTTCGCTAGGATTAAATTTTCCGGGCCCATGATATGCAATTGGATTTAGCTCTGCCCTCTCATATCCCTTTCCTTTTTTGGTAACGATATGCAAAAATTGTGGGCCATCAGTCTGGGCAATCTTTTTGAGATTACTAAGCGTAACAATCAGATCATCCAAATTATGGCCATCAATTGGGCCGTAGTAGTCAAAACCAAATTCTTCGAAAATGGTAGCCGGACCAATCATTCCCTTGGCATGACCTTCCAGTCTTTTTGCAAACTCTCGCAAAGGCGGAGTATAGGAAAGCATCTTATCCAAGCCCTTTTTAGTGGCTCCATAAATTGAACCGCTAATGAGTTTTGCTAAATATCGATTCAGGGCTCCAACAGCGGGAGAAATCGACATTTCGTTATCGTTCAGAATGACGATTAAGGGAATGGATTTATCAAGACCAGCGTTATTCAGCCCTTCATAGGCCATGCCGGCACTCATGGAGCCATCTCCAATCACGGCAACTACATTTCGCTTTTCACCCTTGACTTTACTGGCAACCGCCATTCCCAGGGCCGCTGAAATACTAGTAGAAGAATGCGCTGTACCAAAAGCGTCATATTCACTCTCTGAGCGCTTAGGGAAACCGGATAAGCCCCCAAACTGACGCAAGGTAGGCATTCCCTCTCTGCGTCCAGTCAGAATCTTATGCGCATAACTTTGATGACCTACGTCCCATACTATTCTGTCATCCGGTGTATTGAAAACATAGTGCAAGGCAACAGCTAGCTCAACTGTTCCCAGATTAGAAGATAGATGCCCACCAGTACTAGCAACTGACTGAAGAATAAATTCACGTAACTCTTCAGTCAATTGGGGCAACTCAGACTGCTCAAGCTGCTTTAAGTCCTGCGAAGAATTAATCGTATGAAGTACTTTAGTTACCTGGAGCATATTTCAGGCCATCATTATTTTGGTGGGTAAATGCTAGAGAGAATTCGTTTGAAATCTTCGATCTCATTATTGGGTGAATTTTGTAATGCATTAATGGGTGCGTGCATAAATTTATTGGCCAGAGCTTCTGCCATGATCGACAAAACTTCAACGGGATCTTCACCCCTTTTAATGCGCCGCACTGCTTTTTCTAATTCAATTTCTTTGAGTCGACCTGCAGTAGTCTGCAGGGACTGAATGATTGGCACCAAGGTTCTTTTTTGTAAGGTCCGAAAAAATTCATTCACGCCATTATCGATAATAAGTTCAGCATCGGCCATCGATAGCTCTCGGATATTGCGCCCTTCATTCACAAGACCGCCTAAATCATCAACTGAATAAAGATAGGCATCCTTAAGTGATTTAACCTCTGGCTCTATATCGCGCGGTACAGCCAAGTCAATCAATACAATTGGCCTACTATTTCTGGCCTTCAAAGCCGTTTTAACAAGCCCCATACCAATGATTGGTAATGAACTGGCAGTACAGGAAACAATTACATCAAACTCATGCAAGCGTGAGTGCAAAGATTGCAAAGGAAAGGAGTCTGTTTTTAAACCTTTTTCAGCAAAAACCTTGGCCATTTCATCGCCACGATCAACGGTACGATTACTGATTGCAATCTGTTTTGGCTTTTTACCGGCAAAGTGTGAAGCGCACAATTGAATCATTTCACCTGCACCAATAAATAAAATCTTTGAGTTACTTAAGTCGCCAAAGATTCTTTCAGCCAAACGCACTGAGGCACCAGCCATTGAAACCGACTGCTTACCAATATCGGTTGTCGCTCTCACCG